>JAVBMU010000006.1:0-69501 GCA_031552185.1 Cellulomonadaceae bacterium | reverse complement strand
GCCGCCGCCCGCGCCGCCCGCGAGTTCGGGCGGGTGGACGAGGACGGCACCGTGTGGGTGCGCGAGGCCGCGGGTGAGCGCGTCGTCGGCCAGTTCCCCGGCGTCTCGGGGGACGAGGCGCTCGGCCTGTACGTACGGCGTTACCTGGATCTCGTGGGCAAGGTCGCTCTCTTCGAGACGCGCCTGACCGGCACCGACCTGTCCGTCCGGGAGATCGACTCGACGCTCGCCAAGCTGACCACCGAGACCGCCGAGCCGTCCGCCGTCGGCGACCTGGACGGCCTGCGGGAGCGGGTCGCCGCCGCCCGGAAGGCGGCCCAGGGCCGCCGCGCCGAGCTCGAGGCGGAGCGTGCCGCCGCGCGCGAGGCCGCCCTCGCGGCCCGCACGGAGATCATCGAGGCGGCCGAGCGGATTGCCGCGACCGACCCGACCAAGATGCAGTGGCGCCCGGCGGGCGAGGAACTGCGCGCCCTGCTCGAGCGCTGGAAGGAGTCCCAGCGCTCCGGTCCGCGCATCGACCGCGCGGCGGAGGAGGCGCTGTGGCGACGGTTCAGCCACGCCCGGACCGCCTTCGACCGCGAGCGTCGTCACTACTTCGCCGAACTCGAGCAGCGCAACGCGGCCGCCAAGGCGGCCAAGGAGGCGCTGGTGGCCGAGGCGGAGGCGCTGTCCGGGAGCACCGACTGGGGGGCCACCGCGGGGGCGTACCGCGACCTCATGGCGCGGTGGAAGGCCGCCGGCCGGGCCAGCCGCCGCGACGACGACGCCCTGTGGGCCCGGTTCCGGGCGGCGCAGGACGCCTTCTTCCAGTCCCGGGACTCGGCCGGCGCCGCCACCGACGCCCAGCATGCGACCAACCTGCACCGCAAGGAGGAACTCCTGGCGGAGGCGGAGGCGCTGCTGCCGGTCCGGAACCTCGGCGCCGCGAAGTCGGCGATCCGATCCATCCACGACCGGTGGGAGGAGATCGGACACGTCCCCCGGGCCGACATCCAGCGGGTCGAGGGCCGGCTGCGCGCCGTCGAGACGGCCATCCGCGACGCCGAGCAGGCCCAGTGGGTGCGGACCAACCCCGAGACCCGGGCCCGCGCCGAGGGCGCGGCCTCGCAGTTGGAGACGGCGATCGCCGGCCTCGAGGCGGACCTCGCCCAGGCGAAGGCGAAGGGGGACGCCCGCAGGGCGACCGAGGTCCAGGCCGCGCTCGACGCCCGGCGGTCGTGGCTCGAGCAGGTCATCCGAGCGGCCGAGGAATCGCGCGGCTGACGCGTTCCGCGCCGCTTGTCCACAGCCCGCCGACCGCGGCTTGAGTCCGTCCGGTCGGCGGGCCACGGTGGACCAGTGAGCCCGCTCGGATTACCCTTCGACGCCGAGCCGCCGGTGCCGTTGCTGGTGGCGCCGGCGGCCGTCGGCGGGTATCCCGCCTGGCAGCAACTGGTCCGGGAACGAGTGCTGGTCCCGCTGTGGGGTTCGACGGCGGTCCCGGTCCGAACCGAGGTCACGGCCGAGGTCCGCGCGCAAGCCATCGCGCCGCTCGTGCCGGCGGGGACCGTCGTCGCCGGCCCGGCCGCCGCCTGGGTGCTCTGCGGCGTCGGGCCGCCGCAGACGCTCGACGTCATCTATCCGCCCGGGGTCCGCAGGCCGGCGTTGTCGACGCGCGTCCGCTCCCGACAGGGCACCGTCCTGCACACCGAACGGCTCACGCTCGCGGGCGTCCAGATCACCGTCGCGTTGCGCACCGCACTCGATGTCGCCGGCCGCCTCCCCCAATCGGCCGCCGTCGCGATCCTGCGCACGCTCCAGGACGACCTCGCGCTCGACCTCGCCCACGCCGCCCGGTCGCTCGAACTGCGCTACCGCTGGCCCCAACGCGCCCAGGCCCGGGCCGCCCTCGCCGCGGCCCGGGCGTCCGCCCGCCCCCACCGCCCGTCGACGCCGCCGCGCGGTTACCGTGAAGGTATGGCCAGTGCGGACCAGGCGGTGCACCTCGACATCGACGGGCGGGACGTACGCGTCACCAGCCCAGATCGGATGGTCTTCCCCGACCGGGGGCTGACCAAGCTCGACGTGGTCCGGTACTTCATGGCCGTCGGCGACGGCATCGTCGGCGCCCTCGTCGACCGCCCGACCACCCTCGAGCGCTGGCCGAAGGGCTTCCGGGAGGACGCCAAGCGCGCCACCCGCACCGACCCGAGAGGCGACGCGTTCTACCAGAAGCGGGTCCCGGCGGGCGCGCCGGCCTACGTCCGCAGCGCCACCATCTCCTTCCCGTCCGGGCGCACGGCCGACGAGGTCTGTCCGGACGAACTCGCCGTCGTCGTCTGGGCCGCCAACCTGGGCACGCTCACGTTCCACCCCTGGCCGGTGCGCTCCGGCGACGTCGAACGGCCCGATCAGTTGCGGATCGACCTGGACCCCCAGCCGGGGACGGACTACGCCGACGCCGCCCGCGTCGCCCCGCACCTGCGCGAGATCCTCGGCGAGTTGGGCCTGACCGGGTGGCCCAAGACGTCGGGCGGGCGGGGGCTGCACGTCTTTGTCCCCATTGCGCCGCGCTGGACCTTCGTCGAGGCGCGGCGGGCGACGATCGCCATCGGGCGCGAGTTGGAGCGCCGGCTGCCGGATCAGGTCACCACCAAGTGGTGGAAGGAGGAGCGCGGCGCGCGGATCTTCGTGGACTACAACCAGATGGCCCGGGACCGGACCATCGCCTCGGCGTACTCCGTGCGGGCCAACTCCCGGGCGACCGTCTCCGCTCCGCTGCGCTGGGACGAGGTGGGCGAGGTTCGCCCCGACGACTTCGACGTCACGACGATGCCGGGGCGGTTCGCCGAGGTCGGCGACCTGTTCGCGGCGCTGCGCGCCGATCGGCCCGACGACGGCGGCTCGCTCGACGCCGCCCTGGACCTGTCCCGCCGGGACGAGGCCGAGCACGACCTCGGCGACCTGCCGTATCCGCCCGAGTACCCCAAGATGCCCGGCGAACCGAAGCGCGTGCAGCCCAGCCGCGACCGGAACCGGACCGCAGCTGAGTGATTCCGAATTCTGGGGTCGGCTGGTCGGCGGGCGGCCGGACCGGCGCGGCCGCGGCGCGCGGCCATCGGCGCCGTGACCGGCGCGCGACGCACCGCATGTGACCGATCACACAGCGCCCACGACGCATCGACCCGAGTCCAGCCACCACCGCCCGCCCCCGCTGTTCCATCCGGGCGCCGGCGCGCGACTTGTCGGACATCCACTGATCGACCCGCCGCCCCTCCCCGCCTGCGCCGAGGGCGGCGCCCCCGGCGGGCCGTCACCGTCGACGAGGGTACGACGTGTATCCCTCGAACCGCCGGCTCGGGTGACCCCACCCAGTGACTACGCCAACCGAATGCGGACCTTGATCGGAAGGAGATGCGGCCGCAGCCCCGCTGCAGGCCGCACGTCGGGCATGAACAGACTTCGAAGCCGCGTCTCGCGGTTGCTTGCCTTCACCCTCGTGATGGGGGCCGGCCTCGTGGCGGTCAACTCCGTTTCGGCGGTGGCCGATGTCGGCGACAGCGCGGGACCGGTCGACTTCACCCAGGAGTGGAATGCCTACGTGGGGCCGGGCGAGCACATCGGCGTTTCGCTCACCTTCCGCGGTCGCTCCACGCAGTACACCCCGCGGATCGGGATCGAGTTGGTCTCACCGGCGGGTGTCACCTCCCAGTCGTCGACGCCGTGGGTCGCCGACGGCGCCGCCCACGCGGTGAACTTCTCCGGCGCCAGCAGCCCGACGCCGGGCGTCTGGAAGATCAAGCCGGTGCTGCTGGACGCCGTCGGTGTCCCGGCAAGCACGCCGCCTGCCTCCTGGCAGGTGCAGTCCTGGGCCATCAATGTCGCCAACTCCGCCGGCACCGTGAAGAACGGGCGAGTGTGGACCGACCACTACGACGAGAACCAGTACGCCGCGGCGGATCAGACGCTGTACTGGCTCGGCCCCAACGGCGCCCAGTACAAGACGCACGCGTCGCCGTTCAACGGCGTCATGTCGAGCACCTATGCCAATAATCTCGGCAATACGGACCCTTCGTGTGTGTCCGTGCACCGGTCCGTCGAGCAATCGGAAGTGCGGGCGGGCACGTACGAGGAGGGCCGCACCTGCCCCAATGCGATCCAATACCGGGCTTTCTTCGCCGCCCCGGATGCCGGCATGCCGGCGACCGCGCAGTGGTATGACGGGACCACCCGCTGGGTCTACAAGCCGTTCCAGAACCCGGCCCTGAGCCAACTCGCCTACACCCAGACCGCGTCCGGGGCCAACTACGGCGGCACGTTCACGACGAACGTCACCGGGCAGGACGGTCGGCTCACGCTGCGGATCGACACCGACAACAACGGATCCTTCACCGGCCCCGCCGACGTCACAATGCGGCTCAGCGCCGGACTCGGCACGGCGTCGATCCCCTGGGACGGGCGCGACGCGAACGGCAATCCGATCAGCCTCACCAAGCCCATCGCGGCGAAAGTGACCATGGACGCCGCCGCGGAGGTCCACTTCCCGCAGGTCGACGTCGAGCTTCGTGGCGGTCGCACCGTAACCGCGCTGACGGGGACGAGGGCGGGACAGAACGCCGGGCTCTACTGGGACGACTCCGCACTGTCCGACCTGTGCACGGCGAACGGGGGCGCGAAGGTTACCTGCCAGGGCTCCCTGCCGGCCCTGACCGGCGAGAACGTCACGGCGCAACCGACGCACGGTTGGGGGACGCCGAACAACACCACCAACACCTGGGGCGACAACCGCGTCATCGACGAGTGGACCTTCACCGACGTCGACGCGTCTGCGACGACGTCCACCGTGACGCTCAACGCAACCGGCCTGGTGATCTCCAAGACCTCCGCCGACACCACCCTGCTCGGCCGGCAGCCGACCACGCACGCCGTCACCGCGCGCAACACCGGCGTCGTCGACCTCGTCGCGCAGACCGTGACCGACGACCTGTCCGGGGTGCTCGCCAACGCGGACCTCGACGAGTCCTCGCTGCAGGCGAGCTCGGGCACGGTCGCCTTCGACGCCGCCGCGCAGCAGATCACCTGGACCGGCAACGTCGCGGCCGGCCAGTCCGTCACGTTCAGCTACCGCCTGATCGCCCACGACGTGACCACCGCCGCGACGCTGCACGACGAGGCGAAGGCCCCGGCCTGGAACGCGAAAGCCGAACTCGACCAGACGGTAAAGCCCCTGGGCCGCCTCGCCGTCCGCAAGAACACCTCGGCCCAGTCGTTTGCCGCGGTGGGCGATACCGTCGCCTACACCTTCGAGGTGTCCAACCCCGGCACGACGACGGTGAGCGACATCGTCGTGACCGACCCCAAGGTCACGGGCATCACCTGCCCCAAGACCGCGCTGACCGCCGGCGAGTCGATGACCTGCACCGCCGACCCGTACCCCACCACGACGGCGGACGCCCAGCGCGGCTATGCCACGAACACCGCCCACGCCGCCGGCACCGTTGCCGACCCGGCGGGCGGGTCGGGCGACACGCTCCCCGTCGGCGGCGACTCCAACACCGTGATCGTGCCCGGCAAGGGCGCCCTGACCGTGCGCAAGAGCACGACCGCCACCTCGTTCGCCCGGGTCGGCGACCCGATCGCCTACACCTTCGAGGTGACCAACTCCGGCACCGCGCCCGTCCACGACATCGCGCTGACGGACCCCAAAGTCACGGGCATCACCTGCCCCAAGACCGCGCTGACCGCCGGCGAGTCGATGACCTGCACCGCCAACCCGTACGCCACAACGGCGGCCGACGCCGCCCGCGGCTACGCCACCAACAAGGCCCACGCCGGCGGCCTCGTCGACGACCCGCGCGACCCGGGGGCCGACCCGGCCGGCGTCGGCGCCGACTCCAACACCGTCATCGTGCCCGGCAAGCCCAGCCTGAGCGTGGCCAAGAGCACGACCTCGAACTCGTTCGACCAAGTCGGCGACGAGATCGCCTACACCTTCGCAGTGACCAACACCGGCACGACGCCGATCGAGAACATCGTCGTCTCCGATCCCAAGGTCGCGGGCATCACCTGCCCCAAGACCGACCTGGCCGCCGGCGAGTCGATGACCTGCACCGCCGACCCGTACCCCACCACGGCGGCCGACGCCGCCCGCGGCTACGCCACCAACACCGCCCACGTCAGCGGCCTCGCCGACGACCCGACGAACCCCGGCGTCAAGACCGCCGTCGGTGGCGACTCCAACACCGTCGTCGTGCCCGGCAAGCCCGGCCTGACCGTGCGCAAGCGCACCACCGCCACCTCGTTCGACCAGGTCGGCGACCCGATCGCCTACACCTTCGAGGTGGCCAACTCCGGCGCCGCCCCGGTCCACGACATCGTCCTGACCGACCCTCGGGTCGGTGGCCTGACGTGCCCGAAGGCGGTCCTGGACGCGGGCGAGTCGATGACCTGCACGGCCAACCCGTACACCACGACGGCGGCCGACGCCGCCCGCGGCTACGCCAGCAACACCGCCCACGTCAGCGGCCTCGCCGACGATCCGACCGACCCCGCCGGCGACCCGAAGAGCCTCGGGGGCGACTCCAACACCGTCGTCGTGCCGGGCAAGGCGGTCCTCGCCGTGCGAAAGAGCACGGCGGCCACCACGTTCGACGCGGTCGGCGACCCCATCGCCTACACCTTCGAGGTGTCGAACGACGGCACCGCGCCGATCCACGACATCGCACTCACCGACCCGAAGGTTTCGGGGATCGATTGCCCCAAGACCGCGCTGAACGCCGGCGAGTCGATGACCTGCACCGCCGACCCGTACGCCACCACGGCGGCCGACGCCGCCCGCGGCTACGCCACCAACAAGGCCCACGTCGCCGGCCTGGTCGATGACCCAACGGACCCCGACGCCGACCCGGCGCCGATCGGCCGCGACTCAAACACCGTCATCGTGCCCGGAAAGCCGGGCCTGAACGTGCAGAAGAACAGCAGCGTGACGTCGTTCGAGCGGGTCGGCGAGACCATCGCCTACACGTTCAGGGTGGCCAACACCGGCACGACGCCGATCCACGACATCGCACTCACCGACCCCCAGGTCGCGGGGGTCGATTGCCCCAAGACCGCGCTGGACGCCGGCGAGTCGATGACCTGCACCGCGGCTGACTACACCGTCACGGCGGCGGATATCGCCCGGGGCTACGCCACGAACACGGCCCACGTGGCCGGCCTGGTGGACGACCCGAGCGACCCCGACGCCGACCCGACACCGATCGACGAGGACTCGAACACCGTCGTGACGCCGGGCAAGCCGGGCCTGAACGTGCAAAAGCGCGCGGACGCGACGGCGTTCAACGCGGTCGGCGACCCGATCGCCTACACCTTCGAGGTGTCGAACACCGGCGCCACGCCGATCCACGACATCGCCCTTACCGACCCCAAAGTCACGGGCATCACCTGCCCCAAGACCGCGCTGACCGCCGGCGAGTCGATGACCTGCACCGCCGACCCGTACGCCACCACGGCGGCCGACGCCGCCCGGGGCTACGCCACCAACACGGCCCGCGTGGCCGGACTGGTCGACGACCCGAGCGACCCCGACGCCGACCCGGCGCCGATCGGCCGCGACTCCGACCCGGTGATCGTGCCCGGCACGCCGGCGATCAGCGTGCACAAGAGCACCGCCGCGACATCGTTCGCGAGGGTCGGCGACCCGATCGCCTACACCTTCGAGGTGGCCAACACCGGCACCGCGCCGATCCACGACATCGCGGTGACGGACCCGAAGGTCTCCGGCATCACCTGCCCCAAGACCGCGCTGACCGCCGGCGAGTCGATGACCTGCACCGCCGACCCCTACCCCACCACAACGGCCGACGCGGACCGCGGCTACGCCACCAACACCTCCCACGTCAGCGGTCTGGTCGACGACCCGACCGACCCCGACGCCGACCCGGCGCCGATCGGCACGGACTCCAACACCGTCCGGACGCCGGGGGTCCCGGCCCTGAACGTGCACAAGAGCGCTGACCCGACCACGTTCGACCAGGTCGGCGACGCCATCGACTACACCTTCACGGTGGCCAACACCGGCACCGCGCCGATCCACGACATCGCGGTGACGGACCCGAAGGTCTCCGGCATCACCTGCCCCTAGACCGCGCTGACCGCCGGCGAGTCGATGACCTGCCCCGCCGACCCCTACCCCGCCACCACGGCCGCCGCGGCCCGCGGCTCCGCCCCCACCCTACCTCTCCCCCACAGACAACCCTCGGTCCCTACACGACGCTCTTCCTATCTCCCGAAGGTCTCCGGCATCACCTGCCCCAAGACCGCGCTGACCGCCGGCGAGTCGATGACCTGCACCGCCGACCCCTACACCACCACAACGGCCGACGCCGAGCGCGGCTACGCCACCAACACGGCCCGCGTCACCGGCCTCGTCGATGACCCAACGGACCCCGACGCCGACCCGACGCCGATCGACGAGGCCTCGAACCCGGTCATCACCCCCGGCAAGCCGGGCCTGAGCGTCGCCAAGCGCACCACCGCGACGTCGTTCGCGAAGGTCGGCGACACCATCGCCTACACCTTCGAGGTCGCCAACACCGGGACCGCGCCGATCCACGGCATCGCGGTCACCGACCCGAAGGTCACGGGCATCACCTGCCCCAAGACCACCCTGGCGCCCGCTGAGTCGATGACCTGCACCGCCGACCCCTACCCCACCACAACGGCCGACGCGGACCGCGGCTACGCCACCAACACGGCCCGCGTGGCCGGCCTGGTGGACGACCCGACGGACCCCGACGCCGACCCGACGCCGATCGACGAGGACTCGAACAAGGTCATCACCCCGGGCGTGCCCGCCCTGAGCGTGCACAAGGCGAGCGATTCGGCGTCGTTCGCGAAGGTCGGCGACACCATCGCCTACACCTTCGAGGTGGCCAACACCGGCACCGCGCCGATCCACGACCTCACCGTCACCGACCCGAAGGTCTCCGGCATCACCTGCCCCAAGACCGCGCTGACCGCCGGCGAGTCGATGACCTGCACCGCCGACCCCTACACCACCACGACGGCCGACGCGGACCGCGGCTACGCCACCAACACGGCCCGCGTGGCCGGCCTGGTCGACGACCCGGCCGACCCCGACGCCGACCCGACGCCGACCCGACGCCGATCGACGAGGACTCGAACAAGGTCATCACCCCGGGCGAGCCCGGCCTGAGCGTCGCCAAGAGCACCACGACGGCGTCGTTCGCGAAGGTCGGCGACCCCATCGGCTACGCCTTCGAAGTGACCAACTCCGGAACCTCACCGGTGCACGACATCACCGTCACCGACCCCAAGGTCACGGGCATCACCTGCCCCAAGACCGCGCTGACCGCCGGCGAGTCGATGACCTGCACCGCCGACCCGTACGCCACCACCGCGGCCGACGCCGAGCGCGGCTACGCCACCAACACGGCCCGCGTGGCCGGACTGGTCGACGACCCGACCGATCCCGACGCCGACCCGCAGAGCCTCGGCGGCGACTCCAACACCGTGATCGTGCCGGGCGTGGGCGCGCTCGCCGTCCAGAAGTCGGCGGACGCCGCGTCCTTCGCCGAGGTCGGCGACGAGATCGCCTACACCTTCGAGGTGACCAACACCGGGACCGCCCCGGTGCACGACATCACCGTCACCGACCCCAAGGTCTCGGGCATCACCTGCCCCAAGACCGAATTGAAGGCCGGCGAGTCGATGACCTGCACCGCGGACCCGTACCCCACGACGGCCGCGGACGCCGCCCGCGGCTACGCCACCAACACGGCGAAGGTGGCCGGCCTGGTCGACGACCCGACCGACCCCGACGCCGACCCGGACCCGATCGACGAGGACTCCGACCCCGTGATCACCCCGGGCAAGCCCGGGCTCACGGTCGCCAAGAAGGCGGACAACGCCTCCTTCGTGCAGGTCGGCGACGAGATCGCCTACACCTTCGAGGTGACCAATACGGGCACGACACCGGTGCACGACCTCGCCCTGACCGACCCGAAGGTCACGGGCATCACCTGCCCGAAGACCACCCTGGCGCCCGCCGAGTCGATGACCTGCACCGCGGATCCGTACCCCACGACGGCGGCCGACGCCGAGCGCGGCTACGCAGTCAACACGGCGCACCTCGCAGGCCTGGTCGACGATCCGACCGACCCTGAGGCCGACCCGACTCCGATCGACCAGGACTCGAACAAGGTCATCACCCCGGGTACGCCCGGGCTGAGCGTCCACAAGACGGCCGACTCGGCGTCGTTCGCGAAGGTCGGCGACCCCATCGCCTACAACTTCGAGGTCGCCAACACCGGCACCGCGCCGATCCACGACCTCGCGGTCACCGACCCCAAGGTCACGGGCATCACCTGCCCCAAGACCGCGCTGAACGCCGGCGAGTCGATGACCTGCACCGCCGACCCGTACCCCACCACGGCGGCCGACGCGGACCGCGGCTACGCGGTCAACCAGGCGAAGGTCGCCGGCCTGGTGGACGACCCGAGAAACCCCGACGCCGACCCGACTCCGATCGACCAGGACTCGAACAAGGTCATCACCCCGGGCGTGCCCGCCCTGAACGTGCACAAGTCGAGCGACGCCTCGTCGTTCACCGCCGTCGGCGACACCATCACGTACTGGTTCGAGGTGGACAACACCGGGACCGCCCCGGTGCACGACATCACCCTCACCGACCCGAAGGTCACGGGTATCACCTGCCCGAAGACCACCCTGGGCGCCGGTGAGCAGATGACCTGCACCGCCGACCCATACGCCACCACGGCGGCCGACGCGGACCGCGGCTACGCGGTCAACCAGGCGAAGGTCGCCGGCCTGGTGGACGACCCGAGAAACCCCGACGCCGACCCGACCCCGGTCGACGAGGACTCCAACGAGGCCATCACGCCCGGCACGCCCGGGCTGAGCGTCCACAAAACGGCGGACGTGACGTCCTTCGCCGCGGTTGGGGACCCGATCGCCTACACCTTCGAGGTGGCCAACACCGGGACCACGCCGGTGCACCACGTCGCGGTCACCGACCCCAAGGTCACGGGCATCACCTGCCCCAGGACGACCCTGGGCGCCGGCGAGTCGATGACCTGCACGGCCGACCCATACGCCACCACGGCGGCCGACGCCGCGCGCGGCTACGCCACGAACACGGCCCACGTGGCCGGGACCGTGGCCGACCCGCGGGACCCGGGCACCGACCCGAAGAATGTCGGCGGCGACTCCAACACCGTCGTCGTGCCCGGCAAGGGCGCCCTGGCCGTCCACAAGACGGCGGACGCCACGTCCTTCGCCAAGGTCGGGGACTCGGTCGCCTACGCCTTCGCGGTGACCAACACCGGGACCGGTCCGGTCGACGACATCACCGTCACCGACCCCAAGGTCGCGGGCATCACCTGCCCGAAGACCACGCTCGCCGCCGGGGCCACGATGACCTGTACCGCCGAGCCGTACACCACCACCATGGCGGACGCGCGGCGCGGCTACGCGGTCAACACGGCCCACGTGACCGGGACCGTCGTGGACCCGATCGACCCCGAGGCGGAGCCGACGCCGATCGGCGGCGACTCGAACACCGTCACCACGCCCGGCGCGCCGCGCCTGACGGTGGTCAAGCACGCCGACGCCGCCCGCGTCGCCGTGGGCAAGGCGATCCGGTACACCTTCGACGTCACGAACACCGGGGCGGTGACCGTCCGCGGCGTGCGAATCGACGACCCCCTGCTGACCGCGGCCGGCACGTCGGTGACCTGCCCGCGGGCGGACCTCGACCCGGGCGAGTCGCAGACCTGCGCCGCCGACCGGCCCTACACCCCCGGGGCCGACCAGGCAAAGGTCGGCAAGGTCACCAACGTCGCCACCGCGACGGGCACGTACGGGATCCCGGACCCCGACGGTGAACCCGGCCGCACGCCGACCGGCACCGTGACGTCGGAGCCCGGTCGGGCGACGGTCGTCATCGTCGATCCGGCCGATCCGAACCAGCCGGCGCGACCGCGGGTGATCGGGCCGCTCGCCTTCACCGGCGCCGACGTGCCGGGCCTGCTCGGCCTGACCGCGACGCTGCTCCTGCTCGGCGGGCTCGCCCTGGCGCTCGCGATCCGGAGCCGACGCCGGCCCTGCCCGGTCGCCACGGTCGCGCGGCGGCACGCCCGCTGACGGCAACCGGTCGCGCACCCACAAGGTGCACCACCCGCAGGCGGCCGGCTCCCCCGGAAGCCGGCCGCCTGCGGCGTTCCGGCATCTGCCGGGGCCGGGGCCGCTGGATCTTGGCGCTCAGCGTGACCCGGGCGCCCCCGGTAGGAGTGCGGCCAGGTCGTAGCGCACCGGCTCCTCCAACTGTTCATAGCTGCACGACGCCGGGTCCCGGTCCGCCCGCCACCGCTTGAACTGCGCGGTGTGCCGGAACCGGGTGCCCTCCATGTGGTCGTAGCCGACCTCGAGCACCCGCTCGGGTCGCAGCGGCGTGAAGGACAGGTCCTTGCCGGCGTTCCAACGCGACGTCGCACCGGGCATCCGCTCGGTGCCCGGGCTCTCCCACCCGGCCCACGGATGCTCGCCCGCGGCCGGCGTGCCGGGCTCGACCACCAGCGGGGCCAGTTCCTCGATCAGCGCGGCCCGGCGGGCCGTCGGGAACGACGCGGCGGCGCCGACGAACTGCAGCCGCCCCTCGCCGTCGTACAGCCCCAGGAGCAACGAACCGACCAGCGGCGCGTCGGGGGTGGCGGCCTTGTGCAGCCGATAGCCGGCCAGGACAACGTCGGCGGTGCGGGCGTGCTTGAGCTTGAACCAGCCGCGCCGGCCCGGTTGGTAGGTGCCGGCGAGCGGTTTGGCGACGACGCCGTCCAGGCCCGCGCCCTCGAAGGCGGCGAACCACTCGCGGGCGACGTCGGGGTCCTGGGTCCGGGGGGTGGTGTGCACGGCGGGGCCCCGCAGGTCCATCGCGTCCAGCGCCGCGAGCCGCTCGTGCAGCGGGCGGCCGGTCAGGTCCCGCTCGCCGTCGCTCAGCACGTCGAACACGACCAGGCTCGCCGGGGTCTGCGCGGAGAGCAGCCGGACCCGGGAGGCGGCGGGGTGGATCCGCTGGGAGAGCGAGTCGAAGTCGAGCCGACCGCCGACGGCGAGCACGATCTCGCCGTCGACCACACAGCGGGCCGGCAAGGCGGCCCGGGCCGCCTCGACGACCTCCGGGAAGTACCGATCGATCGGCCGCGCGTTGCGCGAGTCGAGCCGCACCTGTGCCCCGTCGCGGTAGGCGATGCAGCGGAATCCGTCCCACTTCGGTTCGTAGTCGATGTCCCCGGCCGCCAGCTCCGGCACGGCCTTGGCCAGCATCGGCAGCACCGGTGGCCGCACGGGAAGATCCATACGCCGCATCGTGCCATTGCCCCGGCCCGGCCGCCCGGGCGGGCGCGGCGGCGGCCGCGCACGGCGCCACGGGGCGCCGCGTCGTCGCGTCAGACGCTGACGGGCGGCGAGTGTTCGGCCCGGGTCCCGGTGATCCGATGCACGTCGTAGACGCCGTCCACCTTGCGGACGGCGGCGAGCACCTGGGCCAGGTGCGCGGGCTCGGCCATCTCGAAGACGAACTTGGACACGGCGACCCGATCGGTCGACGTCGAGACCGTCGCCGAGAGGATGTTCACGTGGTTGTCGGACAACACCCGCGTGACGTCGGAGAGCAGCCGCGCGCGGTCCAGCGCCTCGACGTGGATCTGGACCAGGAACAGCGTGTTCGCGCCGGTGGTCCAGGCGACCTCGACGATCCGCTCGGGCTGGTTGCGCAGACCGTCGACATTGCCGCAGTCGGCCCGATGCACGCTGACCCCCTGCCCCCGGGTCACGAAGCCGATGATCTCGTCGCCGGGCACGGGAGTGCAGCACCGGGCGAGCTTGACCCACACGTCCTCCACGCCCTTGACCGCGACCCCCGGGTCCCCGCTCCGCACCCGCTTGCCGGCGTGCCCCGGCCGCGCCGTCTCGGCGACATCTTCAACCGTTCCGTCGTCCCCGCCCATCGACTGGACCAGCCGGGAGACGACGGCCCCGGCGCTCAGCTGCCGTTCGCCGATCGCCGCGTACAAGGCGGTGACGTCGGCAAACCTCAACTCGTTCGCCAGGGCGACCATCGATTCGTGCGACAGCAGCCGTTGGATCGGCAGGTTCTTCTTGCGCATCGCCTTGGCGATGGCGTTCTTGCCGCGTTCGACGGCCTCCTCGCGGCGTTCCTTCGAGAACCACTGCCGGATCTTGTTCCGCGCCCGCGGGCTCTTCACGAAGGCCAGCCAGTCCCGGCTCGGCCCGGCGGACTCCGACTTCGAGGTGAGGATCTCGACGACGTCGCCGTTGTCCAGGGCGGAGTCCAGCGGGATCAGGCGACCGTTGACGCGGGCGCCCATCGTCCGGTGCCCCACCTGGGTGTGTACGGCGTAGGCGAAATCGACCGGCGTCGAGCCGGCCGGCAACGCCAGCACGTCGCCCTTCGGCGTGAAGGCGTAGACCTCCGCGCCGCCGATCTCGAACCGCAGCGAGTCGAGGAACTCGGCCGGGTCGGCGGTCTCCCGCTGCCACTCGACGAGCTGCCGCAGCCACTGCATGTCGCCCTGGCCGTCGTCCGGGTCGGAGTGCCGGTCGAACCGGTGGCCGGACTTCGCCGATTCCTTGTACTTCCAGTGCGCCGCGACGCCGTATTCCGCGCGGCGGTGCATGTCCTGCGTCCGGATCTGGATCTCCACGGGCTTGCCGCCGGGGCCGATGACCGTCGTGTGCAACGACTGGTACATGTTGAACTTCGGCATGGCGATGTAATCCTTGAACCGGCCGGGGACCGGGTTCCAGCGCGCGTGCAGCGCGCCGAGCGCCGCGTAACAGTCCCGCACCGTGTCCACCAGAACCCGGGCGCCGACCAGGTCGTAGATCTCCGCGAAGTCGTGCCCGCGGACGATCATCTTCTGGTAGATCGAGTAGTAGTGCTTCGGCCGGCCGGTAACTTCGGCCTTGATCTTCGCGCTGCGCAGGTCCGCCCAGACCTGTTCCCGCACGACGGCGAGGTATTCGTCGCGGGCCGGCGCCCGCTCGGCGACGAGATGCACGATCTCGTCGAAAACCTTCGGGTACAGCGTCTGGAAGGACAGATCCTCCAGCTCCCACTTGATGGCGTTCATGCCGAGCCGGTGCGCCAGCGGCGCGTAGATCTCCAGCGTCTCGCGCGCCTTGCGCTGGGCGGAACTGCTCGAGGTGTACTTCCAGGTCCGGGCGTTGTGCAGGCGGTCGGCCAGCTTGATGACCAGCACCCGGATATCGCGCGCCATCGCGATGACCATTTTGCGCACGGTCTCGGCCTGCGCGGCGTCGCCGTATACGACCTTGTCCAGCTTCGTCACCCCGTCGACGAGCATGGCGATTTCCTCGCCGTACTCCTCGCGAAGCTGGTCGAGCGAGTAGTCGGTGTCCTCCACCGTGTCGTGCAGCAGCGCCGCGGCGAGCGTGGTGCCCTCGAAGCCCAGATCCGCAAGGATCGTCGTGACGGCCACGGGGTGGGTGATGTACGGGTCGCCGCTCTTGCGCATCTGGCCCCGGTGGGCGCGCTCGGCCGTGGCGTAGGCCTGCTCGATCAGGGCGACGTCACTCTTCGGGTGGTTCGTCCGCACGGCCTGCAGGACCGGGCCCAACTCCGGGCTACTGCCCGAGGAGCGAGTCGCGAACCGCGCCAGCCGCGCACGAACACCGCTCGCCACGGCAAGATCCGCAGGGGCGTGCGTCGTCATTTCGTTCCCCACGCGCGCCTCCTCTCACCAGCCACCGACGAATGTGTCACCGCTACCGAAAACGACGACCTGTCAGAACGGCTATCTTACGGCCCGACGCGCAACAATGTATCGACCCGGCGGCCCGCCAACCGTTTCCGTCCACCGAGACCGTCCAACTCTAGAAGGAACGCGGCCCCGGCGAGCGATCCGCCCGCCCGCTCGATCAGTTGCGCGCCCGCTGCCGCGGTGCCACCCGTGGCGAGGACATCGTCGACTAGAAGAACGCGCGCACCGGTGTCCAGCATTCCGGCTCGCATCTCCATCGTCGCCGTGCCGTACTCGAGGTCGTAGTCGACGGCGTCGGTGGGCGGCGGCAGCTTGCCCGCCTTGCGGATCGGCACGAAGCCCACGCCGAGTCGCAGCGCCAGCGGGGCGCCGAACAGAAAACCGCGCGCCTCCACCCCGGCGATCAGATCCACGCCGCCCAGTTCCGCCGCGACCAGGGCGAACGCCTCCACGACATCCGGGTACGCCCCGGCGTCGGCAAGCAGGCCCGTGATGTCCCGAAAGACCACGCCGGGCAGCGGATAGTCCGGAATGGCGCGAATAAGGTCGAGCACCTGCGCCGCCCGCGCGGGGCCGAGCCCGGCGAGGGCGACCGGCGCGAGCGCGGGCAGGCCGGTGCCGGATTCCGTGGTCACCGGCTACCGCGGCGGCGTTTGGGCTGGGCCTTTACCCCGAGGTGCGCGCCGGGCTGCAACTGGATGCTGCCCGCGATCCCGGCGTTGGCGTAGGGGTGTTCCTCGTCCTCGCCCTGGGCGGCCGCCTGGGCGCGCCGGGCCAGCACCTTGGCGGTGTGCTCCTTGACCTTCGACTCCTGCTCGCGCAGCGTGACCTCGAGCGGCGTGGCCAGGAAGATCGAGGAGTATGCCCCGACGGCCATGCCGATGAACAGGGCCAGCGCGATGTCCCGCAGCGTGCCGGCCCCCAGAACGAACGCACCGATGAACAGGATCGCGCCGACCGGCAGGAGGGCGACCATGGTCGTGTTGATGGAGCGGACCAGGGTCTGGTTGATGGCGAGATTCGCCCGCTCGGCGTAGGTGCTGCGGGTCTGATCGAACACGTCGGCGGTGTTCTCCCGCACCTTGTCGAACACCACGACCGTGTCGTAGATCGAGTAGCCGAGAATCGTCAGGAAGCCAATCACCGTCGCCGGGGTGACCTCCCAGCCGATCAGGGCGTAGAGCCCGACCGTCACGATGAGATCGTGGAACAGCGCGAGGATCGCGGCCGCGGCCATGCGCCAGTTGAGGAAGTAGACGGTCATCACGACCGCGAGCAGGATCAGGAAGACGATCAGGCCCTGCAAGGCCTTCTGGGACACGTCCTGGCCCCAGGTCGGACCCACGAACGAGTCGGCGACGTCGTCGGCCGGGTCGACGTCGTACGCCTCGGCCAGCGCTGCTCGGACCTCGGTGACCTCGTCCGCCGTCAGCGTGGCGGTCTGAATCCGCATCGCGTTGGTGCCGAGCTTGGAGACCTTCGGTTCCTCGTCCGGCGCGACCGTGTGCACCGCGTCGATCGCGAGCTGCTGGCTGGTGTTCGTGACCCCGGAAACGGTGAACTCCGAACCGCCGCGGAACTCGATCCCGAGGTTGAAGCCCTGCAGGAACATCACCAGGGCCGTCAGGATCACGGCCACGATCGAGACGCCGTAGAAGATCCGCCGCTTGCCGACGATGTCGTACGAGCGCCGCCCGAGGTACAGGTCGTTGCCCCACTGGGCGAAGGAGATGGCCATCAGTGCTCGTCCTCGTTCTCGCTGCTCACCCGGTCCGCACCGGCCGGCTCATCCGACGCCTGCGGGTTGCCGCCGGCCGCGCGCTTCTCCGCCGCGCGGCGCTCGGCGATCGTCATCCGACGGCCCGTGCCGTTGCCGCCGGTCCCGTTACCGCCGGCGGTGGCCGCCGGGGCGCCGACCCGGACCGACATCCGCTCGGCGACGCTCGGACCGGCCGGTCCCGCGCCGACGGGCGCTTCCTCGACCACGGGAGCGTCCTCGACCGCCGGCGCGTCCCCGACGGCCGACCGGGTCGTCGGCGCGGCGCCGGGCGTCCGTTCGAACCGGCCGCGCCCGACATACCGCGTCGTCGATACGCCCAGCAACCGCGGATCCAGGCCGGAGGCCCGGTGCCCCTCGGCGAAGAACTTCGTCCGGGACAGCAGTTGGAGCATCGGATGCGTGAACATGAAGACCACGACGAGGTCAACCAGCGTCGTCAGGCCCAGGGTGTACGCGAAGCCGCGCACCCCGCCGACCGCCAGCGAGTAGAGCACCACCGCAGCCAGGAAGTTGACCGTGTCGGAGGCGAGGATCGTCCGGCGCGCCCGCGCCCAGCCGCGCTCGACGGCAGCCCCCAGCGGCCGTCCGTCACGCAGCTGATCCCGGACCCGCTCGAAATACACGATGAACGAGTCCGCCGTAATACCGATGGCCACGATCAAACCGGCCACGCCCGGCAGGGACAGCCGGTAGCCCTGGACCCAGGACAGCAGGTCGATCACGCCGTAGGTGATCACCGCCGCGATGAGCAGCGAGGCGACCGTCACGAAACCGAGCATCCGGTACTGCAGCAGCGAGTAGATCACCACAAGCAGCATGCCGATCAGGCCGGCGATGAGGCCCTTCTCCAGTTGCTCCGAGCCCAGGGTCGCGGAGATCTGCTGCCGACTCTCCGTCTCGAAGCTGAGCGGCAACGCACCGAAGTTGAGCTGGTTCGCCAGCGTGGCAGCCGACTGCCGGGTGAAGTCCCCGGACACGACCGCCTGCCCGTTGGGGATCGACTCCGTCGTCGGCGAGGAGATCACGAGCCCGTCGAGGACCATCGCGAACCGGTTCCGCGGCTCCTCCAGCGCCGTAATCCGCTTCGTCATCCGGGCGAGATCCTTGGTGCCCTGCCCGTCGAACCGGACGTTGACGACCCACTCCCGGGTGGTGACGTTGCCCGCCTGCTGCTTGCCGGAGTTCGCGTTCTTGATGTTGACGCCCTTGACGTCGACCGGGCCGAGAATGTACTTCGACCGGCCCGTTTGGTCGCACGCGACGAACGGCTGATCGATCACGCCCGACTCGCCCCCGACCAGGTTGGCGTCCTTGGTGCAGTCCAAGTCGTCGAACTGCTTCTGGATCGCCGGGGTGATCCAGGCGGGGTCGCTCGGATCGGTGGGCTTGGCCGTCGGTGTGGCCGGGGCGCTCGCACCCTCGGACGGGGTCGCCTTCGCGTCGTCGCCCGCCGCGCCGGCGCCTTCGGTGGGGGTGGCCTGCGCGCCGTCGGGCGCCGCGGCAGTGGCGCCGTCGGTCGGCGTTGCCGCGTCCGACGGGCTCGTCGTCGGCGAATCGCCGGCCTCGTCCGCGGGGGTCACGCCCGGCGCGCCCTCGACGAGCAGCGGCCGGAACAGCATCAGGGCCGACTTCTCAACCAGGTCGAGTGTCTCCTGCGACACCGCACCGGGGATCCCGACCACGATCTTCGCGTTGCGGCCCGAGCCCTGGCTGGTGATCTCCGCCTCGGCCACGCCGGAGGAGTCGATGCGTTGCCGGATGACAGCGATCGCCTGGTTCACATTCGACGTCGTGACCTTGGACTTGTCCGCGGACACCGGCGCCAGGATGATCTGGGTCCCGCCCTCCAGGTCGAGCGCGAGGCCCGGGGTGAGGCTCGCGCCGTCGGTGTTCTCCGCCGACTTCGCGTCGAGCACATTGCCGGCGATCAGTGCCCCGAAGAGCAAGGCGATCAGAATGGCGAGGGCGACGAGGGTGCGTACTGGCCTCGCTCGTCGAGGGGTGCTGGTGGCCAACGGTCCGTCTCTTCTCGTGCGCGCGTCGTCGACGCGTGGCGTTCGCCGGTCTCAGGGCGACCGGTGCGGGTGTCACTTGCTGCTGTCGGTTCCGTCCTCGCGCGGCTCCCGCGCTGCGTCCGGCTTCGGTGCGTCCATCTGGTCCAACCCCGACAGGTCGTCCGGGACGACGACGTCGTCGGGCAGGTCCTTGCGGGTCTCGGCGCGCGGATCCACCTCGGCCTCGATCAGCCCGTCGTCGGCTACCGCGTCCTCCGCGGCGGCGGCGTCGGTCGCCTCCTCCGCCTCCTCCTCGTCCACCGCGGGGGGCTCGACGAGTTTGGCAATGGCCGCCCGCAGCCAGCGGGTCGTGCTGCCGCCTGGTTCGGTCTCGAGGGTGATGACATCCGCGTCCTCGTCGACCTCGACAATGGTCCCGAAGAGCCCGGAAGTGGTCATCACTTCCTGGCCCGGGGCGAGCTGGGATCGGAAGTCCATCGCGGCGCGCTGCTGCTTGCGCTGGCGGCTCGACATCCAGTAGAGCCCAGCGACCGCAACGGCCAAGATGATGAGGATTTCCATGACGGTCTCACGTGTCCGTTCTGGTTGGGAACTGCGCGGCAGTCTAGGCGGTCGCGTCATGGTTCACCGAAACCGCGGGGGTTGTGGAGTTTCCGCGCGCACAGACCGTTCCTCAGTCTAGGCCCTCACGCCGGCTTTGCGGACCGATCGTTCGGATGCCCGCCGAGCCGCGTTCGGATGCGGGACGGAACCTTCCGGGACCGACGCCGCGCGGCCCGGTCCGTCAGGCAAACAGTGTGCCCGATTCCCGCGGTGGCGTCAGACCGAGATGCTGCCACGCCGCCGGGGTGGCGATCCGTCCCCGCGGCGTCCGGCCGATCAGGCCTTCCCGGACCAGGTACGGCTCGGCCACGGTCTCCACCGTCTCCGCCTCCTCACCGACGGTGACGGCCAGCGTGGTCAGTCCGACGGGGCCGCCGCCGAACCGGGTGCACAGGGCCGTCAGCACGGCCCGGTCGAGGCGGTCGAGCCCGATCGCGTCGACCTCGTACACCTCGAGCGCCGCCCGCGCGGCGGCCAGGTTCAGTCGGCCGTCCCCGCGCACCTGGGCCCAGTCTCGGACCCGGCGCAACAGCCGGTTCGCGATCCGGGGCGTCCCGCGCGAACGGCCCGCGATTTCCCGCGCGGCGTCCGGGTCGACGACGACGCCGAGCAGCCCGGCCGAGCGCGCGATGACCTGTTCGAGTTCCGCCGCCGCATAGTAGTCGAGGTGCCCGGTGAAGCCGAATCGGTCCCGCAACGGCGCCGGCAGGAGGCCCGCGCGGGTGGTCGCCCCGACGGCGGTGAACGGCGGCAGGCTGAGCGGAATCGCGCTCGCCCCGGCGCCCTTGCCGACGATCACGTCGACCCGGAAGTCCTCCATCGCCATGTAGAGCAGTTCCTCAGCCGGGCGGGCCAGGCGGTGGATCTCGTCGATGAACAGGACTTCGCCCTCGGCCAGCGACGACAGCACGGCGGCCAGGTCGCCCGCATGCTGGATCGCCGGGCCGGAGGTGACCCGCAGCGACGTGCCCAGTTCCGCCGCGATGATCATCGCCAGCGTCGTCTTGCCCAGACCGGGCGGGCCCGAGAGGAGCACGTGGTCGGGCGCCGCGCCGCGGGCCAGCGACGCCTGCAGGACGAGGGAGAGCTGGTCGCGGACCACGTGCTGGCCGACGAATTCGTCCAGCCGCCGCGGTCGCAGCGCGGCCTCGGCCGCGCGTTCGAGGTCGTCCGCGCCCGGCGCCACGATCCGCTCCGAGGCGAACTCCGCGCCGGCCGCCGCACCGACGCGATCTGGCCCCGTGGCACCCAGCCCGACCCGGTCGAATCCGGGCTCCGCCTCAGCCACGACGGCCGCCCAGGAGCCGCAGGGCCGCCCGCAGGGCGGCGGAGACTTCCGCCGCCGCGACCGCCTCGGCGCCGGCCTCGGCGAGCACCTTGGCGACGGCGTCCTGGGCGGCCTTCAGATTCCAGCCGAGCCCAACGAGCGCCTGCACCACCTGATCCCGATGGTCGGCCGCGGCCGGCGCGGCCTCGGCCGCAGCCGCCGCGCCCGCCGGCGCGCCGAGCTTGCCGCCGAGTTCCAGGGCGATTCGCTGCGCGCCCTTGCGCCCGATCCCGGGCACGCGCATCAGGGCGGCCAGGTCCTCCTCGGCCACGGCCCGGCGCAGGGCGTCCGGCGGGTGGACGGCGAGCATCGCCAGCGCGAGCCGCGGCCCGACGCCGCTGACCGTCTGCGCCGCCTCGAAGACCGCCCGCTCGTCGTCGTCGGCGAAGCCGAACAGGGTCAGCGAGTCCTCCCGGACCACCAACGATGTCGCGAGCCGGGCGCTCTCCCCCACCCGGAGCCCGGCCAGCGTCGCGGGCGTCGCGTGCAGGAGGTAGCCGATCCCGCCGACGTCGAGCACCGCGCGATCGATCCCGACGTGCGCGACGGTCCCGGTCAGCGAAGCGAACACGCGTGGCCTCCCACGTCTCGGCCCGGCGCCGGCCGGGCCGGCCGGGTCGCGGGCGAACAGGTGTACGAACGAGCGCTACTCTATCGAGCCGGCGGTCCCGGACCCAGCCGCCGCGCGGCGCACTCGCGCCGAACCCGTGGTCGGTTCCGGGTTCGGCGCCGCCAGCCGGCGGCCCGGCCCGACGGCTGCCCGGCCCGACGACTGCTCAGCCCGACGACTGCTCAGCCCGACGACTGCTCAGCCCGGGCTGCTCAGCCCGACGACTGCTCAGCCCGACGACTGCGCGGGGCGCTACTTCGGCCGACGGGCCGCGCGCTCGGCCGCGGCCCACGCCCGCTGGGCAGCTGTGAGTTCGTGCCGCTCGCCGCCCTGGAGCGCGCCGGCCGGCCGCCACAGATGGCAGATCGCCAGGGCGAGGGCGTCGGCGGCGTCGGCGGGCTTGGGCGCCGCGGCCAGGCCGAGGATCTGGGCGACCATCCGCTGCACCTGCTCCTTGCCGGCGCCGCCGCTGCCGGTCACCGCGGCCTTGACCTCACTGGGGGTGTGCAGGGCCACCGGAACGTTGCGCCGGGCGGCGGCGACCATCGCGAGGCCGGCGACCTGGGCGGTCCCCATCACCGTGCCGACGTTGTGCTGGGCAAAGACGCGTTCGATGGCGACGACGTCGGGCACGTGCTCATCGAGCCAGGCATCCAGCCGGTCCGCAATGCGGCACAGCCGCAGATCCACGGTGAGGTCCGGCGCGGAGGTGAGCACCCCGGTCGCGACCAACTCGGCGCGCCGGCCGGGCAGCGAATCGACGACGCCGACCCCACACCGGGTCAAACCGGGATCCACACCGAGAACGCGCACCCGTCCAGCGTCCCACGCCGGGCCGCCGTCGATGCGACCGCCGCGCCGCGGGTGCGCTCTCGGCTGCTGGAAGCCGGCGGGCGGGCGTCGTCTCGGCGTCGTGGTCGGCTCCGCACCGGAACCGCCCGCGCCCAGCGCCGTGCGCGAGGTAGAGCCGCGCTGCGCGAGGAAGAGCCGTAGCGCGCCCGACACGCCGGTCCCGCGACGCCACGCATCTACCTCGGCGTCGTCGGTTCTTCACCGGCGCGGTGGTGCGGTCAGTCCTCGTCCAGGGCGGCCATGACCTCGTCGGGGGCGTCGAAGTTCGCGTAGACGTTCTGCACGTCGTCGCTGTCCTCCAAAGCGTCGATCAATCGCATGATCTTGCGCGCCCCGTCGGCGTCGACCTCGATCTCCATCGAGGGGTGGAAGACGACGTCGGCCGAGTCGTATTCGATGCCCGCGTCCTGCAGGGCGGTCCGCACCGGGACGAGGTCGGTCGCCTCCGTCATCACTTCGAATGCCTCGCCGAGGTCGCTGACCTCCTCGGCGCCCGCGTCCAGGACGGCCTCCATGACGGCGTCCTCGCTGGTCCCGTCCTTGGGGACCACGATGATGCCCTTGCGGGAGAACAGGTAGGCGACGGAACCCGGATCGGCCAATTGGCCGCCGTTGCGGGTGAATGCCGTCCGGACCTCGGCGGCGGCGCGATTCTTGTTGTCGGTCAGACATTCGACGAGGACGGCGATCCCGCCGGATCCGTAGCCCTCGTACATAATCGTCTGGTAGTCGGCACCGCCGGCCTCGGCCCCGGAGCCGCGCTTGACCGCACGGTCGATGTTCTCATTCGGGACGGAGGTCTTCTTCGCCTTCTGAATGGCGTCGAAAAGCGTCGGATTGCCGGCCGGATCCCCGCCGCCGGTGCGCGCCGCCACCTCGATGTTCTTGATCAGTTTCGCGAAGAGTTTGCCGCGTTTGGCATCGATCGCGGCCTTCTTGTGCTTCGTCGTGGCCCACTTGGAGTGCCCTGACATGCCGTTACCCCTTCACGATCTCGACGAACAGCTCGTGCAGGCGGTGGTCTCCGGAGATTTCCGGGTGGAACGCAGTGGCGAGCAGCCGTCCTTGCTGGACTGCGACGATCTTACCGTCGGCCCCGGCCGGGACGTGCTCTGACGGCTCGATCCGGGCCAGCACGCGCACGCCCGGTCCGACCTCCTCGACCCACGGCGCCCGGATGAACACCGCGTGCACCGGACCGGGCACGCCGGCGACGGCGAGGTCCGTCTCGAACGACTCGACCTGGCGGCCGAAGGCATTGCGCCGAACCGTGACGTCCAGGCCGCCGAGCGTGCGCTGACCGACGGCGCCGTCGAGGATCCGATCGGCCAACAGGATCATGCCCGCGCACGAGCCGAATGCCGCCAACCCGCCCGCCAGCGCGGCCCGCAACGGTTCGGCGAGTTCGAAGGCCCGCAGCAGGTGGTCCATGGTGGTGGATTCCCCGCCCGGCAGCACGACGCCGTCGACGGCGGCCAACTCGCGTTCCCGGCGCACGGGCACCGCCCGCGCGCCCGCGGCCCGCAGGGCGGCCAGGTGCTCGCGCACGTCGCCCTGCAACGCCAGTACGCCGATCGTCGGCCCGGGTCCGGACCGGGTCACAGCTCGACCACGTCGCCGATGTGCCGGATCACCCCGTCCCAGCCGGCCGCGAAGGTCTCGACGAGCTCGGGCAGGTCCACGGGGAAGACCTCGATGTCGACGGCGCGCAATTCGGCCGGGCTGAACCAGCGCAGGTCATCCAGCAGCGCCCGCTCCAGGTCGGTCCAGCCGTCCCGGCTGAGTCCGTCGCCCGCCGCGACCCGGGCGAGGTAGAACACCTCGTGCTGCCGGCAGTGCTCGCGGTAGAAGTCGAAGATCGCACTGCGCGTGAGCACAGGGCCGCGCAGCGCGGTCGGATCCAGCGTCAGGCCGGTCTCCTCGCGGACCTCCCGCAGGGCCGCGTCGAGGTCGCTCTCCCCTGGGGCGATCCCGCCGCCGATGGTGAACCACCAGGACCGCTCGGGCTGGTCGCCGTCGTGCCCACGGCCGAGCAGGACCCGGCCGGCGGCGTCGAGCAGAATGACCCGGGCCGCGTGTCGGACGAGCATCCCGTCCGGGCCACGTTGCCAACCGTCCCACTCCCACTCCCAGCGCGGGGTGGCGTCCCCGGCCGGGGGCGAGGTCACCACCCGCGCTCCGCCAACCGATGCGGCACCGGGACGGAGTCGGCGCTGATCCCGACCATCGCCTCGCCAAGCCCTCGGGAGACCTTCGCGATGACGTCCGGATCGTCATAGAACGTCGTCGCCTTCACGATCGCCGCGGCTCGCTCGGCCGGGTTGCCGGACTTGAAGATGCCCGACCCGACGAAGACCCCCTCGGCCCCGAGTTGGCGCATCATGGCGGCGTCGGCTGGGGTGGCGATCCCGCCGGCCGTGAAGAGCACGACGGGGAGCGCGCCCGTAGCCGCGACCTCGGCCACCAACTCGTAGGGGGCGCCGAGGTCCTTGGCCGCGAGGAACAGTTCGTCACCCTGGAGCGAGGCCAGGCGGGCGATCTCGGCCCGGATGGAGCGCATGTGGGTGGTTGCGTTCGAGACGTCGCCCGTGCCGGCCTCGCCCTTGGATCGGATCATCGCCGCGCCCTCGGCGATCCGGCGCAAGGCCTCGCCGAGATTCGTCGCCCCGCAGACGAAGGGCACCGTGAACTGCCACTTGTCGATGTGGTGGGCATAGTCGGCCGGCGTCAGCACCTCGGACTCGTCCACGTAGTCGACGCCGAGAGCCTGGAGCACCTGCGCCTCGACGAAGTGGCCGATCCGCGCCTTCGCCATCACCGGGATCGAGACGGCGTCGATGATCGCGGTGATCATCTCCGGGTCGCTCATGCGGGCGACCCCGCCCTGGGCGCGAATGTCGGCCGGGACCCGTTCGAGGGCCATCACCGCCACCGCGCCGGCGTCCTCGGCGATCCGGGCCTGCTCGGGCGTGACCACGTCCATGATCACGCCGCCCTTGAGCATCTGGGCCATGCCGCGCTTGACCCGCGCGGTGCCGGTGCCGAGGCCCGACCCGGGCACCCGGCCGGCTTCGGAGGGGGCGCTCGACCGGGCGCTCGACGGGGCGCTCGACCGGGCGGCGCCGGACCGCGGGGATCCGGACGGGTGAGTTGCAGCTGAGGAGGATGTCATGGCGCACCGAGCCTTCGGGGTCAGCGGCGTCGGACCGGCGCCGGGGCACATGCTGACACGGCCCACAATTCTACGCCCCGCGGCCGGCCCGGACCGGCTCGCCCGCCGGCCCAACGCGGCGGTTGACCCCTTGGCGCACGCCGGCCGCGCCGTCACCCTCAGCCGGGGCGCCGGCCGGCCGAATCGCCGGCCGTGGACGGCCGGCCGAGAGCCGACGGCCAGGCGTCGTCGAACTCGACGGTGGTCGGCATCGGCGCCCGGCCGGCGAGGTGGAAGGCCCGCACGTACCACTTGCGCCGGATCCGCTGCGCCTGTGCCACGGCCTCGTTGTGGAAGCGGCGGGCGAGCTGGGCCCGGAACCACGCGCCGGCCAGGGCGCGCAACGCGTCCCGGCCGAGCGGATTGTCCCCGGGCGCGACGGAGTTCTCGGCGTCGCCGAGGGCCGAGCGCAAGGTGGCGGACAACTCGGACTCCGCCTGCGCCCGGTCCGGAGCCACCTCGCCGAGCAGGCGATCGCTCGGCGCGGGCGGGGTCAACCCGTTGAGTTCGGGGACGGCCTCGACGAGGTCCCGGGCGTCGTCCTCGATCACCGTGTACGCGGCGCCGGTCACCAGGACGGCGCTGGCCGGATCGAGCAAGCCCGACGCGGCCAGTTCGACGGCCGCGGACGCGCGCCGCACCAGTTGTGCCTCCAGGGCGAGCCGCGAGGCCATCACCTTGCGGTGCAGCCGATCCAGCCGCGAGGCGGACAGCCACAGAACCCAGCCGCCCAGGATCGCGAGGATCAGGACGATGATCGCGTTCTCGGACCAGTTCACGCGCGCCCGACCTCCTCGGAACGGCCGAGCCGACGCCGCAGCCCGGCCAGCCGGGACGGATCGTCGGGCACGGCGAGTCTCGCCCCGGACGCGGCGAGCACGGTCTCGTAGACGGCGAGAATCTCGGTCGTCACGGTGGACCAGTCGAATTGGCGCACCCAGCCGGCCGCGTGCTCCCGGTAGGCCGCCCGGGCCTGCGCGTCCGCGCACAACGCGAGCACGGTCTGAGCCAGCGCCGCCCCGTCCCCGACCGGGAACAGCGCGCCGGCCGCCCCGCCGTCGAGCACCCGGCGGAAGGCGCCCAGGTCTGACGCGACCACGCAGGCGCCGGCGCTCATCGCCTCGACCAGCACGATGCCGAAACTCTCGCCCCCGGTTTGCGGTGCGATATAGAGGTTGACCGACTTGAACAGCGCCGCCTTCTCGGCGTCGTCGATGCCGCCCAGGAACTCGACCGAGGCCGCGTGCGGCCCCAGTGCCTCCAGGGCCTCCTCCTTGCCGGCGTCACCGCGGCCGGCGATGAAGAACCGGGCCTCCGGCAGCGCGGCCAGGATCCGCGGGATCGCGTCGGTGAGCACCGGCAGGCCCTTGCGCGGCTCGTCCAGGCGGCCGAGGAAGGCGATCGTCGGCGCCTGCGCGGTGCCCTGGCGCCGCGGGTCGGGGCAGACGTCGGCGTAGGCGGCGACGTTCACACCGTTCGGGATGACGACGGCGTCGCCCCCCACGTGGTCGATGAGCGTGCGCCGCGCATCCTCGGAGACCGCGATCCGCGCGTCGATCTTCTCCAGGCTCTGCCGCACCAACGGGTACGCCACCTGCATCGCCCGGGACCGCGCATTGGCGGTGTGGAAGGTCGCCACGATCGGCGCCTGGGCGATCCACAGGGCGAGCATGCTCAGCGACGGGGTGACGGGCTCGTGCAGGTGCAGGACGTCGAAGTCCCCGGCGTCGAGCCAGCGCCGCGTCCGCGCCGCGGTGACGGGTCCGAAGGTGAGCCGCGCCACCGCCCCGTTGTACCGGACCGGCACCGCGCGGCCGGCCGAGGTGCAGTAGTCGGGGATGGGGGTGTCGTCGTCGGCCGGCCCGAGCACGGAGACGTGGTGCCCCCGGGCGATCAGTTCCTCCGCGAGGTCGCGCACGTGCGCCTGGACCCCGCCGGGCACGTCGAACGAGTAGGGGCAGACGATGCCCACCCGCAGGCTCATGCCGCCGCCTCCCGCTCGGTCTCGACAGTGCGCGCGTAGCGCTCCGGATCCAGGTCCTCGATGAAGACCTTCTGCAACATGTGCCAGTCCTGCGGACGCTCGGCAATCGCCCCGGCCAGCACATCCACCCAGCCCTGCGTCATCGCGGCGATCTGTTCCCGGCGCGGCAACTCGGTGGGGACGGGGACCGGCGGATAGAACCGCATCACGATCCCCCAGGTGGTGCCCGCCGCCCGACCGCGGGTCCGGTCGAGCCGCTCGTAGTACACCGCGGTCGGCAGCAGCGGGGCGCCGGTGGCCACCGCGATCGCCGCCGGCCCGGCGGCGACCCGGGCCCGGTGGCCGAACAGATCCACCTCGACGCCCCGAGCGCTCAGGTCCCGATCGGCCAGCAAGGGGATCAGCCGCCCCGGCGTCCCGGCGGCGCGGATCAGGGTCCGAAAGACGTCCGGGTCCCCCGCCGCGAGAATGTCGATGCCGAGGGACGCCCGGAAGGCCACGAAGTCCCGGAACAGCGACTCCGGCTCCAGGCGCTCGGCGACCGTCAGGACGGGGGCGATATTCGGCGTCGCATAGGCCCCCGCCAGGTCCCAATTGCCCAGGTGCCCGAGCGCCAGCACCGGGCTGGTCGGCCCGTCCAGGTGCGCCGACACATTCTCGTACGTCTCGCACCGGACCCGGGCCCTGATCTGCTCCGGGCGGGCCCTGGGCAACGTGAACGCCTCCCGGAAATAGCGCATGTAGGACCGCATGCCCGCCCGGGACAGCGTGCGCAGCGCGCGCCGGTCCGCATCCGGACGGACCTTGGCGAGGTTGCGTTCCAGTTGCCGGACGCCGCCGCGACGCAGCGCCCAGGCGATGTCCGCGACCGCGGTGAACCCGGCCCGCAACACCGGCTCGGGCACGCGGTGCGCGTGCCGCCAGGCGAAAGCGAATCCCCGGTCGATGCCCACTCCCTACGCCTGCCCCTCCGTCGTCGAACCACCCGCGGCCGGCCCGCCCGCGGCCGGCCCAGCCGCCTGTGCCAGGATCTGCTTGCGCACCTCAAGCATCCGCTGCACCACCGTGACCAGCGACGCCACCGCCAGCAACACCAGCACGACGACGAGCACGACGTCGGGCAGGCCCAGCCCCACCAGCCCGGCCGCGGTGAGGGCAAGCACCAGCCGGTCCGCCCGCTCCGCGATGCCGACCTGGGCGGTCATTCCGATTCCCTCCGCCCGGGCCCGGGCATAGGGGACGATGGCGCCGAACGCCAGGGCGCCGATTCCCGCCACGATTCCGATCGTGGCGAGTCGGTCGCTGAGCCCGAAGGTCTCGCCGCGGACGAAGTACAGCGTCAACCCGGCGAAGATCGCGGCGTCGGCGATGCGGTCCAGCGTGGAGTCGAGGAACGCGCCCCACGGCCCGGATCGACCCGAGCGGCGCGCCATCGTTCCGTCCAGGACGTCCGAGAACGCGAAGACCGCGATCACCATGGTCCCCGCGAACAGGTGCCCCGTGGGGAAGAGCCACAGCGAGCCGACGACGACGCCGAGCGTGCCGACCACCGTCACCACGTCCGGGCTGACCCCCAGCCGGAGCAGCAGCGCGGCGAGCGGGGTGAACAGCCGCGTGGTGAGCCACCGCAGCTTTCCGAACATCAGATGTCCTCGGGATCGGGGGCCGGCCACGCGGCGGCGAGTTTGGCCCTGGTCTGCGACAGCAATTCCGGCACCGCCTTGGTCTGCGCCACGATCGGCAGAAAGTTCGAGTCGCCGGACCACCGCGGCACCACGTGCTGGTGCAGGTGGGCGGCGATCCCGGCCCCCGCGACAGCGCCCTGGTTCAGGCCCAGATTGAATCCGTGCGGCGCGGAGACCGCGCGCAACACGCGGATCGCCGTCTGGGTCAGCCGGGACAACTCGTCCGTCTCGGCACCCGTCAACTCGGGATACTCCGAGACGTGCCGGTACGGCACCAGCATGAGGTGTCCCGGGTTGTACGGATAGAGATTCAGCACCGCAAAGCACGTCCGGCCGCGCGCGACGATCAGCCCGTCGGTGTCGCTCCCGCCCGGGACGCGGCAAAACGGACACTGCCCGACGCTGCTGTCCGCCGGCTTGTCCTGGCCGCCGATATACACCATCCGGTGCGGCGTCCACAGCCGCTCCAGACCGTCGTCGACGGCCGGATGGTCCGCCGCGGACTCGCCCGCCGATTCGCTCGTCACCGACGCCTCACACCTGCGCCCGGTCGCGGATCGCCGCGACGATCCGGTCGATCGCCGCGTCGATCGGCACGCCGTTGTCCTGCCGACCGTCCCGGTACCGGAAGGACACCGCGCCGGCCGCCGCGTCCTCCCCCCCCGCGATGAGGACGAAGGGGATCTTCTGCGCGGCGGCGTTGCGGATCTTCTTGCCGAACCGGTCGTCCGACCGGTCCACCTCCGCCCGCACGCCGCGCTTGCGCAGCCGGTCGACGACGTCGGCCAGGTAGTCGTCGAAGGCCTCCGCGACGGGGATGGCGAGCACCTGGACCGGCGCCAGCCAGGCCGGGAAGGCCCCGGCATAGTGCTCGACCAGGATGGCGAAGAACCGTTCGAACGACCCGAACAACGCGCGGTGGATCATCACGGGCCGCTGCCGGCTGCCGTCCGCCGCGGTGTACTCCAGCTCGAACAGCTCCGGCTCGAAGAAGTCGAGCTGGATCGTCGAGAGCTGCCAGGTCCGGCCGATCGCATCCATCGCCTGAACCGAGATCTTCGGACCGTAGAACGCGGCTCCGCCCGGGTCGTCGGCCAGTTTCAGCCCCGAGGCCTCGGCCACCTCCCGGAGCGTGGCCGTCGCCTCCGCCCAGGTGGCGTCGTCGCCGACCGACTTCTCCGGATCCCGGGTGGACAGTTCCAGGTAGAAGTCGCTCAGACCGTAGTCGCGCAGCAGGTCCAGCACGAAGGTGAGCAGCGAGGCAAGCTCCTCATGCATCTGCTCGCGGGTGGTGTAGATGTGCGCGTCGTCCTGGGTGAACCCGCGGGCCCGGGTCATGCCGTGCACGACGCCGGACTTCTCGTATCGGTACACCGTCCCGAACTCGAACAGCCGCATCGGCAGCTCCCGGTAGGAGCGGCCGCGGGCCGAGTACACGAGATTGTGCATCGGGCAGTTCATCGGCTTGAGGTAGTAGTCCTGTCCCTCGCGCCGGACGGTGCCGTCCTCGTGGTATTCCGCGTCGAGCTTCATCGGCGGGTACATGCCGTCCGCGTACCACTCCAAGTGCTTGGAGGTCTCGAACAGCCGCGCCTTGGTGATGTGCGGCGTGTTCACGAAGGAGTACCCCGCCTCGACGTGCCGGCGCCGCGAGTACTCCTCCATCTCCATCCGGATGATGCCGCCCTTGGGGTGGAAGACCGCCAGGCCGGAGCCGATCTCTTCCGGGAAGGAGAACAGGTCCAGTTCGTTGCCGAGCCGGCGGTGGTCGCGCCGCTCCGCCTCCGCGATCCGGTCCAGGTGGGCACGCAGTTCGTCCTTGCTGGGCCAGGCGGTGCCGTAGATCCGCTGCAACTGAGGGTTCTTCTCGCTGCCGCGCCAGTAGGCCGCCGCCGAGCGCATCAACTGGAACGCGTTGGCGATCGGCCGGGTGCTCGGCAGGTGCGGCCCGCGGCACAGGTCGCGCCACGCCACGGTGCCGTCGCGGCGCACGTTCTCGTAGATCGTCAGCTCGCCCGCCCCGACCTCGACGGCGGCGTCGGCCTCGCCGTTCGCGGCGCCCTTCAGCCCGATCAGCTCCAGCTTGTACGGCTCCGCGGCGAGTTCGGCCCGAGCCTCGTCCTCGCCGACCACCCGCCGGCGGAAGGTCTGCCCCTCCTTGACGATCCGGGCCATCTCCTTCTCGAGCGCCTTGAGATCCTCGGGAGTGAACGGCGTAGCTACGTCGAAGTCGTAGTAGAACCCGTCGGTGATCGGTGGGCCGATGCCGAGCCGCGCGTCCGGGTTGACCTTCTGCACCGCCTGCGCCAGGACGTGCGCCGCGGAGTGCCGCAGCACAGCCAGGCCGTCCGGCGAGCCGATGGTCACGGCCTCGACCTCGTCCCCGGCGGCGAGCGTCGCCGTCAGGTCCCGCAGCGTCCCGTTCACGCGCATCACGACGACGTCGCGGCGATCGGCGAACAAGGTGGTACCCGTGGTCCCCGCCTCGACCGAAGCCGGTTGGCGGTCGACGACGATCGATACGGGTGACGATGCGAGGTCAGGCACGATGACGCGCTCCTGGGGAATTCGGCGCACCGGGGCGCCGGATGGGTGTACCTCCGGCCCCGATTGGTACCCGGGGACCGAAAGGGGCGCCGTCGGCGACGGCGCCCCTCGATGGTACCGACTGGGCGGAGTGCGTACTCCACCGTATTTCAGTCGTTGAGTTCCTTGGCCTTCTCGGCGAGCATCCGGACCTTGCTGTCCACGGCGTCGGGAGTGACCTTCTCGATCGCCGCCGCGGCCTGGTCGATGCGTTCGTCGGTCGCCAGTTCCTTGGCCTTGTCGATGTTCTCGGGAGTCACCAGGCCCTTGGCCTTGTCAAGGAGACCGCCCAGGCCGCCCAGGCCACCTTCATGTTCGCTCATGTTCCGAACCCCTTCGTGACGTGCGGCGAGTTGCCCGCCACCCGGCAACGTACCGGGCTGCGGGCGCCGGGACGAGGATCCGACCCCGGCCGGCCGCCCGCGCGTCGGGTGAATTCGCCGCCGCGCACGGGCGCGGGGTCAGGCCGCGGGCCGCAGCAACACCTTGGTCCAGCCGTCGTCGCGGGCGTCGAAGTGCGCAGACGCGCCCGGCGCGTCGTCGAGCGGGAGGTGGTGCGAAACGATGAAGGACGGCCGCGCCCTGCCGGCCACGATCAGGTCCCGCAACTGCCGGTTGTAGCGGGCGACCGGCCCCCACCGGCCCTGTACCCGCCCGCCGCGACCGGGACCATGACCCTGGCCGACACCCGCTCAGGCTGATGCCGGCATCATGAATGCGCCGAAACGGAGAACCTGCGCGCCGGCCAGGGGCCGGTCGATGGTTCGTTCGACCAGCGGGCGCGGGCCGGGCAAGGCCCTCGCTAGAACTCGCGCAGCGCGACCGCCGTCGCGATGGCCGCTGCGGCGGCCTCCGCGCCCTTGTCCTCCGTCGAGCCCGGCAACCCGGCCCGATCCAGTGCCTGCGCCTCGTCGTCACAGGTCAGCACGCCGAAGCCGACTGGGACGCCGGTGCGCACGCTCACCTCGGTGAGGCCGGTCGTGGCGGCGGAGCACACGTAGTCGAAGTGCGGCGTCCCGCCGCGGATCACGACGCCGAGGGCAACCACGGCGTCGGCGCTCGCCGCCGCGCGGGCGGCGGCCACCGACAACTCGAATGAGCCCGGCACGCGGATCTCGCGCACGTCGGCGACCCCCGCCTCGGCGAGCGCGCGCCGCGCCCCGGCCAACAGCCCGGCCATCACCTGCTCGTGCCAACTCGCCGCGACCAGCACGACCCGCAGGCCATGGCCGTCCGGGTGGACCTGCGGTGCTCCAGCGCCACTCATGCGCGTGCCTCCTCGAACGTCCGGGCGAGATCCAGGGTGTGGCCCATCGCCGTCTTCTTGGTCATCAGGTACGTGTGGTTGTGCGGACCGTGCCCCACCTCGAGCGGCTCCGTCGCGGCCACCTCGGCCCCGGCGCGGCGCAGGCCGAGCGCCTTCTCGGGGTTGTTCGTGAGCAGCGTGACCGGGCCGAGGCCGAGGTCGGCCAGGATGGCGGCGGCCGCGCCGTACTCGCGCGCGTCGATGGGCAGGCCGAGTTCGACGTTGGCGCGCACGGTGTCGAGGCCCGCGTCCTGCAAGGCGTAGGCGGCCACCTTGGCCGCCAGCCCGATCCCCCGGCCTTCGTGCCCGGCCAGATAGATCACGGCCCCGCCGCGCGCGGCGACGCGGGCGAGCGCCGCCCGCAGTTGCGGTCCGCAATCGCAGCGCAGCGAGCCGAGCGCGTCGCCGGTCAGGCACTCCGAGTGCACCCGGACCACGGGACGCGGGCCGAGCGGCGCCGCCTTGGGGACCAGGGCGACGTGCTCGGCCCCGGTCGCCTGATCGCGGTACCCAGCGATGCGGAACGACCCGAAGCGCGTCGGGAGGGCGGCCTCGGCAATCCGTTCCACCCGGGCGGCCCCGGGCAGCGCCTCGCCGGACCCGAGGTCCTCGGACCCGGGATCCTCGGACCCGGGATCCTCGGGCCCGACGTCGGCGGGCTGCCTAACCTCGGGCTGCCCAACCTCGGGCTGCCCAGCGTCGTGGCGGCACCGCCATTCGACCAACTCGGTGATCGTCAGCTCGGCGAGGCCCTCCCTCGCCGCGAGCCGGACGGCGTCGTCCCGGCGCATCATCTCGCCGTCGTCGCGGACGAGTTCCGCGATCAGGGCCACGTCGCCGACCCCGGCGAGCCGAGCCAGGTCCACCCCGGCCTCGGTATGTCCGGCGCGGCTCAGCACGCCCCCGGGCACGGCCCGCAACGGCAGCACGTGGCCAGGCCGGATCAGGTCGGCCGGGCCGGCATCGGGATCGGCAAGCACCTGCACGGTACGGGCCCGGTCGGCCGCGCTGATCCCGGTCGACACGCCCACCGCGGCATCGACCGAGACGGTGTACTGCGTCCGCCGCGGGTCCTGGTTGTCGGGCACCATGAGCGGGAGCCCCAGCGCGTCGGCCCGCGCGGCCGGCATCGGCGCGCACAGGTAGCCCGAGGAGTGCCGGACCGTCCAGGCCACCCAGGCGGGATCCACGCCCCGGCCGGCCAGCACGACGTCGACCTCATTCTCCCGGTCGTGCGAATCCGCCACCAGCACCGGCCGACCGGCCGCGAGTTCGGCCAGCGCCCGCGCCACCCGAGCGTCCAGGGTCGCCGCGCTCACCGGAGCACCTCCGCCCGGCGGTCCGCATCGGCCCCGCGCGATGTCCCCAGTAACCGTTCGACGTACTTGGCCAACACGTCCACCTCCACATTCACGCGATCACCGGAGACCAGCCCGCCCAGGGTCGTCGCCGCGAGCGTGGTCGGGATCAGGCAGACGACGAATTCGCCGTCGTCCACCCCGGCCACGGTGAGGGACACGCCGCCCAACGCGATCGAGCCCTTCTCCGCCACGTACCGGGCGATCCGCGTCGGTAGGTCGAAGCGCAACTCGTCCCAGCGGTGCCCGGGCGAGCGGCTGAGCAGGGTCGCGACGCCGTCGACGTGTCCCTGCACAATGTGCCCGCCGAACCGCCCCGCGGCCGCGAGCGCGCGCTCGAGGTTGACCCGCTCCCCCGGGCGCAGGTCCCCGAGCGTCGTGCGGCGCAGCGTCTCCGGCATGACGTCCGCGGTGAAGGCGCCGTCACCGGTCAGGGAGGTCACGGTGAGGCAGACGCCGTCGACGGCGATCGAGTCGCCGGGCCGGGCGTCCGACGTCACGGTCGCGCCCTCGATGGTGAGGACGGCGTCCGCGCGGCCGGCCAGGTCGATGGCGCGGACCCGGCCGGTCTCCTCGACAATTCCGGTAAACATCAGTAGCTCTCCTCACGGTGGCGATCGCAGTTTCGATCGGTGCGGTCTCGATCGGTGCGGTCTCGATCGGTCAATCGGGAATGTGCGGCGGCCGGCGGGACCGCCGGGTCGGCAGCGCGGCGGGTGATCATCAGGACGTCGTCGCCCAGTTGTTCGACGGCGACCGGCCGCCGACGCACGGCGTCGCCGATCGTGGTCCGGCCGAGGTCGGCGACGGCGGCCGGGCCGGCCCCGAGCAGCACCGGCGCGATGTAGGCGTGCAGGTCGTCCACCAGGTCGGCAGCCAGGAAGGCAGCCGCCAGCCGGGGTCCGCCCTCGATGAGCACGTGTCGCACCTCCAGCGCGGCGAGGGCGGCGAGCACCTCGTGCGGGTCGTGGGTGCGCAGGTGCACGAGCCGGCCGCCGGGGCCGCGCAGGCGCGCGCCCGCCGGCAGGTCCCGCCGGCCCACCACGACCCGGATCGGTTGGTGCGCCGCCGGCTCGCCGTCGGCCGGGCGGGCGGTCAGGGCGGGGTCGTCGGTCAGCGCAGTGCCGGTGCCGACGGCGATCGCGTCCACCTCGGTCCGCAGCCGGTGGGCGTTGGCCCGGGCCGGCGGGCCGGTGATCCACCGGCTGGTACCGTCCGCCGCCGCGATCCGGCCGTCGAGCGTGGTCGCCAGCTTGAGCGTGACGAACGGCGTCCCGCGGCGCACGGCGGTCGCCCAGACCCGGACCAGTTCCGCGGCCTCGGCACCGCGGGGGCCGAGGGCGACGCGCACCCCGCGTTCGCGCAGCCGGGCCGCCCCGCCGGCCGCCTGCGGATTCGGGTCGGGCAGCGCGTAGCTCACTTCGGCGATGCCGGCGTCGGCCAGCGCCTCGGCACACGGGCCGGTCCGGCCGGTGTGAGCGCAGGGCTCCAACGTGACGATCGCGGTGGCGCCCCGCGGGTCGTGACCGCGGGCGCGGGCATCCGCGAGCGCCGCGATCTCCGCGTGCGGTGTGCCGGCGCCGCGGTGGAACCCCTCGCCCAGCACGGTGCGCGGCCCGGCGCTCTGCCCTGCCCGTGGCCCGACGTCGGCCGGCGCCAGCAGCACGCAACCGACCCGCGGGTTGGGGCCGTGGGCGGGGCCGCGCCGGGCGAGCTCGAGAGCGCGGCACATCGCCGCGTCGAGGGACGGCACCGTGTCCGGGTACACAGTGTCCGGGTACACCGTGTCCGGGTACACCGTGTCCGGGTACACCGTGTCCGGGTACACCGTGTCCGGGTCCACCGAGCCTCGGAGCACAGCGTCCCCAGGCACAGCGTCCCCAGGCACAGGGTCCCTCGGCGGGGTGGCCATCGGTCGTCCTCCCGGGCGTCAGCGCACCGGGGTCGACAGCGATCGGGACGTCCCCCGGGCACGGACCCGGCGGCGTCGCGGCGCCGCGGCCTGCGCGCGAGCGCAGACCGCACATGCGTCCTCCCATCCGGACTTTCACCGTCGGCCCTGGAATTCCACCAGGTCAACCGAGCGACTCGAGAACGAGTCGCGCGGGTCGCGGGCTATCACCGCCGGTTCGGAATCTCACCGACCCCGGAGCATGTTGCGTTGGCATCATCCACCGAACGGCGGCGCGACGGCAAGCCCCGTCTCGGTCACACCCCCGTCGGCGCCGCCGGCGCGCCCGCGCGCCGCGGCGGGATCCGCGCCGAACGGCCCTGCCGGCGGCCGTCGCGGCCGGGGTAGCCTGACCGCCATGCACGTCCTGCTCACCGGATCCAACGGCTTCCTGGGGTCGCGGATTGTGGCCGACGCGCACGCGCGCGGCTGGCGGGTCACGGGCGTGGGCCGCGCGCCGCGGCCGGCGTCGCCCGTCGACGCGTACGTGCGGCAGGATCTGGCCGCGGCGAGGTTGCCCGACGCCGTCGCGCCGGTCGACGCGGTGATCCACTGCGCCGCGCTCGCCTCGCCGTGGGCGGCGCCCGCGGACTTCATCGCGGCCAACGTGAGCGCGACCCGCAACGTCGCGCGCTGGGCGGCCGGGCACGGCGCGCCGCCCTTCGTTTACGTGTCGAGTTCGTCGGTGCTGTACCGCGACGCCGATCAGTTCGACCTCACCGAGGATTCCCCGGTGCCGGCCGACGCCGACCAGATCAACGTGTACTCGCGGACAAAACGAATCGGCGAGCGCATCGTCGCGCGCTATCCCGGCCGGCACGTCATCCTGCGGCCGCGAGCCGTGTTCGGCGTCGGGGACACGGTATTGCTGCCCCGGATCCTGCGGATCGCCCGCCGCGGCGTGCTGCCGGCGTTCGAACGGACGCCCGGCCGGATCGTGGCCGATCTCACCGATGTCCACACCGCCGCGCATTACATCACCGAGGCGCTCGAACGCGGCGTCGACGGCCTGTACCACCTGACCAATGCCGAACCCGTGGCGCTGTATCCGTTCCTGCTTTCCGTCCTGGCCCGGCTCGGGGTGAAGCCCCGGCCGGTGCCCGTTCCCGTGCCGTTCGCGCGGAGCCTGGCCCGCGCCGGCGAGGTCGCCTCGGCCCGCTGGGGCGGCTGGGGCGAGCCACCCATTACCCGCTACGGGGTGTCGGTGCTGTCGCGGTCCAAGACGTTCGACGTCGCCGCCACCCTGCGGGACCTCGGTGCGCCCGCTGTCGGCCTCGACGAGGCGGTCGACCGCCTCGTCGCCGATGCGCTACGGTCACCGTGATGCAGGAGGACCGGGTGCGGCCAGGTGCCCCAGGCGCGAACCACATGAGGACCACCGGATGACTGCCGCCCGCCTCGCCGCCGTGAGCGGCGCGCTGCTCTGCGCCGCCTGGGCCGTGCGCCTCGCCGCCGCCCGCGCCGCGCTGCGCGGCGCAAGCACCGGCGCGCGCCGGACCCGCCCGGGGGGCGGCCCGGCCGACCTTTCCGACGTGACTGCCCTGATCGCGATTCGGTCCGGCGACCCCCTGCTCGGCCCGGTGCTCGCCGAGTCCGTCGCCACGCTCGCCCCGGCCGAGGTGCTGCTCCTGGTCGACGACGACGATCCCGTCGGCGAGCAGGCCGCCCGTGCCGCCGCCGCGGGCGCCGACCATGTCGAGGTCGTCCGGTGCCCCCCGCCGGCCGCGGGTCACAATCCCAAAGTGCACAAACTGGTCCTGGCGCAGGACCGGGCCCGCGGCGTCGTGCTGGTGCTCGACGACGACTGCGTGCTGCCGCCGGGCGGATTGGCCCGACTGGTGGCCGCCCTGGCTGAGGGCGACCTGGTCACCGCCGTCCCGGTCTACCGCGAGCAGGGCGGACTGTGGAGTCGGCTCGTCGCCGCCTTCGTGAACGGCTCCGCGCTGGTCACGTACCTCCCGATGGCGCGGTTCGGACCGCCGGTCTCGGTGAACGGCATGACGGTGCTGACCCGGCGGCACACGCTCGAAGGTGTCGGCGGCTTCGCCCGGGCGGACACGACCTGCGACGACTATGCGCTCGCCCGGGCCTACCGGGGCGCCGGGCTGCGGATCGTGCAGACCGCACAACCCGTGCTGCTCGCCACCACCGTGCCCGGGCCGGCCGCCTACGCCAAGCTGCTGCGCCGGTGGCTCCTGTTCGCCTGCGAGGTACCGCGGCACGACCTTTCGATGCGGCTGATTGCGCTGGTCGTGGCGCCGCCGGCCCTGACGCTCGCGTTCGTGGCCGCGGCGGTGGTCGCCGGGCCGTGGTGGGCCGCCGGGGCGGCGGCGGTCCTCCTCGGGTCCGCGCTCGGGACCCGGGCGCTGCGCCGGCTCGCCGGCACGCCCGCCGACGGCGCGCTCGGCGTCCTGCTCGAGCCCGTCGCCGCCCTGTTGACGCCCCTGCACCTGCTCGGCGCCGTGTTCGGGCCGCGCCGGGTGCGGTGGCGCGGCCGGGCCGTGCGGATCGGATCGACGCCGGCGCGGACCCCATGAGGTGGCTGCGCGGGCACGAGCCGGCCGCGGCACTCGCGGATCACGTCGCCGCCCGGGCGGCGTGGCTGACCGGCCAGAGTTCCTGGACCCACTCGCTGTTGGCCCCGCACCAGCACGCCCTCCTGGACGTCCTCCACGAGCGGGGCTGGGCGCCGCTGCGGGTCGGCTTCCCCTGGACCGCCGACGCCGCCCGCGGCGATTACCGCCCGGAGCCGCTCGGCGCGGCGTCGATCCGCAACGCTCGGCAGTATCTCGCCGCCGCGACCGATCGCGGCTTCGCCCACGACGTCGCCCGCCACCTGCAAGCCCTCCTCGACCGGACGTCGTCGGACCTGGTCCTGCTCTGCGGCAGCGCCGGGGCGCGCATGCTGACGTGCGCGGTGCCGCACCTTGAGGTGCCGGCCGGGCTGACGGTGCACGCCGTCGGCATCGGGCCGGCCGGGCCGCTCCCCCGGCCCGGCGGGCCGTGGCGGGTGACCGCGATCCGGGGCGAGGCCGACTGGATCAGTCGGCTCCTGCACCGCGGCCCGATCGATCGAATCGTCCCCGGCGACCATCTGGGGGCCGCCCGCGGCGCCGAGGTGCGCCACGCCGTCGTCGACCTGGTCGGGGCGCCCCGCCCGACCGCACCGCAGGTCGGATCGCGATGACCGCCCGGCTGCTGCTGGTCGCGCCGCCGTTCGCCGGCCACCTGAACCCGCTGATCACGCTCGGCCGGGCGCTGCGCGAGCGGGGCTACGATGTTCGCTTCGCCACCGGCGCCGCGAAGGTCGCCCTGCTGCGGGACCTCGGGTTTGTGGCGACGCCGCTGATCGCCGATGACCCCGACGTCTTCAACCGGATCGCCGACACCGCCGGCCCGGTCCGCTCCAACCCCGTGCTGTTGACCCGTCAGTTGGCCGCCAATCTGGCGCTGTTCCCCCGCGCCCGCGCCGAACTGGCCGCGCTGTGGGCGGCCGACGCCCCCGACGTCGTGCTCGCCGACTTCACCGCGCCGGTCGCCGGCGTCGTCGCGCTCGAACGCAACACCCCGTGGATCACCACGATGCCGACGCCGTTCGTCCTGGAGACCCGGACCGGCACGCCCGCGTACTGCGGCGGCTGGGGGCCGGCGCGGCACGCCGGCCATCGGCTCCGAGACGCGGCCGGCCGGGCCGCGACCCGGGCGACAAAGCTCGCGATGCAGCGCGTCCTGCGGCCCAGATTCGACGCCGCCGGGGTGCGCGTGTACCGGGCGGACGGAACCGAGAGCGCGTACTCGCCGACGGCGATCCTCGGGCTCGGCATGCGTGAGCTGGAGTTGGCGCGTGACTGGCCGCGCTGGTTCCGCTTTGCCGGGCCGGTGACCGCCACGCCGGAGCCGTGGCCTGCCCCGCCGCGGCTGCCCGCCGGGCCGCGGATCCTGGTCACCTTCGGCACCCACCTGCAGTGGGCGACGCCGCGCCTGCTTGCCGGGGCGCAGGCGGTGGCCGAGGCGGCGCCGGACCACGCGGTGCTGGTCAGCCTAGGCGACGCCGGCCGGCGCTCGCCCGAGCCTCTCGCCCGGCGCGGGCGCGTCCACGTCTACGGCCACCTGCCCTACGACGACGTCCTGCCGGGCTGCGCCGCCGTCGTCCACCACGGCGGCGCGGGCATCACCTACAGCGCGATCCGAGCCGGCGTCCCGGCCGTCGTCTGCCCGCAGGACTACGACCAGTTCGACTTCGCCGCCCGGATCGAGGCCGCCGGCGCGGGCCGGCGGGTGCGCCGGCTCGACCGCCGGGCGGCGGCGACCGCGCTGCGCGCCGTCCTCGCCGCCGATCACGCACCGGTGCGCCGGCTCGCGCGAGCGCTGGACCAGTACGACCCGGTCGCGATCACCGCCGAGACGATCGAGGCCGTGCGCGGGCCGGAGGCGGGGGGCGGCGGGTGACGGCGGTGGCCCGGCGTCGTCGCGAGGTAGCGGCATCGGGTTGCGGACAGGCCCGGATGGCGACGTCTTGCCGCTATCTCGAGCGCCCCGGCTCTATCTCGGCGACCGGCCGGACATTGCCGCTGTCGACGTCGACCTCCCGGCGGACCCGGCGGAGCTTGCGCAGCGGGTCATGCGGCTCGAATTCGCCCGGCTCGATCCGGACCGAAGCGAACCCCGCGCGCGTGAAGGCGGCGAGCAGCCCGGCCCGGGCCGCCTCGTAGCCGGCTGCCGGCCGGGTGGCGAGCCGGATCCGGTCCGCACCCGTCTGGACCACCCGGAAGTCGTCGATCTCGGCGGCGGCCAGCACCGCCGCCCGGACGAAGTCCGGAAAGAACGGCGCGATCGGCCCGGCGCCCGAATCGGCACCCTCGGGCAAACCGAAACCCGCGCCCGAGCCCGCGTCCCGGGCCAGCCAGAGCACGTCGTCGGCCCGGCCCAAGATGCGCTCGACGACCGCCGTCGGCGAACCGCAGGAACACTCTCCCGGCCCCGCCACGAGCACGTCGTCGACCCGGCGCCGCAACACCGCCTGGCTGACCCGGAACAGGTCCGTCACCACCGGGGTGAACCGGTCAGTCGCAACCGCCTCCCGCTCGATGACCACCAGATCCTCGGCCAGGTGCAGACGGCCGACGGCGCAACTCATTCCCAGCAGCCCCTCGGCCGCCTGATACACCTGATCCACCCGCACCCCGAGGCCGGCCTCGATCGCCCGCTCGTCCTGGGGCTCGAGCACCTCGGCCACGGAGAAGACCCGCTGCGGGCGGACCCCGCCGGCAGCCGCCACCAGCACCAAGACCGACGGCGGGGCGACCAGAATCGTCGGCTCGCTGCGCCGGATGTCGGCCACGATCCGGTCCGGTTCGGCCGCGAGGTCCACGAACCGGAAGGACACCCGGCCGCCGTCGACGGACTCGTACAACGGTCCACCGGCGCGCAGCACCAGGGTCACGCGCGCCCCGGCGCGCAACCCGTCCGGCAGGGCGCGCGCCAGCACCTCGCCGGCCCAGCGGTCGCGCTCGGCCCCCGAGGTGAGAAACGCCGTCTGCCGGCCGGAGGTCCCCGACGACAGGCCGACCGACAAGCCCCGCAGCCGCGTGCCGAAGTCCCGGCCCGCCTCCGCGCTGCGCCCCGCGGCGAGGCACTCGGCCAGCGTCACACCGCGGGTATTCAGCGCCGCGAAATGCTCGATCACCTCGGCCTTGCCGAGGATCGGAAGCTCGGTCAGAGCGCGGGGCGCCACCGGCGGGGCGACGCCGAGCAGCCCCGCATAGAACGGGTACCGCCGCGGCGCGGCGGCCAGGACCCGGCGCAGTCGGTCCGCCTGGCGGCGCTCCAGGTCCGCGCGGTCGGCGAAGCGCCGACGCCGCGCGGCGACGTAGTGCCACAGCACCCGGGGCCGACTCATCGGATGTCGTTCCCGGGCGGTTCCGCGCCCCCCGCCGGTTCGGCCCCGGCCGGGAGCCCGGCCGCACCGGCAGCACCGAGCGCACTATCGCCACCCGCGAGCGCCGCCCGGGCGGCGGCGATGGCGCCCTCGTCGTGGGACGGGACCAGTAACAGGTCGGGCCGGCGCCGGGTCAAGTCCCGCAGCGCGGCGACGGTCGCCGCGTACCGCGCCGGCTGTGCGGTCACGGCCCGCACGACCGGATGCGGCAGTTCGCCGTGGGTGACAGCGCGCAGCCGCCAGACGGCGTCGGCCAGGAACAGCAGGTCGCGGTTCGGCGTCCGCACGCACAGCCCGAGTTGGCCCGCGCTGTGCCCCGGCAGCGGGACCACGAGGACGCGGCCGTCGCCGGTCAGGTCCCGCGCGTCGAACGGCGCAAGGTCCGCCGCACCGGGGCCCGGGTCCGCCGCAGCGGCCGGCGGCAGCGCCGTCGGGTCGATCAGCCGGTCCGCCAGGTCGCCGGGCAGCAGCGCGGGGACCAGTCCGCGCCGCAGCCGGCCGAACCCGCGCGCCCGTCGGGCCGCCGCGACGGCGGTCGGGTCGACGACGACGCGCGCCCCCGGGAAGTCCCGCAACCCACCGATGTGGTCGGCATGCAGGTGGGAGACGACGACGGTGCGCACCCGGCCGGCGGCGTGCCCCGCCGCGGCGAGTTGGGCGACCGCCGTCTCCGCCGGGGTCACCCGCACCGGCAGGAGCCCGCCGTAGACCCGGTCGATCCCTCGGGACAGCGCCCGCACCACCCGCGGCGCATACCCCGTGTCGAACAGGATCAGCCCGTCGGGGTGATCGACGACGGCGACCAGCGCCGGGAACCGTTCCGGCCGCCATGGCGCCCCGCGCCGCGCGATCGCCCCCGGGTGGGTGGTCCAGCCGCAGGTGAGCAGGGACAGCCGCAGCCCGCCCCCCGTCATCTCAGTTCCTCGCGGCACAGTTCCTCGCGGCACGGTTCCTCGCCGTTCATCGGCCCGCCGCCCCTCAGTACCGCAGCGCCAACGCGCCGATGCCCAGGCCGGCACCCGTCGCGAGCAGCAGCGCGGTCCCGCCGCGGCGCAGCCGGCCCTCGACCACGGCGTGGTGCAGCGCCGTCGGCACCGATGCCGAGACCTGATTCCCGTGGTCGGCCAGGATGTCGACCACGGCCTCCGGCCGCATACCCAGGCGTTCGCGCAGGTAGCGCAGCCCCACGGCGCTGGCCTGGTGCGGCACGACGACGTCGAGGTCCGCCCGGTCCACGCCGGCGGCAGCCTCGACCTCGCGCAGGAACGGCGGCAGGGCGCGGGCGACGTGCCGGAGCAGGGCCACGCCCTCCATGTGGAACAGGTAATCGGACGGCTGGGGCGGGGGCGTCACGGGGTTCCAGCGGGTGCCACCGGCCGGGATTCGGCAGGCGGCGCCGGCGGCCGGCCACAGGGCCGACCGGGCGGCCAGGACGCCCGAGGCGTGCCCGTCCGGCGTCGGGCCGAGCACGACGGCGGCGGCGCCGTCGCCGAACAGGGCGCTCGCCTCGACGTCGGAATGGTCCAGGCCCTTGGAGGCGATTTCCGTGGCGACGACGGCAACGCGGTCCCACCGGCCTGCGGCAATGCCGCAGGCCGCCAGCTCGAAGGCGGTCAGGAACCCGATGCAGGACGCGTTCACGTCGAAGCCTGCGCAGCGCCCGCCCGGGGCGCCGAGCCGATCGAGGGTTAGCACCGCCGTCGTCGGCATCGGCTGCTCCGGCGCGACGGCCGAGACCACCAGGGCGTCCAGGCCGGCCACCTCGATGCCGGCCCGGTCGAGGGCCGCGGCGACCGCGCCGGCCGCCATCGCGGACGACGTCTCCTCGGGCGCGGCCCAGCGCCGCGACCGGACCCCGGAGCGGTCGAAGGTGGTGCCCGGCGCACGGCCGTGGCGCCGGTCGAGCTCGGCCGAGGTGACCACCCGGCACGGCTCATACACGCCCGTACCGAGCACCTGCACCGGCCACGCCGATCGCGGCCGCGCGCCGGGGGCGGCTCCGCGCAGGGCTTCGGGGTCGATCATGCGGACCAGGGTCCCACATCGGCCGGACCCGCCCGAACCCCCCGGGGCAGCGCCCTGCGCTCACCCGGCGCCGATCCGCTGCAGGAACAGCGCCTCGACCAGGGCCATGTGCTCGATCTCGCTCGGATCCACGCTTTCGTTCGGGGCGTGGATGAGGCAGCGCGGTTCCTCGACGCCCAGCAGCATGAGTTGGGCGTCGGGGAACGTGTCGGCGAACACATTGCACAGGGGGATCGACCCGCCCTGGCCCTGCGTCACCACGTCGCGGCCGTAGGCCGCCCGCATCGCCGCGGCCATCGCCTCGAACGCCGGGCCGTCGATCGAGCCCGTGAACGGCTGCCCCAGCGCTTCCCGTTCCACCGTCACCTTTGCCCGCCAGGGCGCGACGGCGTGCAGGTGGGCGATGAGCGCGTCCTGCGCCGCCTTGGCATTCATCCCGGGCGGCACCCGCAGGTTCAGCCGGGCCCGCGCCTGCGGTTGAATCGCCGCCGACGAACCCACCACCGGCGGGCAGTCGATGCCCAGCACCGTCAGGGCGGGCCGCGCCCAGACCCGATCGGAGACGCTCCCGTTGCCGGCCAGGTCCACGCCGTCGAGCACGTTGGCGTCCGCCCGGAACTGGGCGGCGTCGTACTCGACCCCCGGCCACTGTTGGCCGGCATCCAGGCCGCGGATCGTGGTGTTCCCCTGCTCGTCATGCAGCGTGGCGAGCATGGCGATCAGCGCGGTCAGCGCGTCGGGGGCGGGACCGCCGAACATGCCCGAGTGCATCGGGCTCGCCAGCGTCTGCACCGTCACGACGACGTTCGCCAGCCCGCGCAGCGTCGTGGTCAGCGCCGGGGCGCCGACCGCCACGTTCCCGGCGTCGCACACCAGGATGACGTCCGCGCGCAGCAGGTCCGGGTGCTCGGGCACGAACGCCTCCAGGCCGCCGGTACCCTGCTCCTCCGAGCCCTCCCCCACGAGCTTGACGGTCACCGGGAACCGTCCCTCGAACGCGCGCAGCGCGGTCAGGTGCATCGCGATATTGCCCTTGCAGTCCGCGGCGCCACGGCCGTACCAGCGACCGTCCACCTCGGTCAGCTCCCAGGGCGGCGTGCGCCAGGCGGAGTCGTCCAACGGCGGCTGCACGTCGTGGTGGAAATAGAGCAGCACCGTCGGCGCGCCCGGCGGCCCTTGCGCCGATCCGCAGATCACCTTGCTCCCGTCCGGCGTCACCAACGCCTCGGCGTTCGCGATCCCGACGTCGCGGAACGCCCGCACCGTCCAATCCACCATTGCGTCGCACTGGGCGACCGGCTGCTGGGCCGGGTCGTGCACCGATCGGAAGGACACCATCGCCGCCAGGTCCTGCCGGGCCCGGGGCATGAGCGAGGCGATTCTCCCCGGCAGCCCGTTGACATCGCGCGCGGCCGTGTTCTCGACCGTGTTCTCGGCGGTCATGACTCACCCTCCCTGGGTTCGCGGCCCGCGCGCCTACCGCGCGGCCAGATGATCAAGACGACGACGACGGCGATCACGCACAGCACGGCGGCGGCCAGCATGGCCGAGCCCACCCCCGAGGAGAACGCGTCGATCGTCGCGGTCGACACGGTCCGCCCCAGCGCGGCGGGCAGCGACGCGATCGCCTCATCGAACGACGACGAGCCCACCAGCGCGGCCCTCGCCTGCTCGATGTCCGACTCCGACATGCCTGCCCCGCGATACGCGTCCGCGGCGTCGTGAATCGTGAAGCCCCGCGCGAAGGCGGTCAGCAGGGCGACCCCGAGCGACCCCCCGACCATGCTCGACATCTTGAACACCCCCGCGGCCGTGCCCGCCAGCGACTCGTCGACGCCGCCCACCGCCGTGTCCGAGATCGGCGTCGACAACAAGCCGAGGCCGAGGCCGACCACGGTCAGCCCCGCGGCCATCAGCCACAGCGACGTGCCGGCCGAGATGAACCCGAGCACCAGCAGCCCCGCCGCCAAGAGCACCAGACCGCCCACCACCGGTGTTCGGGCCCCGACCGTCCGGGCCAGGCGCCCGCCGAGCGGAATGAACACGAAAATCCCGAGCGTCGAGGGCAACATCAACAGCCCCGCCGCCACCGGGCCGTACCCCCGGGCATTCTGCAACCACAGCACCAGGAGGTAGCTCAGGCCCGCGAACGCAACATTCATCATCAGGTTGGCGATCAGGGCGCCGTCGTAGGACCGCAGCCGGAAGAGCGACAGGTCCACCAGCGGCTCGCGCACCCGGCTCTCGATCCAGACCCAGGCCGGCACCAACACGAGGGTCACGACGAAGCAACCCACCACCACCGGCGCCGACCAACCCGCCGACGGGCCGTCCGTCAGCGCGTAGAGCAGGGCAAAGACCGCGAGCCCGATCGTCGCGAGGCCGACCCAGTCGACCCGCCGGGAGGCCCCGATGTCGCGCGACTCCGGGGTCAGGGCGCGAATCACGCCGAACGCCGCCGCGCCGAGGGGCAGGTTGATCCAGAACAGCCACTGCCAGCCGAGCGACGCGGTCACCACCCCGCCGATCGCCGGCCCGATCGCCTGGCCGCCCCACGCCACCGCCTGCCACACCCCGAACGCCGTCAACTGCGCCCGGCCGGAGAACTGCGGCGGGATCAGCGCCAGCGTCGCCGGCAGGATCGCCGCCGCCCCGATGCCCATCAGGGCGCGGCCGACGATCAACGTCGGCAGGTTCGGTGCCACCGCTGCGACCACGGAGAACACCGCAAACAGGACGACGCCGATCTGCAGCATCGCGCGCCGGCCGAAGGTGTCGCCGAACTTCCCTGCCGCGATCACCAACGCGCCCGTGACCAGGCTGAATGCGTTATTCGCCCACTGGAGGGAGGCCAGGTCCGCGTGGAACTCGTCGGCGATCGTGGGGATCGCGACGCCGAGATCCGAGAACGCCAGCCACACCAGGCCGGCCGCGGTGCAGATTGCGGCCAAAGACATCCACCGGCGCGACGGCGGCGCCTGGGACGCGGCCCCGACGGCCACGTCCGGGGACCGTCCCGCCGGGCCGGCGACTCTCGAGTCGGGTGGCTTCGTGGACGGCTTACTCGCGGACGGTTGACTCGTGGACGGTTGACTCGCGGACGGGTCGCTTGTGGACATGGCAGGCATCTCCTCCCGTGCCGCGACTGTACGTCGGGGCCGCAAGCCACGCCTCGCCGGGCTCCCCGCGGCATCCGGACGACGTCGATGGGCCGTTCCGGTCGCAGTAACGCGCCTATCGTTCGATGCTGCCAGGAGCAGGGCGTGCGGCCCCGCCGATCCCGGCCGGGACCGACCGGACCACGAACCGGCCGGACACGACACGACGAGGGAGGAGTTGCCATGGCCGAGCAGCGCATTCCCCGTCGCCTCTTGCACGCCGTCCGGACTCGCGTCACCCCCCTCCTGCGCGCCCCCACCCGTTCCTCCCCGACCGCGGGCCGCGCCCGCGAGCCGGACCTGGTCGATCCCGACCTCGTCCCGCTGCTCACCGAACTCGGCGTGAGCCTGCTCGACGCCGGCCAGGCGACCAACGAGGTCGAGGACGCCCTGCGCCGAATCGCCGGCGAGCGCAGCCAGGCCGACGTGCGGGCCTTCGTCGTCCCCACCGGGGTCATGGTCCAGGTCGATGAGCCCGACGGCGGCGCCCGGACCCACTACGCCTCCTCCACCGGGCGGGCCGTGTCGCTCAATCAGGTGGGCCTGCTCGACAAGCTCAGCGACGACGTCGCGCAGGGCAAGGTGGCGCTCGACGCGGCCCGGGCCCGGCTGGTCGAAATCGCCGCGACGCCGCCCCGGTTCGGGCCGGCCGTCCGCGTCGTCGGGCACACGCTCGTGGCCGTCGGGGTGGGGATGTGCCAGCATCCGAGCTTCGCCCCGGTCGCCGGGCTGGCCATCCTCGGCGCTCTCGTCGGGCTCGGTCGGGTTGCGGGGGCGCGGTTCGGTTCGCTGGCCGTGGCGCTGCCGGTGCTCGCCTCCTTCGTCGTGACGGTGCTCGTGATGGAGGTGATCAGCCCGTGGGTGCACGTCGACCCGGTCACCCTCATCGCCCCGCCGTTGGTGCCGTTCCTGCCCGGCGCCGCCCTCACTACCGCCACCATCGAGCTCACCCACAACCAGGTGGTCTCCGGGGCCAGCCGGCTGGTCTACGGGCTGGCCCAACTCCTGCTGCTCGCCTTCGGCGTCGTCGCCGGAATCGCCGTCGTCGGCGAGCCGTTCGACGCCGCCGGGGTCGCGTTCACGGGCGGGGACATTCAGCCGTGGATCGCGTACCTCGGCGTGGCCCTCGTCGCCTGCGGCGACGTGCTCTACTCGTCCGCCCCGCGTCGATCCCTGTTGTGGATCGCGCTCGCCCTGTATGCCGCATTCGTCGCCCAGAAGGTCGGCAGCCTGCTGATCTCCGCCCAGCTCTCCGGGTTCTTCGGCGGCCTCGTGCTGATGGTCGTCGCCCGCCTCATTGCCCTGACCCGATCCGGCCCGGACCGCCTCGTCACCGCCCTGCCCGGCTTCTGGCTGCTCGTCCCCGGCAGCCTCGGATTCCTCGGCATGTCGGAACTCGCAACCTCCGGGGCGCAGGCGATCACCGACCTCGTGAACATGGTGCTTGCGTTGTTCTCCATCACGCTCGGCGTGCTCACCGGGACCGGGCTCACCAAGGAGATGGGGACGATCCGGCGCTCGCTCAGACGCCGGGGCGGGTGAGGCACCTAGATGAGTGATTCCGAATTGCGGCGGTCTTCGGCGACGGGTGGCCCGACCGTCGGGCCAGGTTCGGCACCGGCGTTCGGCCGCCCGCGGCGGCGGCAATCCTGGGCGGGCGGTGAGACGGGGGCCTCCATCGCGCCGAGTCAGTACCTGGCGCGCCGAGTACTGACTCGCCGGCCCAAGGTACTGACTCGCGACGCATCACCTTGCGTCCACCGCCACCCGAGCGTGCCGCGGCGCGCGAGGTAGAGCCACGGCGCGCGAGGTAGAGCCGTAGCGCGACCGACACGCCGGGTCGGCGACGCCACGGATCTACCTCGGCCTCGCCGGCGCGGGAACCTCCCCAACAGCGTCAGCTGCAGTCGAGGTTGACGGTGGACTGCCTCGCCCGGCGTCCGGGGGCTCGCCGCGGCAGCACCGGCGGGTGCTCAGTCGCCGGCGTCGGGGTCGCGTTCGCGGGCGAGTTCATCTTCGGCAAGGTCAGCGGCGTCGACCTTGCCGGTCCGGTAGCCTGCCCGGCTGAGCAGGTGGGCGGCCACGGGCGCGGTCATCAGCTGGAAGGCAACAACCAGGGCGAGGGCGGCCGCCGCCGCCCCGGAGCGCAGCCGCAGCGCCAGGCCGGAGAGCAGCAGAATCAGTCCGAGCACCTGCGGTTTCGCCGCCGCATGCTGCCGCGCAAGGAGGTCGCCGAAGCGCGCCACGCCGATCCCAGCGGCGAAGGCCAGGAACCCGCCTGCGAGCAAACACCCGATCGCGACGGCGTCGGCGAGGTTTGTCCAGGTCACCGGGTCACCTCCCCCGATCGGCCGGATCGGGCCGGTCGCCCGGATCGACGGCGTCCGGCCTCGGCTCGAAGGCCCGGCCGGAGTCGGCTTCCTCGGCGACTGCGCCGGCCGACCGACCGGCGTCCGCGGCGTCCTCGGCGAGTTCGGCGGCCAGCCGGGCGGCGTCGGCGGCGGCGACCTCGGCCGGGGTCCGGATCCGGCCCTCTCCGGCTGGTTCGACGGCGGCGAACCGGGCCACGGCCACCGACCCGATGAACCCGACCAGCGACAGCGCGACCAGAATCGGGATCGTCGAGGTCCGCCGGGACCAGGCTGCCTCGACCGCGATGGCCCCGACGATCGTCGTCGTGAACAAGTCCAGGCCCACGGCGCGGTCCAGCATCGAGGGCCCCCGTTCGACCCGGATGAGCGCGAGCGTCGCGGCGACCAGCAGCATGGTCCCCGTCAGGACGACGGCGGCGGTCACGACTCGGCCCCCCTCGGCGCCCGTGAGTCCGCCGGCCCCCGCCCGCGCCTCGGCCGGCGGCGCGCGGTCGGGTCGGCCGGGGCGAGTCCGGCTCCCCGCAGGATGTCGTCGGGCGCGAAGGCCTGTAACACTCGCGCCTCCAGGGCGAGCGTGTCGGCCCGTACCCGGTCCGCGCCGCCGGCCAGGTCGAGGTCGAGGACGTGCAGGTACAACGTGCCCGTGAGCCGGTGCGCCTCGACCACGATCGAGCCGGGCACCAACGATGCAAGTTCGGCCACGATGGTCAGGTAGACGTCGGCGGCAACCCGCAACCGGACCCCGATCAGCGCTCCGTGCGGCCGGCGCCGGCTCAGCGCGATCCTCGCCACCTGCGCGGAGGCGACGACGAGGTCCCGGCCGAACCGGCCGACCAGCACGACGAATCCCCGCCCCCGCAGCACCAACCGATTGCGCACCGACGGCAGCGGCAACAGCGCGACGACCGCCACCGCGATCGCGAGCCCGGACAGGACCGTGGCCGACGTCGGGCGGCCCCAGAGGGCGACCCAGACCAGGGCGAGCACCAGGATCCCGCGCCACTGTGCTCGCACCCGGCGCACCCACGCCGGCCCGCGCTCGGTCATGGCGCACCGTCCTGGGCCGGTCCGGAACCGTTCCTGGCGGCGGCCTCGTCCGAGCTGCCCACCCCCCGCGGGGCGCCGCCCGGGAAGACGGCCTCGATGTACGAGCCGTCGTCCAGGCCGACCGCCGCCCGCTGCGCATACCCGTAGAGCGGCCCCGCCCAAACGGTCATGGCCAGGCCGGCGGCGCAGAGCACAGCCGTGCCGCCAACCATCCCGCGGGGCAGTCGCGCGCGCGGCGCCGGCGCCGCCGGAGGCGCCTGCCAGAACGCCTTGTTCCACGCCTTGACCAGCGCGTACAACGTGAGCAGCGAGGTCACGACCGAGCCGACGACGAGCGTCCACGCCATCGGCGTGCCGACGGCGACACCCCCCTGCAGCAGTCCCAGCTTGCCGAGGAAGCCGGACAGTGGGGGCACCCCGGCCAGGCTCAGCGCCGGGATCCCGAACAACACCGCCAGCCCGGGCGCGACCCCGGCCAGCCCGCCCAGGCGGGCCAGCGATGTCGAGCCGGCCCGCCGCTCCACCAGCCCCGCGACCAGGAACAACGTCGTCTGCACGGTGATGTGGTGCACCACGTAGAAGACCGCCGCCGCCCGTCCCGCCTCGGTCGCCAACCCGATCCCGAAGATCATGAAGCCGATGTGGCTGACCAGCGTGAACGAGAACAGCCGCTTGAGGTCGGTCTGGGCGACGGCGCCGAGGATGCCGACCAGCATGGTCGCGAGGGCGAAGACCATCAGCACGGTATCCACCCCCTCGGCCGGGACCAGCAGCGTCTGGGTGCGCAAGATGGCATAGACGCCGACCTTGGTCAGCAAACCCGCGAAGACGGCCGTGACCGGCGCCGGCGCCGTCGGGTAGGAGTCCGGCAGCCACGCCGAGAGCGGGAAGACCGCCGCCTTGACCGCAAAGGCGAGCAGCAGCAGCAGCTCGATGGTCAGCCGCACGCCCGGGTCGATCTCCGCCAGGCGCAGCGCGAGCTGGGCGAGGTTGACCGTACCGGTCGCCGCGTAGGCGAGTCCGATCGCGAGCAGGAACACGATCGAGGACAACAGCGCGACGACGACATAGATCGCCCCCGCCCGGATCCGCTCGCTGGTCCCGCTCAGGGTCAGCAACACGAATGATGCTGCGAGCAGCACCTCGAACCCGACGTACAGGTTGAACAGGTCGCCGGAACAGAACGCGAGGCTGACCCCCGCCGCCAGGACCAGGAAGGTCGGGTGATAGATCGCGACCGGCAGGTCCTCCGACGCGTGAACGGCGGCGGCGGCGTGGCTGCGTCGCGGTGCGGCGGCGGCCGGGCCGCCGGGCCTTGCCTCGCCGGTTGCACCCGGCCGGCCCTGGCGATCCGATGCCGCGCGGTCCGACGCCGCGACCCCCGGGTCGTCCACCGCGCCCTGGGCGAGGGAGTAGGTGAGCACGCACAGCATGACGACTGCCGAGACGGTGAGCAGCAGCGCGGCCAGCCGGTCGATCACCAGGCCGACGCCGACCGGCGCCGCCCAGCCGCCCACCCCGACGGCGAGCGGCCCGTTCTCGACCACGACCGCAAGCGCCGCGCTGACGACGAGCATGGCCGCCAGCGCGCCGAAGCTGATCGCCCGCTGCGCCCGTGGGTACCGGAACAGGGCCAGGGCGAGCCCCGCGCCGACCAGCGGCAGGAGGGTCGGCAGCGGAACGAGGACCGTCGTCGTCACGAGCGTTCACCACCCTCGCGGGCGATCTCGTCGTGCGCCTGCGCCGCCTCGTCCTCGAGGTCGAGGCCCGGTTCGCGGGCGTCGGCATCCTCGAAGGCGGGCACGTTGCGGGCGGCCCGCCGGGCGACCCGGCGGTCCTCGGCGTCGTCCTGAACCTCGTCGTGACCATGGAGCTGCCAGGACCGGTAGGCCATCGCGAGCACGAACGCAGTGAGGCCCAGCGTGATGACGATCGAGGTCAGGACCATCGCCTGAACCAGCGGATCGCTCATCCGTCCGGTCGGCGTCACGCCGACGATCGGGGCGCCGCCCGCGCGGCCGCCCGCGACCAGGAAGAGCAGATTCGCACCGTTCCCGAGCAGGATGAACCCGAGCAGGACTCGGGTCAATGTCCGTTCCAGGAGCAGGTACACACCCGCTGCGAAGAGCACCCCGATCGCGATGACGAGCGCGATGCTCGGGGCCGTGTCGCCGCTCATGGCCGCGCCCTTCTCTGCTCGCGCACGGCGACCTCGGCGTGCCGGTCGACCTCGGCCCCGAGGCTGCGCAGCACGTCGAGCACCAGCCCGATGACCACCAGGAACACCCCGACGTCGAAGACCAGCGAGGTCGCCACATGCCAGGTGCCGAGCCCCGGCACGCTCAGATCGACGATCGCGCTGCGCAGGGCGTCGCCCGTGAGCAGCAGACTCACCAGGCCGAAGCCGGCGGAGAGAAACAGTCCCGCCCCGAGCAGGGCGCCGGGCTGCACCGGGGCGGCCTCGCCGAGTTCGTACCGGCCCCCCGCCAGGTACCGGATGGTCATCGCGAGCCCGACCAGGAGCCCGGCGACGAACCCGCCACCCGGCGCGTTGTGCCCCACGATCAGGAGATACAGCGCGACGACGATCATCGGGTGGAAGATCACCCTGGTGACCACTTCGAAGACGACCGACCTTCGCTCCGGGGCAAGCGTGCGACCCGCGGGCAACCACGTCGCCCGCCCCCGCCGGCCCGCGACGGCGCCGTCGAGTCCGCGCCCGGGGGCGCCGCGGCCGGCCACCGCGCCGAAGACCCCGTGCCCCCACACTCCGCCGCCGGTCGGGTCGGCACCGGCGGCGTCGTCGGCCCGCAGGATCTCGCCCGCTCGCCGACGAATGAAGATGAGCGACGCAACGCCGGTCGCTGCGGCGAGGAGCACGGCGATCTCGCCCATCGTGTCCCAGGCGCGAATATCGACGAGCGTCACATTGACCACGTTCCGGCCGCCGCCGAAGGCGACTGCCTCCCTGGGATAGTCGACCGCCACCGGCTCGGCGACGCGTGCGCTCGGCGCGGTCACGGCGAAGCCCATCGCCACCACCCCGACCGCCACCCCGATGGCGAGCCGCACCCAGCGGCTCGCCCGCAGCGGCCGGTCCGAGAAGTACGGCGGCAGCCTGCGCAGGACGAGGACCATCACGACCAAGGTGACCGTCTCGACCAGCACCTGCGTCAGCGCGACATCCGGCGCACCGTGCAGCAGGAACAGCGCCGCGTTCGCGTAGCCCGCGATGCCCACCAGGAACACCGCCTTCAGCCGGCGCCGGGCCCGGGCCGCGAGCACCGACGCCGCCGCGACCGCCGCCACCGCCGCGAGCTGGGCGGGCCGGTCCCACCAGGTCAGCCGGTCGGGCCACGAGGTCGCGACCGCCATGCCCAGCCCGGGGCCGATCACGAGCACGACCAGGATCGTGCCGAGGTACAGCGGCAGCGAGCCGCGCTGGGTCCGGCCCGTGACATCGGCCGCCACCTCGTCCAGACCGCGCATCAGCCTGCGGTAGACCCGATCGGCCTCCCAACCGACCTGCCGCGCGGCCTGGAATGCCGCCACCCGGCCGCGCCAGTGAAACGCCAACGCGCCGACGGCGAGGATCACCACGGTCAGGACAGGCACCGGGCCCGGACCGGCCCACAGCGCGAGGTGCCCGGACTCGCCGGCCGGATAGGTCTCGGCGAACGGGGCGAGCAGGTCGTCGCCGACCCGGGGGACGAGGGCCACCGCCAGGCCGAGCAGGGCGAGCACGACCCCGGGAGCGACCAGCACCATCGACTGGCGATGCGGCCCCGCCCCGGGGGCGGGGGCGGGCGCCGGGGCCGGCGACTTCGCGGCGAACGCGCCCCACCAGAATCGCAGCCCATAGGCGACCGTCAGCATCGAGCCGAGCACCACCGCAGCCAGGGGCACCCACTCGTCCCAGGGCGCACCCGGGGTCGGCCACAACGCACCCAGCGCCGACTCCTTGGCGACATACCCGGCGAACGGCGGGAACCCAATCATCGAGGCGACGGCGAGCGCCCCCGCCGCCGCCGTCATCGGCAGCGCGCGGCCGACCCCGGACAGCCTGCGCAGGTCCCGCGTGCCGGCCGCGGCGTCGACCACTCCGACCACCAGGAACAGCGCCGCCTTGAACATCGCGTGCGCCCCGAGCAGCGCGAGCCCGGCCAGCGCCGCAGCGCGGGTCCCGAGCCCGACCAACAGCACGATCAGCCCCAACTGGCTGACCGTGCCGAAGGCGAGCAGCAGCTTGAGGTCGTACTGCCGCAGCGCCCGGTATCCGCCGAGCAGCAGCGTCCCCGCACCCAGGACGACAACACCCACGCGCCAGGCCGGGACGGTCCCGAAGGCAGGGGCAAACCGGGCCACGAGGTACACCCCGGCCTTCACCATGGCCGCCGCGTGCAGATAGGCGCTCACCGGCGTCGGCGCGGCCATCGCCGCCGGCAGCCAGAAATGGAACGGAATGAGCGCGGATTTGGTCGCCGCCCCGAAGAGGAGACAGACAATCGCCGGCACCGCGACCGCGCCGCCCGGTGGATCGGCCACGACGTCCGAGATCCGGTAACTCCCGGCCGCCGACCCGAGCAGAATCAGGCCGACCAGCATCGCCAGGCCGCCCGCCGTCGTCACCATGATCGCCTGCATCGCGGCCCGGCGGCCGGCCTTGCGATCCGCGTAGTGGCCGATCAGCAGGTAGGAAAAGACCGACGTCAACTCCCAGCACACGTAGAGCAACACCAGGTTGTCCGCCGTGACCAGACCCGCCATCGCGCCGGCAAAGCCGACCAGGCAGCCGGCGAATCGGCGCATCCCCGTCGCCGTCGGCGCAAAGTACGCCGAGCAGTAGATCAACACGATCGCCCCGACCGCCCCGACGACGAGGAGCATCAGCCAGGTCAGCGAATCCATCCGGAAGTCGAGGTCCAACTCCAGGCCCGGCACCCAGGCGACGGACTCCGTGGGGCGGGCGCCGTCGGCCACCGCCCCCGTCCGGACCAGCGCATAGACAGCTGCCGACGCCGGGGCGAGGGCGAGAACGAGGAACGCCCGCCGGCCGAGCGCGGAAACCAGCGCCGGGGCGCCGAGCGCCGCGGCCAGGTGCACGGCAAGCACGAACAGCACAATTCCGCTCCGTCCTTGGGGGCGGGGTGGTGCTCTTACCCTATGCAAGCCTCGGCGCGGGCGCGGCGGGCGGCTTCGGACCGCCAACCCTAGCCTGGCCCGACCAAACTGGCTGATCCGACGGAACTAGAGGGCTCTGGTAGGAATGTCATTGTGTCAACCACCCTGCGCGCCTTGGCGTCGTTGCTCTTGATTGTTGGCTTCTACGTCCTCGCGCTCGGCGCCGTTGCCGGGCTCACCTACGGGGCGATTTGGTCGTTCGCGACCGGTGTTGAGGGCCGTGGCATCGGGCTCATTGTCCTCGCGCTGATCGTTGCCGGAGCCTTCGTTGTCGCGCTGCGGCGCGCCGTCCGGGCCAAGCGCCGGGACGTGGCCCGCGTTTCGCTGGACCGCACCGAGGCGCCGGAGCTGTGGAGCACAGTAGAGGACCTGGCCCGGCTCGCCGACACCCGGCCTCCGGACGAGATCCTCCTGGGCCCGGAGGTCAACGCCGGGGTCGCCGAGGACACCAGGCTCCTCGGCCTCGTCGGCGGGCGCCGCCGGATGGTCATCGGCGTGCCATTGCTCCACGGCTTGACCGTGGACCAGTTGCGCGCGGCGCTTGCTCACGAACTCGGCCATTACTCCCTCTTGTCCACGGCTGCCATCTTCAAGCGGCAGGAAATCGAGGCCGACCGACTGTCGGTCCGCGCCGTGGGTGCCGAGACGGCGGCGGCGACCCTGCGCGAGATCGGGGTCATCGACTCCGCATGGGCGTCCTACCTGACGGGCTACGTGAACCTGGCCTGGGAAAACGAATACGCCCCGACGGCGGAGGGCTTCTTCGGCGGGTTCCCCGAATTCCTCGCCGCACGTGGTGCTGAGTTGGCCGAGCGCCGGGCAGTCGAACCGTCCGGGGAAGAGTCCCGCTGGGATTCACACCCGCGGCCGGCCGAACGGATCGCCATGATCACGCGCTCGGGCGCGTCGTCGGCCGACGACGGCGCGGCGCCCCCGGCGTCGCCCGACCGCAGGCCCGCCGTCGCGCTGGTGCCGGGGCTCGAGTCGGCGGCCGCCCGCCTGGCCGAACTCGTCGTCGACTTCGGCTCGCGCACCCGACTCGCCTGGCCGGAACTGATCCCCGCCGGATGCGTCGCGCACGACGAGCAGGCGACCGGAGTGTTCTTCCGCGTCGTCGGCCGCGTCACCGGCCGGGATCACGGCGACCTGGACGCGGCACTGGACGTCGTCGCCGCAGGGCGTGGGGCCGAGTTGGTCCTGGAACTGACGCCCCAGGCCGGCCCCGCCGAGGTGCGTGAGCTGCTCACCGACGCGCTGCGGTTGGCGATCAACCGAGCGTTGGTCACCGCCGGGGCGGCGACGTGGCGACACTCATGGAGCGGTGCGGCCGTGCTGATTGCGCCGGACGGGTCGGAGTTCGACGTGGCGAAGGTCGCCGCGCTCGCTGCCGATGCCGACCGAGTCGGCGAGGCGAGGGCACGGCTCGCCGAGTGGGGAATCGACCTCGCGGCGATGAGGCAAGGTGGCGGCCGGACGCCTGACCCCATCGGCGAAGTCGTCGGCGGACTCGCGAACGCCATGGTCGACGGTGTCCGGCAGGACGTGCTCATTCTCGACACCGGGCTCGTCTTAGCTCCGTGCCCGCGGGAGACCGAGGGCGGGCGGTCCCGGCTCGAACAACTCGCCGCGGTCGTGCCCGTGCTCGGGCTGCGGCCACCGTTGCGGTTCCTGGCGACGCCGGACATCGCTTCGGCGCAGGTCCTCGACGTCTCGCCGGCCCGAGTCAAGTTCACGCGCCGCGACGGCACGACCACTCTCGTCGAAGAGTCGCCGCGGGGTGCGACCCTCACCGACGAGGCCCCCGCCGAACTGCTGACCGTTCCGACGTCCCGCCCTCGACCCGGGCACGGAGTAGACGAGTAATTCCGAATTGCCGCGACTTCGCGGATCAGGCGGCCGCCCCGCCGCCGCCGACCACCAGGGCTCGTTCCCTTGGATCGCCCGCCCGCTCCACGGCGTCGGCGGGGCCGGCGTCGGGTCGCGTCGGGTCGGTGTGACTGTTCATGGGAGCCGCCTCGTTTCCCGCCAATGGCTGGATTTCTTGGTAGACGATGCGTGCCGGCCTCAGCCGGGTGGGTCGTTGCTCACTTCTTCCTCTGCACGTACTCGGCGCCGATGTAGGGCACCGCACCCTTGCGGTGTGCCTGCTCGGTTCGGCGGACACTCGGGTGGTCAGCGTCGAGTTCGGCTGCGAGCGCGGCCAGCACGACGTCGCGGGTCACCGTCGACGTGTGCTCCCCGACCAAGGGCGATTGTCCTCGGTCCAGAAGTGGGAAGTCGCGCATGACGAGTTCCATGTCCGCCGGCGAGAGGCCCCACGCGGAGGCTACCAGCGCATCTACGCGCGCACGCCGCAACCCGACGCCCCATGCGTCGGCGGTCCGGTCGCCTTCTGCGGCCGTGATCTTGCGGGTCAGATCGATGAGCTCACGCCCGGTCGGGGAGTCCTGGTCAACCTGGGGCATCGGGAGCGTCTCGAGGAGGAACAGGTTAACGGTTGTCGTGACGACCCGGCGCAGCATCCAGTCGACGACAAACGAGTTCGCGAGCGCAAGGAAGAGGTCCTCACGGTCGGCACCGCCGTCGGGGAAGAGCAATGTGGGGATCTTGTTGCCGCAGACGTACCCGGCGGGGATCCGTGCGGCGAGCATGGTCCGCTCGTTGGTCTGTCCTGTGATGTCGCAGAACCCGACCCGTGATCGTTCGACCCGGGCGGCCGCGTCGGCCCGCAATGTGGCCCGCGGAACAAACCACTGCGTCACCGCGTTCGCCGGCGCGGACCGGAGTTGCTCGGGCCGCCAGAGCGCGGCGCGCCCTTCGCCGCCCAGGTAGGACTTGGCCCTGGCCCGGAAATTCGTGACATGCCGCCCCTCAAGCAAGGGCACCGTGCCCGCGTGTGGCGTGCGCAGGAACGTGTCGGCGTCGAGGGTCATGTCGATCTCGCGCTTGTATGCCGGTCGCCATGGACCTTCCTTATCACCGACCGTGACGGCAGCGCGCGTGAGGCGTGCGAACAGCGCCCACTCGGTCTCGGTCCGGACCTCGGGCAGCGAGAGGTCGGGGCGCACATCAAGGAGCTCTGCGCGGTCAATGGCGACCGCGTCGGCTGGAAGGTCACCGGTGCGGTCGGCGACACGCAGTGAGATTGGACCTCGCGGGCCGGCGCCGATGCTTGCCACGAGGGCGAGGAACTTGAATCGTGTGTCGATGGCGAAGTTTCGTGCGCGGTTCTCGATGACGCTGATCGACAACTCGGTGGCAGCGGCGTCGAGTTCCTTGCGGAGCGTCTCGGTGCCCTGAGCGCGAATCAGCCCTGCCGGCACGAGTAGTGCGAGCACGCCGTCCTCGGCAGCCAGCCCGATGCCGAGTTCGAGGAAGAGCTTGTAGAGGTCGTGCCCGCCCTTGCCTTGCAGACGGGTCCCGGCTGCGACCTGTTCGATGTAGCGCAGCAGGTCCCGCTTCGGCCCGGTCAGATCGATCTCCTCAGCGAACGACTGCCCGTAGTGGCGGTCGGTGCCGCTGCCCTGCGCGATCTCATGCCGGGAGACGGTGAGTTTTTCCCACGGCGGGTTCGCGATGACGAGGGCCACACCGTTCGGCGCGAGCCGCGCCCACGCGGCGGCAGAACGCAAGCTGTCCTGGACCCGCAGACGGGACGCGAAGCCGACGACCGCCCCAAGGTCGGACGTCAGCGAACCGACTGCGAGCAGGGCGCCGCGGAGGGCCTTCGGGGACAGGTCAGCACCTGCCAGTCGGTCCCGGATCACTGCGTCCCGCTCCGGTCCTTCGGGGACCGCCATCGCGGCGGCGACCAGTAGAACCCCGGTTCCGCAGGCTGGATCAACCCACAGGCCCGGACGATCGACGGTTGGCACCGCCAGTCCGGCGAGAAGCTGCGCCAGCCGCCAGTCGGTGTAGTACGCCCCCGTCGTGCGCTGTTCCCGCGGTGGGAGGGTTTCGCGGGCGAGTGCGGCCAATGCGAGTGGGACCGGGATCGACGTCTCGCGGATGGCGGAGAGGACTTTCTCGGCCCACCCGCGCGGGTCTGTCGCGAACGCGGGCGCCCGGCCGACCTGCGTCAGCCGCCAGAACTCGGCCGCTTCCCAGTCCGCATGGCGGCCCGCGACGACCTCCAGAACACCGAGGCGGGCAACGGTGGCGTCGAGCCCGGGGAGGACCTGACCGGTGGCCTCAGTCAGGAGTGCGTCTGCGACTCTCAGCAATCCGGTCTCAACGCTCTTCACACGAACACCGCCGTGGCCGCTCCACGCTCCGCAGTGTCGTGCAGGCGCACGGGCTCGACTTCGATGACGTACTCGTCGACCGTGTCGCCGGCGGCTGATGCTGCCGCGTTGGGCCGGTAGCGGCCGATGACCGAGAGTTCGTGCACGGTCACACGTCCGGCCTCGCCGAGCGCGTTGATCAGGAGGTCCTTCGGGACGTGCCCCTCAGTGCTGTACGAGAGCAGGATCCGGCGGGCGTTGAGCCCGAGGATGAGTTTCGTGAGCGCGTCGAGCGCCTTGACCTTGGAGCAGAACACCGAGGCGCGGTCCCGCCACGGGCGCAGCCCGGTTACGCCGCCGACTGCGGGGGAATCGCCGGCGTGCAGTGTTTCGAGCAGGTGGTAGTACGCGCTGTACTGCCGCTTTGTGTACGGCGGGTCGAGGTAGACGGTGTCCCGGTCGGACGTCTGGACGCCGAACACATCGTCTGTTGTCGCGACGAAGTCGGTTGTCCGGTCGGGCAGCCGCCGGGCGGTGACCGCGACGGGGCGCAGTGCGCCGCTGGTCCAGCTCTTGAGGAAGCAGCCGTACGTTCCGGAGATGTTCGCGACCGAGTTCGCAGCCTGCATGAGGTCCGCGAGCAGGAGCTGTTCTTCGGCGTAGGTCAGCCGGCCGTTCTGCGACCAGTCGCGAACGCGAGCACGCATGCCGTCTAGTCGTGCGGCGTTCTCGGCGGTGAAGTACCTCCGCTCGACCGGGCCGTTGTGGGCGGAGGCCGGGCTGTACTCGGTGTGGATGAACCCGGGACGCCCCGGAAGGGAGTTGAGGGAGGAGATCGCGGCCTGGTAGCCGCCCAGAGCCTCGAACCGGACGTTGCCGGCTCCGACGACAGCGCCGACGCTCATCGCAACGGCCGACGGGAGCTGGTCGTTGACAGTAACGTCCCAGCCGCCGTTTGCCGCGGCTGCGGCGACGGCGCCCGTTCCGCTGAAAGCGTCGACGAAGCGGCCGCCCGGGGTGGGGTCGCCTGCGAGGTCGACGATCCGTTCCGCGACCCTCGCCTTGCTACCGATGTAGCGAACCCCCAACGTACTTCTCCTCTCAGGGATACCGCTCATGGTTACCGCCGGCGGCGCAGCGCCGTTGTCGCTCACGGAGCGCTGCGGGAAGACTAGCCGTCACCTTGGGCGCGCCCTGGGACTGACACACACACCGACTGCTGAGCAGCTGCCATCCGGCAATGACGGCAAAAGGCCCTCCGAACCAGCGTTTTCGCTGGTCAGAGGGCCTTTCGAGAGGGTGGGCGATACTGGGATCGAACCAGTGACCTCTTCGGTGTGAAGGTGGCGCCAGGGCGACTCCACGCCATGTTGGCCAGCAAGCGCCCGGGCATCGTGTCGCACCGAGTCGCGCAAGGTAGATTTCCGCGGCACGCCGTAGTGCCGCAGCTGGTGCCGCACGCTGGCAGGCAAGCCACCGAAGCCCCTTGCGCTCGAATTGATCGACGCTCCGGCGTCGCCCGAGACGAGGTCGCCGCATCCTGCTTAATGCGAGAGTCATAGAATACCATTTTCAACGAACTGGCCGCTCACCTTCTAAATGGTACCCAAACCGCATATAGGATGAGCAGCGTCCCCGCGAAAATCGCGCCTGTCCCGCCGATTGTCCCCGCGGAAGATGGTCCGCACACGAAAGCAACTGCAAGCCCGGCATACACTATCACCGATAGCCCCAAGCCCATTGCTGTGGTACCTATTCTGCGGTCCCCCCGGTGTCGAAGACTGAGACGTTCGATCTCCGAAGGTGCCACAGAGGTAGGGCATCCATCAACCAGAACGGTGAGGGTCGGCCGCGCACGCCGGGCAAGGATCTGTGGCGAGACGGCGATCTGACCGTCGTCCGTGACGGTTGCCCCCGAGAGGTCCGATGTGTCCGTCACGGACACAACCTCAGCGCCAGCTACTTGAATGCGCCAAGGCAAGTCTCTTTCGGCTCCTTCAATACGAATATTCGGAGCCCCTCGCACCTCTAGCGTAATCATTAGAAAATGCGGGCTAATGAGCGGCTTCCCGTCAATTCTGATGTCGACGTCGGGCGCCCCAACGCGCAAAACACCAACCGTGGTCCATTTGAACCATAATTCGCGCTCGCGCCGAGAAACCAACCAGGTGACGACGCACGTGAGAACGCCGACCCCGATTGCGATCAAGGCCCCCGCAAGAGCCGGGTGAGTTTCGATCCAGACGTTCATTCTTCGGTCGTCCTCGTGTCATTTGTGCGTGCTGAACTACCAACGAACGGTTAAGACCACGGAGTGTTTTGCGGCTCGCCAGGCGTGGTCGACTCCTGGTCCCCACATGACGTAATCGCCGGGCTCGACGAGTCCCGCAACTCCGCCGGTCAACTGGACCTCGAAGGTGCCCCCCGAGATGAGGACCACGATTGTGGTTCGGGTGTCGTCCTTGGTCCACTCAGCGCGCTGGTCGCCGGCTGGGTGGGTTGCCCACTTGATTTCGACGGCGTCGGTTGCTCGGATGTCGCCTTCGGGCATGAAGGCGCCGACGAGCCAGCCGCGTCGTTCGGCGCCGTCGTCGTAGGCGTTGCCGGTGTGCCATCCTGCGCTCATGGGCGCTCCTCCAGGTCGATTGTAGGGAGATTCACGCGCGGCCCGCCGAGTTGGCGTAGTCGCCGGAGTCCTTGGGCGAGAGCTAAGAGGCCCTCGTTGCTCCACCCGGGATCGTGGAGCAAGGACGTGATGAGTTCGGGTTGGCGTGTGGAGTATCGGCGCAGCGAGTCGGATTCCCAGTTCGCTTCGATCCGTCCGCCGAACCGTGCCCACCATTCTTCGTCTTCGACCACCAGCAGCATGGGCACCTCGAAGTTCCCGCTGACGAGGTTGAGCCCGAAGCCCGTGCATTCGATGTGCCAATGGCCGCCGGTGCGGTGGGTGTCGAGCCAACGCATCGGCTCGGATAACCGGTCGGGGTGCATTGGGTCGGCGGAACGGTTCTGTGCTCGGGTCGAGTCGACGTCGAGTCGGCCGAAGAGTTCTTCTTCCATCTCGCGTTCGACGGTGGCAACGATGTCCGCATCCTCGGCCGGATCGGACAACGGCCCGTGGAAGGCTTTCGGGATAGTGGACAGCCGTCGGGCTGCGTTCAGCACTCGCCCGGACCGTTCCTGAATGAGGATGATGTAATCCCCGCCACGGTCGCCCGACTTTGGCCGCGCGATCGCAGTCAGTGTGGGCGGCCCTCCCACGCACAGCCGCTTGTTGAGCGCCTTGACGGTCGCCAGGGTGGGCATGAGCGAGTCCCGGAGCTGGAGTGTGCCCGGTTCGGTGGGCTTGCCCGAGCCGAGCGCGTCGAGCAACTCGCCCTCGATCAGATCCAGAGTGAGCGCGTAGGCTGCAAATTCCGTGAGAGTCACCGTACCGACGAGCCCGCAAGGTGTTCGGGTGAGGCTGGTGAGTCGGTACAACGGTTCGTTGACAAGTCTCGCCCCGGTAGCCGCAATCTCCGCCAGGCGGAGAACGGCGGCGTCCGCGGTGAACGCGTCCAAAGCTTCCGGTCCGGAATCGTGCTTCGGGTCGAGGCTGAGGCGACACCGTAGCGGGCCGCAGTCCGCCGCGAGCCAATCGCCGGCGGTGAGCATGGACGTCCGAAGCGTTCCACCCGGTGTTGTCACGGCATAGAGAATGTCGGTTCCACCCGGCCCGCCGTAATACCGGCTGAGCGCATTGGCGACGTCCTCCCGTTGGACCCTCGCCCGGCGGAACGCGACGTTCTCGTGTGTGCCGGTGCGATGCGCGTCCGCCGCAGCTTGCACGCGCCGGTTTGCCGTCCCGGGTGTCCAGCTCGCGTTTCGGTCGAGCCAGTCGAGGGCGGCTATGAGTTCCCGCGCCGGCGGCGCCGGCTCATCGGGTCGTTCAGGGGTCGGTTTGAGCGGCGGCACGCGGCCGGCGAACCGTGCGCGTTCGTTCTCGGTCGCTTGGCTCAGCAGCGTATCGAGCGCCTGCTGTAACTCCGGCGACGGCACAACGCCGGGCGCGGCATTCCAACGGGCGACGGTACGCGGGGAGATGCCCAGCCGTTCGGCCAGTGCCTCATTGGTCAACCGCAAGGCCGCGCGGAGTCTGCCGGCAAGTTCGCCGGTCCACGTCTCTACGGCGTCCATCGGTACCCCTCGGGTGGGTTGCCAGGTGTCATCACGGTGTCACTGCGATGTCGCCCGGCCGTCATGTTGTGCGCTGGCGAGTAAACGTTCGATGGCTACATGGCTGGTCAACGACGATGCGGGGCACTACGTGCCCACGGTCCGCTTCGGCCCCGGGGCCGCGGGCGGGATGCCATTCTCGCGCGCGATTCGGCGCACGTAGGTCGCCGTGAACGGCGAGAGCCCGGACACCTCGGTTGGTGCGATGCCCGCGCGGAGTGCGGCGACCACCGCGGCGACCACCCGACGGCGGGCGTCCTCGTGCGCGCTCTCCGTGGCGCGGTAGCTCTCGTTCGCCGCGATGAGGTCTTGACGCGCGTCTTTGCTCACCCGACCAGCGTACCGGCACACGGTTGCGCAACGTCGCCACCGTGCTGTACCTTGTTGCGCAAACGTGTTGCGCAACAGCGAATCGCCGACCTGGCGAGAGGAGGGCTTCTCCCGTGGTGACGTTTCCGTTGTTCCTGGTGATGGCCGTGTTGGCCGTGGTGTACGCGAAGGTCCGTAAGGGTGTGGGCTTCGCGATTTTCGTCGGGTGTCTGCTCGGGTTGACGTTGGCGTCGACCGAGTTCGGGACGCCGATCATGACGTACTTGCAGGACTTCGCCCAGGGGATCAGTGACACGGCGAAGAACTACCAGAGCGGTACGGGCAAGTGAGGCCCGGCCGGGCGCCGCGGCGTTGGCCGTTGGTGTTGTTGGCGGCCCCGGCGGGGGTCGCGATCTGGGCCGGGTGGGTCGCCCTGGGCGGGTTGTGCGGCTTCGGGAAGGTCCAGCCGCTCCCCGGTATCTGGGACGGGTTGATCGTGGATACCCGGATCACGTTGCCGGTCGGGATGGAGGCGTACGCCGCGTTCGCGCTGCGGGTGTGGTTGGCCTCGCCGGACGGCCCGGCGCGCCGGTTCGCACGGGCCTCGTCGATCGGCGCTCTGGTGCTGGGGGCGTCGGGTCAGGTGGCCTATCACCTGATGGCCGCGGCGGGGATCACCGCGGCGCCGTGGCCCGTGGTCGCCGTCGTGGCGACTCTGCCGGTGGCGGTGCTCGGGATGGGCGCGGCGCTGGCTCACCTGCAAACCGCTCCTGTCGCGGGGGTCCCGAGCCCGCCGGTCACCTCGAGCGCGCCCGGCGCGCTCGAGGCGCGACCGGTGCCGACCGCTGCAGGTTCGCGCGGGTCGTCGAGTTCGCGGCCGAGCTCCGCCCCGCGCATGAGCTCGACGACGGCGCGTCCTGACCGACGTGCCGCGTCGGGTGGGGTTCGGGTGCGCGAGTTGGCGGCGGAGCACCCGAAGTGGACGCAGGCCGAGCTCGCGGCCGCGGCCGGGTGTTCGGTGCGCACGGTGCGCCGCCACCTGTCCGGGGGCACGATCCCGGTGCCCGACCGTACCGCGGCCGCCGCCGTCGCTCCCGACGTCGTCGAGGCAGTCGACGACATCACCGCTGTTCCGGTTCCCGCGCCCGGCGCGGGTGTGTTTGAGGAGGTTGCAGCATGAGCATGCTGTTGGTTCGCAGGATCGGTGCCCCGGTGCGGGTACGGGGTGCGGAGGGCACCCCGTTGGTGCCGGGTCACGTCCACGGCTGGTGCAAGGACCACCTGGGGGCGCTGACCTACCGGGTTGTCGTCGAGGGCCGGATCGTGGATGTCCACCCCTCGCGGGTGACCCGCCGGGGGTGGTTGTGATGCCCGCTGACGCGTATACGGCGGCCCGTAACGCCCATGAGTGGTTGGAGATCGTCGCCCGGATGCCCGGGGCGGTCCCGGCCCCGGCCGCGTGCCGGGTGCTGTCCGTGCTCGCGTACGCCGGTGGGCACACGATGGGCGCCGCGTTGCGCCGCATCGGTGACGGCCTGGGCGACTCGCTGTTCGCGTTCGAGGTCATCGACACGACCCGCGGCCCCGGGTCGGACCCGGTGTATCCGGTGATCCGCGCCCGCCAGTCGCTGGAGGAGGCCGCCCAGTTGGCCGAACGGATCGCTGCCTTGACCGGCCGGGCACAGGCCGTGCTCGCGTTCCAGGGCCACAACGGCCCCGCATACACGGAGGTATGACGATGGATGAGCAACTGATGGGCGACCTGGCGCAGCGGCTTCGTTCCCACGCCGCGCGGGCCGCGGCCTGTGAGCGGGCACTTGCGTTGACGGGCCGGGTCGAGAACCTGCACCAGGACCGGGCCGAGGCCCTGGAACGGGTCCGGACTGCGGGGGACCTGGCCGCCTTGGACGTCGCCCGCGCGCGCCTGGACGCCGTGGACGACGCCCTCGCCCAGGCACGCGACGAACTTGCGATCGCCCGGGCAGGTGCCCGATGAGCCGCCGGTGGCGGCCCGCCGCCCGGGGCGACCACAACAACGACGAGGGTGTGAACCCGTACGCCCCGCCCGCCGCACCTGCCCCGCCTGCTGCGGCTCTTGCGGGCGCGGTGCCGGACAACGAACCGGTCCCGGCGCCTGCCGGGGCCGGGCGCCCGGCCGACGTCGGGCCGGGTGCGCGGGCGTGGGGTGGGTCCAATGCGCGCCGGGGCGGGGACGGCCCGTTGCTGGCCGACCCGCCCGAGCGGGCGCGCGAGGGGGCGCGCGCCGGGGCGCGGCGGGCGGTCGTGCCGGTGTGGGTTCGGGACCGGGCCGCGGCCCGGGCGGCGGTGGTGTGGGCGGCCGGGCATGTGGGTCATCACGCCGCGTTCCACGGTTTGCGGTTGCCGGTGTACTGGGCGCGTCTGGCCGCCCGGGCACCGGCCGGTGCCGGTCGTACCGCCCGGACGTTGACCACGTGGGCCAGGGACGAGGAAGGGGCGGCCGCGCGCCGGACCCTGGCCCGGTCCGCCGACCCGCGCGAGGTGGCCGCCTTCGCCCGCATCGACCGGGACCACCGTCAGGTTGTCCGGTTGCGCACGGCCGGGCTCGTGGCCGCCATGGTGGCCGTGGCGGCCCTGGTGGTGTCCGCCCGGACGTGGCCGCCCGGACACGTGGCCGCCGTCGTCCTGGCCGTGGTGACCGGCCTGGGTGTGGCCGGTAGGTCACCCGACCGGCCGGTCACCACCAGGGCGGCCGATCACGTGAGCGTGCCCCGGTTGACCGCCGACCTCATCACGACCGCGTTGGGCTCCCTCGGGATTGCCCAACTCAACCGGGCCGCGGCCGAGGTCCGGTTCCCGTCCCCGATCGTGCGTGACGGGGCGGGGTGGCGTGCGGACATCGACCTACCGGCCGGGGTGACCGCCGGTGACGTCGCCGACCGCCGTGACCGCCTCGCCTCAGGGCTTCGCCGCCCGGTGGCGTGCGTGTGGCCCGAGGGCGCCCCGGACGTGCACACCGGCCGGCTCGTGCTGTGGGTAGCGGACAAGCCCATGAACACCGGCCGGCCCCTGGTCTGGGACCTGGCCGCCAAGGGCACCGTGGACTTCTTCAACCCCTTCCCGATCGGCCTGGACCCGCGCGGGCGGACCGTGACCACCGAACTGATGTTCGCCTCCGGGATCGTGGGCGCCCAACCCCGGATGGGCAAGAGTTTCGTGCTGCGCCTGCTCGCCCTGGCCGCGTCCCTCGACCCCCGGGTCGAACTGCACCTGTTCGACCTCAAGGGCGGCGCCGACTGGCTCCCCCTTGAACCGGTCGCGCACGCGTTCCGGATCGGTGACGACCCCGACGACATCGCCTACCTGCTGGCAGACCTGCGCGCCCTGGCCAAGGACATGGCCCACCGGTACAAGACCCTGCGTTCCCTGGGCCGGGACGTGTGCCCCGAGGGCAAGACCACCCCCGCCCTGGCCTCCCGCCGCGGCCTCGGGTTGCACCCCGTGCTTCTCGTGCTCGACGAGTGCCAACGGGCGTTCGAGCACCCGGCCGCGGGCAAGGAAATCACCATGCTTGCCGAGGACCTGGCCCGCCGCGGCCCGGCCGCCGGGCTGGTCGTCGTGTTCGCGACCCAACGCCCCGACGCCAAATCCCTACCGACCACGATCGCGTCCAACGCGTCCTGGCGGTTCTGCCTGCGGGTGGCCGGGCAGGTCGAGAACGACATGGTGTTGGGCACCAGCTCCTACCGGGCCGGGGCACGGGCCACCATGTTCGCCCGCACCGACAAGGGCATGGGCTACCTCGTGGGCGAGGGGGATGAACCCGTCATCGTGCGGGCCGCCTACATCGACGCCGACGCCGCAGACAAGATCACCGCCCGCGCCCGCGCCGCCCGTCTCGCGGCCGGGCGGATCACCGGGCACGCGGCCGGGCACGCCCCGGACAACCCCAACCCCGAATCCGT
>JAVBMU010000097.1:0-41513 GCA_031552185.1 Cellulomonadaceae bacterium | reverse complement strand
CGTTTTCCCGGCGTGTCGGCACTTCCCGGACGGCCCCGGTACTGACTCGCCGCGCCAGGTACTGACTGGCCGCGCCAAGTACTGACTCGCGACGCACCACCTTGCGACCACCGCCACCCGAGCGTGCCACGGCGCGCGAGGTAGCGCCACTGTGCCACGGCGCGCGAGGTAGAGCCACGGCGCGCGAGGTAGAGCCGTAGCGCGACCGACACGCCGGTCCCGCGACGCCACGGATCTACCTCGGCCTCGCCGGCTCTCTCGGCGCGCGCGCCGGCCGGGGCCACCCGCCAACCACCCGACCCCACAATTCGGCATCACTCGTCCAGGGCGACCGGCGGCGCATCCGGCCGATGACGGCCCTGGTCCGGACGAGTCTGCTCCATCGGGGAGCGGCGCCGACTGGCCTCACGCCACCACGCCCTGCGCCGCCTGGCGCCGCGCCGTCGGCCACGCGCGCGCGAGCGCGCCCACCGTGGCCCCGATGATGGCGGTGACGGTCACGGCCGGCCCGGCGGATATGCACAACAGCAGCGCGAGCAGGGCGGAGGTCACCGGCAGGCCGATCACGGCGGCGCAGCCGGCGGCGATGCCGCACGCGGCCAGAGCCGCGATGGAGGTCTCCGGGACCAGGACGGCGGCCAGCACCCCGGCGGCCATGCCCAGGAAGACGACCGGAAAGACCGGCCCGCCCCGGAACCCCGCTCCGAGCGTGAGCGAATAGGCGAGCGACTTCGCCACCAGGACGGCGATCAACGTCCCCGCGGAGCCGATCGCGGCGAGGTCGCCCATCGCGGCCTGACCCGAGAACAGCACCAGGTTGACGTCCGCGGAGGTCGCGGCGCGTACGGCCACGGCCAGCGCCCCGATCAGCAGCCCGGCGACCCCGAGCAGGATGGGTCCGGGCCGCGCCCGGCCCCGCCCCGGCAGGTCTCGCACCCGCCGAGCCAGCCGGTGGCAGAGCAGCGCTAGGACGGCGACGACGGCGGCGACCGGCAGGCTCACCACGACGTCGCGCAGCCGCAGGGTCGGGTAGGCCGGCAAGGAGCCGGCACTCAAGTTCGCAATGTGCACCCCCGGCCAGTCGCCGACGCCGACCCGCAGCACATACCCGGCGCCGAGGGCCACCAGGACGACCAGCACCACGCCGAGCGGCCGGGCCGGGCCGTCCCGCCGGGTCGGCCGGGGCCGCAGGGCGGCCCCCTCCAGCACGAACAGCGCCGTCACCATCGGGTTGCCCAGAATCATGCCGAGGGCCGCCGTCGCCCCGCACAGGACGAGGATCTGGCTCCGGGCCGTCGACGCGCGGCGGGCGAGGATGGCGCCCAGGCCGGCCCCCAGGGCGAGCAACGGGGCCTCGGGTCCGATCACGGCCCCGCAGGCCAGCGAGACGAGCGCGGCGAGCAAGACGGACGGCAAGATCCGCGGGTTGGCCTCCATGGACAGCCCGTCCAACGGCGCGTGCCCGCCGTCGCCGGGCAGCAGGCGGGCCGCCCAGACGGCGACGCCGCCCAGCGTCGGCACCAACAGAACCCACCACCAGGGCGCCTCGGTCGCACCCCACCAGGTGGGCGCCGTATCCCAGAGCAGGTGCTCGGCGGCGTGGCTCAGGGAGGAGAAGGCGGCCGCGGCGGCCGCCGCGACCAGGCCGACGACGACGGCGCCCGCGAGCAGTGTCAGTGCGTCGCGGCGTTCGCGTCGCAGCACGTCGGCGGGCCGTGCGGAGGCGTCGGTCACAGGGGCAGTGAAGCATCGGATCCGGTCACACGCTCCGCCGGGTGAGCAAGCCAACAGCGTCCGGTCAGCAGGCGACTGGGCGATTCGCGGCGCGCGGACTAGGCTGTGATTTGTCTCGACGTCGAGACATCTTTTTCGAGACATCTTCTTCGAGACAGCTTCGTCGAGACATTCCGAGGTGACCCGCGTTCGCGGGCGCCGCCGGCCAGGGCGACCAGGGAGGACGAACCGGCGTGGACCTGTTCGAATATCAGGCACGCGACATCTTCGCCAAGCACGGGGTACCGGTGCTCGACGGCGTCGTCGCTACGACACCCGAGGAGGCTCGGGCCGCGGCCGAGCAACTCGGCGGCTCCGTCGTCGTCGTGAAAGCGCAGGTGAAGACCGGCGGGCGCGGCAAGGCGGGCGGCGTGAAGCTCGCTCGTTCGCCGCAGGAGGCGGCCGACCGCGCGCGCGAGATCCTCGGCATGGACATCAAGGGCCACACCGTGCACCGCGTGCTGGTGGCCGCCGGCGCAGACATCGCGACCGAGTACTACGTCTCGGTGCTCCTGGACCGCGCGAACCGCAGCTACCTCGCCATGGCGAGCGTGGAGGGCGGCGTGGAGATCGAGCAGCTCGCCGTCGAGCGGCCGGAGGCGCTCGCGCGCATTCCCGTGGACGCGCTGGTCGGCATCGACGCCGCGAAGGCGGCCGAGATCGTCGCGGCGGCAGGCTTCGCCGCCGACCTCGCGGGTCCGGTCGCGGATGTCATCCAGAAATTGTGGGGAGTCTTCGTCGCCGAGGACGCCACGCTGGTCGAGGTGAACCCCCTGGTGCGGACCGCCGACGGCGCCATCATCGCCCTCGACGGCAAGGTCACCCTCGACGACAACGCGGCCTTCCGGCACCCCGAACACGACGCGCTCGTGGACCGGGCGGCGGAGGATCCCCTGGAGGCCAAGGCGAAGGCCAACGACCTCAACTACGTCAAGCTCGACGGCGAGGTCGGGATCATCGGCAACGGTGCCGGCCTGGTGATGAGCACCCTCGACGTCGTCGCGCAGGCGGGCGAGCGGCATGGTGGGGTGCGCCCGGCCAACTTCCTGGACATCGGTGGCGGCGCCTCGGCGGCCGTGATGGCCGCCGGGCTGGACGTCATCCTCGGCGACCCGCAGGTGCGCTGCGTCTTCGTCAACGTTTTCGGCGGGATCACCGCCTGCGACGAGGTGGCGAACGGCATCGTGCAGGCGCTCGACCTGCTCGGCGCGGAGGCGAACAAACCGCTCGTGGTGCGGCTCGACGGCAACGCCGTCGACGCCGGGCGGGCGATCCTCGCGGCCGCGAACCACCCGCTGATCACCCTGGCCGAGACGATGGACGGTGGCGCGGACGCCGCGGCGGCGCTCGCCGCCGCCGCGCCCGCCGCCTGACCGCGCCGGCCGCCCGAACGTCCGCGACTCACCGACAGGACCGAATCACCATGGCCATCTTCATCGACGCCGATTCGCGCGTCATCGTCCAGGGCATGACCGGCTCGGAGGGCACCAAGCACACCACCCGGATGCTCGCCGCAGGCACCCGGATCGTGGGCGGGGTCAACCCGCGCAAGGCCGGGACCACGCAGACCTTCCCGCTCGGGGACGGCACGGTCGACGTGCCGGTCTTCGGCACGGTCGCCGAGGCGATGGCGGCGACGGACGCGAACGTCTCCGTTGTCTTCGTCCCGCCGGCCTTCACCAAGGGGGCCGTCGAGGAAGCGATCGACGCCGGGATGCCGCTCGTCGTCATCATCACCGAGGGCGTGCCGGTCGCCGACACCACCGCCTTCCTCGCCCGGGCCCAGGCCGCCGGCGTGCGGTTGGTCGGCCCGAACTGTCCCGGCGTCATCAGCCCGGGCCAGTGCAACGTGGGCATCACGCCCGCGGACATCACCGGGCCGGGCCGAATCGGGCTCGTTTCCAAGTCCGGCACGCTCACGTACCAGATGATGTTCGAGCTGCGTGACATCGGCTTCACGACCGCCATCGGTATCGGCGGCGACCCGGTGATCGGCACCACCCACATCGACGCGCTCGCCGCCTTCGAGGCCGACCCCGAGACGGCGGCCATCGTCATGATCGGGGAGATCGGGGGCGACGCCGAGGAGCGGGCCGCCGCCTACATCCGCGACCACGTGACCAAGCCGGTGGTCGGCTACGTCGCCGGCTTCACCGCGCCCGAGGGCAAGACCATGGGCCACGCCGGGGCGATCGTCTCCGGCTCCTCCGGGACCGCGCAGGCCAAGAAGGAGGCGCTGGAGGCCGTGGGCGTGCGAGTGGGGCGGACCCCGTCCGAGACCGCCGAGATCATGCGGGGGATCCTGACGGCCTGACGGGCGCCGGCCGGCGGCGGGTCGCCCGCGGCGACCCGCCGCGCGGCCTGAGCCGGCGATCCGTCCCGATCGGCGAGGATGAGGGGATGAGCTTCGCGCGCGGCATCCGCACGGTCGGCGGCGCCGGTGTCGCGCGGTCGCTGGTCCCGCGGCCGGTGGTCTCGGGGATGGTCGCGGCGGTGCAGGCGCTGGTGCTCTCCCTGCTGATCGTGGAGTTGCCGGCGATCGCCGCGTTCCTGGCCGCGGCGTCGAACGGCGACGACGGCGAGGGGGCCGGGTGGGGTAGTTCGACGATGGTCGGCGCCCGGTTGTGGTTGCTGGCCCACGGCGTCCCCGCCGAACTCGACGGGGCAACCATCACGTTGATTCCGCTCGGCCTGACCGCGGTCGCCGTCGCGTCTTGCTACGCGTCGGCTCGCCGGTCCGCGCAGGCGACCGCGTCCGCGGTGATCGCGGGCTCGGCGACCTACGCCGCCGTGACCGTGGGCCTGGCGGCCGCGACGGGCGCGGGGATCTGGGGTCTCCTGGCGGCCGTGCTCGGCGGCGCGCTGCTTTCCGGCATCGGGCTCGCCGGGGGGATGGCCGCGCGGTCGGGCGGACGGTGGCTCGCCGACGCCGCGTGGCCGGGCCGCCGGACCGTCGCGGCGCTCCCACGCATCGGCGTCGTCGGGGCGGGGGCCGTCGGCGCCGTGGCTGGGGTCGCGGTGCTGGCCGGTGCGTCGGCGGTGCTGGTCGCGGCATGGGTCGTGACCGGTCGATCGACCCAGACCGACATCCTGACGGCTCTCGCGCCGGGCACAGTCGGCGCGATCATCCTGGCGCTCGCCCAGTTGGCACTGCTCCCGAACCTGGTGGTGTGGGCCGGCGCATGGATCGTCGGCTCGGGTTTTCGCGTCGGGGCGGACAGCCGGTTCACGGCGTCGTCGGCCGAGACGGGCCGATTGCCGGCGGTACCGCTGCTCGGTGCGTTGCCCGGCGACCCTTGGGTCGGCGGGGCGGCGCGGTGGGCGCCGCTCATCGCCGTGCTCGCCGGGGTCGCGGCCGGTGCGCTGGCCCGGCGACGGCTGGACCGGCTGCCCCGGCCAGGCGCCGGCGCCGGAAGGGGCGGGCCGGCCAACGCCGGAAACGGCGGGCCGGCCAACGCCGGCCCGGCCAACGCCGGCCCGGCCAACGCCGGCCCGGCCTGGGGCGAACTGGCGATCGTCGCGATCTCGCTGGCCGCGACGGCCGCGGTGGTGGTCGGCGTGGTGGCCTCCATGGGCTCCGGCGCGATCGGATCGGACCGATTGAACGACGTCGGCGCGGGCTGGCTCAGCACGGGCCTGCTGGCCGGGGTGGAGATCGGCGGCGGGGCGGCGGCCTACCTGGCCGTACGCAAACTGCTCGACGCCGCGCGGCGTCGCCGGGGCGGGGCGAAGTTCGAATGAAGGGCGCATTCATCGTCGCGCGGGACCCCATCTGTCCTCTCAGGTCGCGGGCTCGTTCGTGTCCTGGGTGCGGGCGAGTGCGGGCGAGCGAGCCGATCCGACGTGGGTTCTGGACGGTGCCGGTGTGCTGTGGTTCTCCGGCGCACTCGATCTTCGCGGGGTACAACTCTGAAGCGAGGCCCCACCACGGCTCACCATGAATTGGATCAGCTCACGCGCCGCGCCGCGGCGGCCCTGCCCCAGCCGCCATCCGGCGCGGCGCGCGAATGATCAGCCGGGCCAGACGACCGGCGCCGACGCGAATGCCTGCAACTCGCCGTAACTGAACTCCGCCCCCGGCGACTGCGGCCCGCGGTAGGGCAGAACGACGGACAGCGCGACGCCCTCACGGTGTTCGAGGTCGACCCGGATGGCGTCGCTCCCCAATTCCGGCACCCGGACGTCGGACGCGATCGCCGCCGCACGCAGTTCCCCGCGCTGCGCGATGAGATGCCCCCGCAGGGTCGACATCAGCTCGTCCGGGTCCGGGTCCGGAGTTCCGGGGTCGGCGGCGTACACCTGCTGTTGACTGTCGGCGTCGATCGCGACGGCGTACGGATAGAAGGTGCCGTACCTGGCGAGCTGCTGTCGGGCGAAGTCGAGCGCCGGACCCACGAGGTGGTCGAGGTCCGCCTGGGCTTGCGGCGAAGCGCGGTCCCGCCACGACCTCATCAGGTGTCCTCCCGTTCGAAGCTCTTCCGACGACGAGCGTATCAGCAGGTCAGCAGACGAATTTGCGCCACGTTGTCCGGGCGGCGCCCGGCCACGGTCACTCGCACCGCACCGCACCCTCGCCGGCCGCCGGGAGAACCACCCGCCGCGCCTCACCGCCCACGACCACGAACCCCCGCAATCAACCATCCGGCAGGCCGAGTCAGAACCCTGCGCGCCGAGTCAGAACCCTGCGCGCCGAGTCAGAACCCTGCGCGCCGAGTCAGAACCCTGCGCGCGGAGTCAGAACCCTGCGCGCCGAGTCAGAACCCTGCGGCTGTTCGGTGCTCATTTTCCCGGCGTGTCGGTACTTCCTGGGCGGCTCAGGTTCTGACTCGCCGCGCCAGGTTCTGACTCGCTGCGCCAGGTTCTGACTCGCCGCGCCAGGTACTGACTCGCCGCGCCAGGTACTGACTCGCGGGCACAGGAACTTCCTCGCGTCCGCCACCTCGCGTCCGCCACCTCGCGTCCACCCCCCGCCCGGCCGGGCCGCATCAGGCGCGAGGCAGACGAGTCTGCCGAACACGACCCGATCCAGGACGCCGGCACGGTCGCAGCCCACCAGTGAGCGACGTGGCCGGGCACTGGGTAAACCACGCGGCGGGCCGCGATCGGGCACCGAACCCGACCCCCAACGGCTCGATCAACGACGACGACACCGCAGGCACCAGGCCCCTGAGTGGGCGGCCCGGGCCGCTGCCCGTTCAGGCACGCCCCGCTGCCCGTTCGGGCACGTCCCGCTCGAATGCGGACCTTGACCATCCACCTCGAACCCGGCCCCTGGTGCCGGCACCGACCCACCGAACCCCTATCCTCGCGATCTCTCAGTCCCGCCCAGGCGTGACCTGGGTCCCGGGCAGCCGGTTCTCGACCCAGTCCTCGAGCGCCGTCTGCCGTTCGACGTCGCAGCGATCCTTGGCGGAGACCGTGATCGCGCCGTCAATGCAGGTCCGGTAGCGGGCCTCGATGTCCCATGTCACCAGGGCAAGGACGGATTGCATGGCCATCAGGCTGGTCAGCGCGAGCCCGACGACGATCGACGGCACCACGGCGCCGCGACTACGCGAGCGCCACATCCGCACCAGCGTCCGCACGCCCACCGCGATCGTGACCATCGCGGCCACGAGCGCGACGATCTGCCAGGGAAACGGCATCGTCGCGAGGAGCAACGTGGCCAGCACCAGCAGGCCGAAATGCAGCAGTCGCCGCATGGCCGCGCGGGCTTCCTCCGGTGACGGCGGGATGCGCGTCGGCGCCCCGGGGCCGCGCGGGGCCTCCGGCGGCGCGCCGCCGGTCGGGGGCGCGCCGACCCCGAACGGGTGCCCCCCGAACCCCGGTCCGCCCCCGCCCGGTCCGCCCCCGCCCCGGGTGTCCGGCCCCGCCGCCGGTCCACCGGCCGTCGACCCCGGCGAATCGCCGCGCCCGCCGGCGTCGGGGTCGGATTCGGGTTCGGTCCCGGGCGCAGCCGCGCCCCTCGCCGGCGCCGAGCCGGGCGGGGCGTACGGGTTGCCCATGACGTCTCCTCGATCGATCGGTGTGGCCGTGCGCGTGCCGCTGGTCCGGCGCGGGGGCCGGTGCGGGTGTGCCACAGTGTGGCTGCGATCATTGTCCCACCGCCCGCGCAGCGGGCCCGAACCAGGGGAGCCCCGTGCTGACACCCTCCGGACACCCCGTCGAGTCGACCTCTGCCGCGCGGGTCGTGGTGCTGGCCTCCGGCGCGGGCAGCAACCTTGCCGCCATCCTGGCGGCGCATGCCGAACCGGGCTTCGGCGCGCGGGTCGTCGGCGTCGTGAGCGACAAACCCGACGCCGGCGCGCTGGGGATCGCGCGGGGCGCCGGCGTGGCGACGGCGGTCGTGGCACCCGCCGACTTCGCCGACCGACCGGCCTGGGACGCCGGCCTGGCGGAGGCGGTCGCGGTTTTCCGGCCGGACCTGGTGGTCCTGGCTGGGTTCATGCGGATCTTGGCGCCATCGTTCGTGGCCCGGTTCGCGGGCCGGATCGTCAATACCCACCCCGCGTTGCTGCCCGCCTTCCCGGGTGCCCACGCGGTTCGCGACGCCCTCGCCCACGGTGTCAAGGTCACCGGCTGCACGGTCCACGTCGTGGACGACGGCGTCGACAGCGGCCCCATCATTGCCCAGGAAGCCGTCCGGGTCCGGCCCGAGGACGACGAGCCGAGCCTGCACGAACGGATCAAGGTGGTTGAGCGAGCGCTCTTGGTCGACGTCGTCGGCCGAATCGCCCGCGCCGGCCTGCGCGTCGACGGCCGCCGCGCCGCGATCGGTGGCTGAAGCGCGGGCGCATCGCGCCGGCTCACGCCGCGCGGCCCGCGTCGTTTCCTGGCTCTTCGTACTTGAGGGTGGGGGTCGTGGACACGCCGGTCGGTGTGGGGTGCGGGTTGGCGGGTGTCGAGGCCTTCAGGATCGGTAGCGACCAAGCAACCCTTCCCGGAAGGCCTCGACTGTGTCCGAGCCTACGGGCTGCGCTGGTGCGCACCCCTGTTCTGTCTCGAGTCGCGACCGGCTGTCGTGGCCGTACTGCGGCAACTGCGATCGGCTGGTCGGTCTTGATGGTCTGCACGTGACCGCGGTCGAGAACGATGGCGAAGTTCTGATCGTGGCGGTGGAGTCGCCACCGGGGCTGAAGGGCTGCCCACGGTGCGGTGTCGTCGCGGTTTCTCGCGGTCGGCGCACGGTCGGGTTGCTGCGCAGTGAGCATGCCTCGGTGCAGGGGCTGGCCCGCCGGCTCCAGGTGGCCTGGCGCACGGTATGGCGTGCGATCCGCCCGCTGCTGGAGGCGCGCGCCGAGGCCGTCAACGGCCTCATCGAACTCCACCGCCGCATCGCCCGCGGATTTCGCAACCGCGACAACTACGGGCTCCGCATGCTCCTCATCGCCGGAGGCCTCGACACATGACCCCACCCCCAAGTACGAAGAGCCCGTTTCCTTGACATTTGTTTGGATGATTCCGTAGCGTCCGGCTCATGAGGACGGCGTCCGGCGGGTGTTCGGTGAGGAGGCGATGACGGCCAATCCGTTGGTCGCGGCGCCGGTGGATACCGCCTCACCGTTCTCGGGGACGTTCTTGTTGGAGGATGGGGCGCAGTTCGTCTCGGCGGTCGAGTCGCGGGACTGGGTCTCGGGCGGGATGGCGCTGTTCGCCGGGGCGATGGACACCGTCGCGGCGGTCTCCGACCCGTTGGGCACCCTGTTCGCGATGGGATTGGGTTGGGTCCTGGACCACGTCGAACCGCTCAAGGGCTGGCTGAACAACCTGACCGGCAACGCCGGTGACGTCGCCGCGTTCGCCGCCACCTGGCAGAACATCGAACGCCAGATGTCCACCTGCCGGGATACGTATGCCGGGTACGTCAATCGGGACGTGGCCGACATGAGCGGCACCGCGATCGATGCCTACCGCCGCTTCGGCGCGGACGTGGCCGAGCATCTCGGTGCGGCCGGGCAGTGGTCGGCTGCGATGGCGACCGCGTTGGAGGTCTGCTCGTCCCTGGTCCAGATCGTGCACGACGTCGTGCGCGACGCGATCGCCCAGGTTGCCGGCGCGATCTGCTCCTACGCCGTCGAACTCGTCGTGACCCTGGGCGCGGCCACCCCGCTGATCATCGAACAAGCCACGACCCGGGCCGCAGCACTGACCACCCGGGTCTCTGCCTATATCGACAACCTCCTGTCCTCGTTCCGATCTCTGCGCGGGCTCCTAGACGACCTCGGCGCGCTCCTACGTCGATTCAAGAAAGCTTTCGACGACGTACCCAAAGGCAAATCGAAGGCGCTCGACGACGGGCCGGCGCCGGCCGGGAAGAAACCTCCGACCGCGTCGCCGCTGGACGAATTCCAGATCGGTTCGGTGGCGGAGGACCTTGTCTCGGACAGCAACTTCATCAAGTCGTCCGAGTCATCGGGGCGCACGACTTTGCAGTACGATCGGGCGGGTGGATTCGAGCAGGCGCAGGCGGACTTTGCCCGCCTCGCCGAGGGACTGGGGGTCACGACTTATCCGAATGGCACGTCGGTGATCACATTGTCGAACGGCACGAAGGTCAACGTCCGAGAACACAGTTCAGGGGGGCGGCCGACGCTCGAGATCGTCACCCCCGGTAATCCAACAATGAAATTCAGGTACTAGGATGCGACGTCTTCCCGATCACGGCCCGGGTCTGGAGCAGGCCCGCCGCCTGGCGCCGGACTGGGTTCTTTTCGAGCCCGAGTGGCTGGCGCGGGCGGGCCTGCGGTGCGTTGCGCAGCCGAGCAACATGGACTTACCGGAAAACCTCGCCGCCGAATACGCCAGATTGGTCGGTTCGCGAGGTTCTGCGTATATCCAGGTCGTCACCTGCGACGCCACCCTCCCGGACCAATTCGGCTTCGCATCCGACGCGACACCGCAGGACCTGGCCGCCGCCCTCGACGGCGTGTACGGGCTACCATTCCTGGTTTTCGTCCACGATGATCGGGCGCCGGCGCTGTTGGTGACGGATGCCGATTACCGGATCATCGCCGGGCTGGAGGCGGATCTGCGAATTCTGGTCGGCGATATGCGCGCCGCCCGGGACGAATTCGCGCGGAGCGCCTGGGATTCGCACCCGGCGAGCGATGCCCTGCTCAAGGCGGCCCTGGCCACGATGGACTGGATCGTCTGACGCCGGCACTACTTGACCGGCACGTCGACGATCCGGAACCGCTCCGGCACGTCGACGGTGACGGTGTCGGTGCCCACGTCCGGCCATACCACCGTCACGATTCCGTCCCTGCCCTCCCGCGGACCCTGGTTGAGGAACTGGTCACCGAGGAGTTGGCGGTGTTCCCAGCCCCAGCTTGTGGGCAGGTAGTTCAGCGGATAGACGCGTTCGGTCCTGCCCAGCAGGCTCACCTGGTGGGTGGCCATCGCCGTCCCATAACCGCCGAAGCCGAGGTCCAACCGGGAGGTGGCCCGGGGTTCGCCGAAGACGCCGGTCAGGTTGCGCACGCTTTGGGGGAGGCCGCCGGAGGCGTGCAGGGTGAAGGTGCCGACCAGGAGGTTGCCGTGGCGGCGCACCGAGTCGAGGGCGATCCGGTAGCGGTCCTGCGGCCTTCCCGGCTTCGTGATCGTCGCCTGCTCGCCCGCCCGGGCGGTCGGTGCCTCGGTGGTCGGGATGGTAATCGTGGTCGCCGGGCGGTCGGAAACCGTACCGGTGAAGGTGATCTCGACCCGGCGGTTGACCGTTCGGGCGGCATCCGTCTTCCCGACGACGGCGGGTTGGCGTTCGCCGCGACCCTCGGCCCGGATATCCGCCCGGGGCAGGGCGGCATGCAGCCGCTCGGTCACCGCAATCGCGCGGCGCTCGGACAGCGCCTGGTTGTGTTCGTCGGTGCCCACATCGTCGAATCCGCAAGCGGCGCACGGCATCTGCGGTCGAGGCGACTCGGGCCCCATCACCGGCTCGCTACACTGAATCCCGGCCGCAACTGGCGAGGGTGGAGCAACCACCGGGGAGCGGCCGGGGTCCCGTGAGTGCGTCGTCCGCCTGGGCGCCGGGGCAGCGTCGGCCGAGGCAGCGTCCGCGGCCCCGCAGCACCGCAAGCCCGCCCGGCCGCGGTTCGCGTGACAGCCCGCGCGGCGCCGCGCCAGACCCCGCAGGAGTTCCGCATGAGCGCACCATCCGCCCCCGACGTCCAACTGGCCGACGACGCTCGTCGCCCCATCCGCCGTGCCCTGCTCAGCGTCTATGACAAGACCGGCCTGGTCGACCTCGCGACTGCCCTGCACGCGGCCGGCGTCGAACTCGTCTCCACCGGTTCCACCGCCGCCACGGTCGCCGCCGCCGGCATCCCGGTCACCCGGGTCGAGGACCTGACGGGCTTCCCCGAGTGCCTGGAGGGCCGGGTCAAGACGCTGCACCCGCGCGTCCACGCCGGGATCCTCGCCGACGCGCGCAAGGCCGACCACCTCGCCCAACTCGCGGGCCTCGAGGTGGAACCGTTCGAGCTTGTGGTGGTCAACCTGTACCCGTTCGCCGCGACGGTCGCCGCCGGCGCCGGGCCGGACGAGGTGATCGAGCAGATCGACATCGGCGGCCCGGCCATGGTCCGGGCCGCGGCGAAGAACCACCCGAGCGTCGCCGTCGTCGTCGACCCCACCCGGTACGACGACGTCGTCACGGCTGTCCGGGCCGGCGGCTTCAGCTACAGCGAGCGCAAAGCGCTCGCGGTGGCGGCCTTCGTGCACACGGCGACGTACGACGTCGCCGTCGCCTCCTGGCTGGGCAGCGTCGTCGCGCCGACGGACGCCGTGCCGGGGTCCGACGGCGCCCCGACGTCGAGCGGCTTCCCGGCCTGGATCGGGGCGACCTGGGACCGGGCCGACGTGCTGCGCTACGGCGAGAACCCGCACCAGCGCGCGGCGCTGTACCGGGCCGGGGACGGCCCGGCCGGCCTCGCCGGGGCGCGGCAACTGCATGGCAAGGCGATGAGCTACAACAACTATGTCGACGCCGACGCCGCCTGGCGGGCCGCATACGACCACGCGGACCCCGCCGTCGCCGTCATCAAGCACACCAACCCGTGCGGCATCGCCGTGGCGGACACCATTGCCGAGGCCCACGCCAAGGCCCACGCCACCGACCCCGTCTCCGCCTACGGCGGCGTCGTGGCGGCGAACCGGACGGTGACCGCCGCGATGGCCGAGCAGCTCGCACCGGTCTTCACCGAGGTCGTCGTCGCGCCGGACTACGAGCCGGCGGCGCTGGAGATCCTCACCCGGAAGAAGAACCTGCGGGTGCTGGTGGCCGAGCCGGCCACCAGCGGCGTCGAACTGCGGCCGATCTCGGGGGGCCTGCTCCTGCAGGCCCGGGACCGGATCGACGCCCCCGGGGACGACCCGGCGGCCTGGACTCTCGTCGCCGGCGAGCCCGCCGACGAGGCGACGCTCGCCGACCTCGCCTTCGCGTGGCGGGCCGTGCGGGCGGCGAAGTCCAACGCGATCCTGCTCGCCGCCGGGCTGGCGGCGGTCGGCGTCGGAATGGGACAGGTCAACCGGGTCGATTCCTGCCGGCTCGCGGTCGAGCGCGCCAACACACTGGCCGAGGGCGCCGAGCGGGCGCGGGGGGCGGTGGCGGCTTCGGACGCCTTCTTCCCGTTCGCGGACGGGCTGGGGGTTCTGCTCGACGCCGGGGTCCGGGCCGTGGTGCAGCCCGGCGGTTCCGTGCGCGACGACGAATCGATCGCCGCGGCGCGGGCGGCGGGCGTCACCATGTATGTCACCGGGACCAGGCACTTCGCGCACTGACGTGGTCCGGCACGGTCCGGCGCAGTCCGGCGCGCACCGGACGGATGCGCGCACCGCCTGCCGCGCATCGGGCTGAGGCGGTCCGGCAGCACCGGGCCGGCTTCGCCCGCTGACCCCGGCCGCGCCGCTCAGGCGACCGCGACCGACCGGAGGGGGACGGCCGGGTCGCCGGCGGCGGCCGGGTCTATGTGGGGGAGCTCCGGACCGCCGAAGAGGCGCCGTGCCGGGCCGACGTCGCGATGGGCGTCGACGGCGAGGATCGCGCCGAGCCGGACCGTGCCGGGCGCGGTGCCGGCGACCGTGCCGGGTGCGGTGCCGGCGACCGTGCCGGGCGCGGTGCCGGGCGCTGTCGCCCGGCCCGTGCCGGCGGCACCGCCGTGGGCGCCGTCGACGTACCAGGCCAGCCGACCGGGACCGCCGGGGTACCGGCGATGCACCACGGCCAGGCCCGGACCCGGCCGCCCGATCAGCGCGAGATCGTGCCCGAGCTGCTGGGAGAAGAGGTACGGCGCGGGGGGCGGAGCGGCCGGATCGAGCCCGAGGATCGCTCGTGCGGTGGGATCGGGGTCGTGCAGGGCGGCCGACCAGTGCCCGCCCGGCACCCGGCCGAACCGCGGATCCGCGCGGTCGGCGCAGTCGCCGACGGCCCACAGCCCGGGCGCCGGAGTCCCGTCCGGGCCGAGCACCCGGCCGACGGGGTCGGTGCTGAGCCCGCCGCCGGGCCGCAGCGGCACGACGCCGCGCAGCCAATCGGTGGTCGGGGCGGCGCCGACGGCGGCGAGGACGGCGTCGGCCTCGATCACCTCGCCGTCGGCCAGGCGGACCAGGCCGGGCGCGACGCCGGCGACCAGCATCCCCGTGCGCAGCGTGACCCCGGCCTCGGCGTACCAGGGCGCGGTCAACGCCCCGACCTCGGCCCCGAGCGGGGCGGCGAGGGGACTCGGCGCGGCCTCGATCACCGTGACCCGGGCTCCCGCAGCTGCCGCGACCCCGGCCACCTCGGCTCCGATCCAGCCGGCGCCGATAATGACGAGCCGCGCACCGGGCCGCACCACGGCCCGCAGCCGCTCGGCGTCCGCCGCGGTGTGCAGCGTGCGGACGCCGACCCAACCCGCCGGCCGGCGGGCGTGGGCCCCGACCGCGAGGACGACGGCGTCGGCCGCGATGACCTCGCCCGACGCTGTGCGAACGCGCGGCGGGCGTGGCTCGAGGGCGACGGCCGGGTCCGCCCACCGAACGTCGTCGGCGAGGGCGGGCAGGTCGATCCCGAGGTCGTCGGACAACCACGCGGGATCGGGGCGGGAGAGCAGTTCTTTCGACAGCGGCGGACGGTCGTAGGGGGCGACGCCTTCGGCGCCGAGAACGGTCAGCTTGCCGGCAAAGCCGGCGGTCCGGAGCGCCGCGGCGGTCCGGGCGCCGGCGAGCCCGGCACCGACCACGACGACGGATCGGGGCGCGGGCTCGGGCTGTGCCATACGGACACCGTAGCCGCGCCGCGGCCCCTGCGGCCTGGGACGTCGCCGACGCCGGCGTAGGCTCGCCTGGTGGACGGCGTCGGCGACCCCACGGGGTCGAACGAAGTGGTGGTGTGTTCGCGCCGCCCCCTGGCGATGTGGTTGGTGCTCGCGGGGGTGGCCGCCTCGGCAGCGGTGGCGCTCGCTGATGTGCAGATCGGCGCCTTTGTGCTGGCGGCCGTGCTGCTGACGGCGGGAATTGCGCGGGCGGCGTCGCCCGCGTGGTGTACGGAGTCGATCGGTGCTCGATCGCGATCGTTCGACGCATTCGCCATGGTTGCCCTGGCGGTCGCGATCACCGTGCTCGCGCTGACGGCGCCGCTGCTCTAGCCGACGACGCGCGAGGTAGAGCCGTGGCGCCGCCGGACCGGCGTGTCGGGCGCTCTGCGGCTCTACCTCGCGCGCTACGGCTCTACCTCGCATCCGCGGCCCGGTCCGGACGGGCTACTTCGCGGTGCCCTCGCTCTTCTTGTCGCCGGCCTTCGTGGCCTCTCCCTCGGCCTCTGCCTCTCCCTCGGCCTTCGTGGCCTCTCCCTCGGCCTTTGCCTCTCCCTCGGCCTCTGCGGCGGGGGTCGTGGCGGCGGGGGTCGGGGCGGCGGGGGTCGGGGCCGCCGGAGTCGGGGCCGCAGGGGTGGGGGTCTCGTCGCTCAGCATGGCGGTCACCTTCGCGCCCCCGCCACTGGTGCGGTCTGCCCCGGCGCCACCGGCGGTGGTCGCTTCGGTCCCCTCGGCCGGCCTCGCCCCGGCCTCGGCCGGGTCGGCCGACTTCGCCCCGGCCTCGGCCGGGGCGGCAGCCACGGCTCCGGCGGCCGGGACGGTCGTAGTCACGTCGGGCGCCTGCCCCGCGACATCGACGCCGACGTCGTACCCGGTCTCCGCGACGACGGCGACGTCCTCGCCGAGCAGGTCGTCCTCGACCGGCGCGAACGCGAAGGCCCGGTAGGACAGAGCGGCGATCGCGGCTCCGACGACCGGGGCGACGAGGAAGACCCACTGCTGCGCCCAGATGTCGCCGCTGCCGGCAAAGACGGCGGCCGCGAGAGACCGCGCCGGGTTCAGCGAGCCGTTGGTGATCGGCTGGGCGACGAGGATGCCGACGGTCAGGGTCAGGCCGATCGCGACCGGGGCGAAGCGGCTCCGGCGGCGCTCGTCGGTGACACCCAGAATCACGCCGACGAAGACGGCCGTGATGATTGTCTCGATCAGCAGCGCGGCCCACAGGCCGAATTCGACCTGACCCTGGGCCGCGACGGCCAGCGGCGAGTGCGCCCCGTAGCCGTTGACCGTGCTCGCGAACACCCCGGACTTGTCCGCGGCCTGGAGGACCTCCGGCAGCTTGGCCGGGATCGTGGCAAAGACGACGAGGCCGGCGAGCAACGCGCCGACGAATTGGGCAATCCAGTACGGCGCCACATTCGCCCAGGAGGTGCGCCCGGCGATGGCCGCGCCGAGGGTGACGGCCGGGTTGAAGTGGCCGCCGGAGACGTGTCCCACGGCCGCGATCCCGCCGAGCAGTGCGATGCCGGCGGCCAGAGCGACACCCAGGTTCGCCGCGCCGGCGTTGAGGAAGCTGTAGACGGCGGTGCCGAGGATGGCCAGCACGAGGAAGAATGTGCCGAAGACCTCGGCCCCGATCCTGGCCGGCAAGCCAGGGCCGACCAGCACCTCCGCCACGGCGGCGGAGCCCCGGCCCGAGTGGTCGAGGCTGTGCGGATCGGCGAATTGACGGGCCTCGGCAGAGGCGTTGACCTGGGACATGGCGATCCTGTCTGCTCGTGATCGAGATCCTGCGCAGGCGCTGCCGGCCGCGGCGCGGCCGGCCCGGCCGGATTGGCGACGGGCGCCGGGCATCCAGCTTCTGTGGGCATCTTGCCATGGTTTGCCGCCGCTCGGGTGGCACTGAGAAAGTATCTCGACATCGAGCGATCTAGTAGGCTGGGCCTCATCCATTCATCGAAGGCGGGAGTACCCAGACCCCATGGCCAAGATCAAGGTCCTCGGTCCGGTCGTCGAACTCGACGGCGACGAGATGACGCGCATCATCTGGCAGCTCATCAAGGACCGCCTCATCCACCCGTACCTCGACATCGACCTACGGTACTTCGACTTGTCGATGGAGAACCGTGACGCCACGAACGACCAGGTCACGATCGACGCGGCGGAGGCGATCAAGGAGCACCACGTCGGCGTGAAGTGCGCCACGATCACGCCCGACGAGGCCCGAGTGGAGGAATTCGGGCTCAAGCAAATGTGGCTGTCCCCGAACGGGACGATTCGCAACATCCTTGGCGGCGTCATCTTCCGCGAGCCGATCGTCATCTCCAACATCCCGCGCCTGGTTCCGGGGTGGAACAAGCCGATCATCATCGGCCGCCACGCCCACGGCGACCAGTACCGCGCGACCAACGTCAAGATTCCCGGCGCCGGCACTGTGACGTTGACCTACGAGCCCGCCGACGGCGGCGAGCCCATGCGTTTCGAGGTCGCGACGATGCCCGAGTCCGGCGGCGTCGCCATGGGGATGTACAACTACAACGATTCCATTCGGGACTTCGCGCGGGCGACGTTCGCGTACGGGTTGCAGCGTGGCTACCCGGTGTACCTGTCCACGAAGAACACCATCCTGAAGGCCTACGACGGCGCGTTCAAGGACATCTTCGCCGAGGTCTATGCGGCGGAGTTCGAGGAGGCCTACAAGGATCGCGGCCTGACCTACGAGCACCGCCTGATCGACGACATGGTCGCGGCCTGCCTCAAGTGGGAGGGCGGCTACGTCTGGGCGTGCAAGAACTACGACGGCGACGTCCAGTCCGACACGGTGGCCCAGGGCTTCGGGTCGCTGGGCCTCATGACCTCCGTTCTGATGACGCCCGACGGGCGCACGGTCGAGGCCGAGGCGGCGCACGGCACCGTCACGAGGCACTACCGTTTGCACCAACAGGGAAAGCCGACGTCGACCAACCCCATCGCGTCGATCTTCGCCTGGACCCGTGGTCTGATGCACCGCGGGAAGCTCGACGAGACGCCCGAGGTCGTGCGGTTCGCCGAGACGTTGGAGAACGTCGTCATCCAAACGGTCGAAGCCGGGCAGATGACGAAGGACCTCGCTCTCCTCATCGGCCCGGAACAACCGTGGCTGACGACGGAGGAGTTCATGGCGGCGCTGGACGAGAACCTGCAGGCCCGGTTGGCCTGACCGGTTTCGGCGGGCCCGGGCCGACACGGTTGTCGGCCGGGCCGACGCGCCCGACGGCTTGTGCGGGGGTGCCTGCGGGCACCCCCGCAGGAAAGGTGAACTATGACTACACCAGTTCAGGTGACCGTGACGGGAGCCGGCGGGCAGATCGGCTACGCCCTGCTGTTCCGCATCGCGTCGGGCGAGATGCTCGGCCCGGACACCCCTGTCCAGTTGCGTCTCCTCGAGATCCCGCAGGGCATGAAGGCGGCCGAGGGTGTCGCGATGGAGATCGACGACTGCGCCTTCGGGCCGCTGGTCGGCATCGACATCTTCGACGACCCGGGCAAGGCTTTCGACGGCGCCAACGTCGGTTTGCTGGTCGGGGCGCGGCCGCGCGGCCCCGGGATGGAGCGGGGCGAGCTGCTGTCCGCCAACGGCGCCATCTTCGGCCCGCAGGGCCGGGCGATCAATGCGGGCGCCGCGGACGACATCCGCGTCCTGGTCGTGGGCAACCCGGCCAACTCCAATGCCCTGATCGCCCAGGCCCACGCGCCCGACGTGCCGGCCGATCGGTTCACGGCAATGACGCGCTTGGACCACAACCGGGCGCTGACCCAGGTGGCCCGGCGGGCCGGGGTCCCGGTGTCCCGGGTCCGGCACCTCACGATCTGGGGCAACCACTCGGCCACCCAGTACCCCGACATCTTCCACGCCGACGCCGACGGGACCCCGGGCGCCGACCTGGCCCAGGACCGCGACTGGCTGGAGAACGACTTCATCCCGACGGTGGCGCAGCGCGGCGCGGCGATCATCGCGACGCGGGGCGCGTCGTCGGCCGCCTCGGCGGCGAACGGCGCGATCGAGCACGTCCACGACTGGATCCTGGGCACCCCAGAGGGTGACTGGACGAGCGCGGGCGTCTACTCGGACGGGTCGTACGGCGTGCCGGCCGGCCTGATCTCGTCCTTCCCGGTCGTCTCGCGCGGCGGCGCCTGGGAGATCGTCCAGGGTTTGGAGATCGACGAGTTCTCGCGGGCGCGGATCGACGCCTCCGTGGCAGAGCTGGACCAGGAACGCGAGATGGCCCGCGGCCTCGGCCTGATCTGAGCCTCGGCCCGATCCGAACCACTCCGCGCCCGGCCGCGCCGGGATGCGGATCACGCCGGCCCACCCGACCATGTCGGGTGGGCCGGCGTTGTGGTGCCCCGTGGTGCGCGCGCCGTGGTGTCCGGCGAGTCCCGCCGTCGTGAGCCTGAATCCGAGTAACGAAGACGACAACTAGATGTTAGCGCTCACGTCGTGATCAGACCGTGACCGTCAGAGACAAAATCGCAACCATCTTCGAGTTGACTGCGAAAACCGCAGACAACAGACTAGCTCTGCTCAACTGACGGGAATCGCCCGTCTGTCGGGCGCGGCGCCGCCAGGGTGTCCGCACCAGATCAACGACGATGGAGACCAGAATGCGACGGTTCACATTCGCGGCGGTTGGCGCGGCGCTCGCGCTCAGCCTCGCCGCGTGCTCCGGCGGCGGCGCCGGCGGCGACGAGAGCAGCTCCGCGGCCGGCGGCGACGCCGCCAAGGGCGGGCTGATCGGCGTTGCGATGCCCACCCAGACCTCCGAGCGCTGGATCGCGGACGGCAAGGCCGTCAAGGAGGGCCTGGAGAAGGCCGGGTACAAGGTCGACCTGCAGTACGCGGCCGACGACATCCCCACCCAGCAGCAGCAGATCGACCAGATGATCACCAAGGGCGCCAAGGCCCTGATCCTCGCCTCGATCGACGGCACCGCGCTGTCGAGCCAGCTGCAGGCCGCGGCCGACAAGAAGATCCCGGTGATCTCGTACGACCGCCTGATCCGCGACTCGGAGAACGTCGACTTCTACGTCACGTTCGACAACTACAAGGTCGGCGTCCAGCAGGCGACCGCGCTGCTGACCGGCCTCGGCCTGCTCAAGGCCGACGGCTCCAAGGGCGACGCCAAGGGCCCGTTCAACGTCGAGCTGTTCGCGGGCTCGCCGGACGACAACAACGCGCACTTCTTCTTCAACGGCGCGATGGACACCCTCAAGCCCTACTTCGACGCGGGCACGCTCGTCGTCGGCTCCGGCCAGACCAAGTTCGACCAGGTCGCCATCCAGCGGTGGCTGCAGGAGACCGCGCAGAAGCGCATGGAGGACCTGCTCACCAAGAACTACTCCGGCGGCAAGAAGGTCCAGGGCGTCTTGGCGCCGTACGACGGCCTGTCCCGCGGCATCATCACCGCGCTGCAGAACCACAGCTACGGCCCGAAGATCGCCGACGGCATGCCGATCGTCACCGGTCAGGACGCCGAGATCGCGTCCGTCAAGCTGATCAACGACGACGTTCAGTCGTCCACGATCTTCAAGGACACCCGCATGCTGGCCGATGAGGCCGTCGTCGCCGCGAAGGCGTTCCTCGAGGGCAAGACCCCGGAGGCGAACGACACCGAGTCGTACGACAACGGCGTGAAGGTGGTCCCGTCCTTCCTGCTCGAGTCCGTGATCATTTACAAGGCCGACATCCAGTCCAAGCTCATCGACACGGACTACTGGACCGCGGACGAGGTGGCCAAGGGCCAGGCCGACTGAGCCCATCGATCGATTTCTGATCGATTCCGACATCCATCGAACGAATCTCGGCCGGGCCGGCGCCGCGCGCGCCGGCCCCGCCGGGGACGTTCCGACCCACGAAGGACGTCGAGGCCATGGCGAGTCCCATTCTCGAGATGCAGTCCATCACCAAGACCTTCCCGGGCGTGCGGGCCCTCGAGGATGTGTCGCTGTCCGTCGCTCGCGGCGAGATCCACACGATCTGCGGCGAGAACGGGGCCGGGAAGTCCACCCTGATGAAGGTGCTGTCCGGCGTCTACCCGCACGGTTCGTACGAGGGCCGGATCGTGCTCGACGGCGAGGAAGTGCAGTTCCGTTCGATCAACGATTCCGAGGACAAGGGCGTCGTCATCATTCACCAGGAGCTGGCGCTGGTGCCCTACCTGTCGATCGCCGAGAACATCTTCCTCGGCAACGAGCGCATCAAGCGTGGGCTGATCGACTGGAATCAGGCGAACCACGAGGCCGGCGAATTGATGGCCCGGGTCGGCCTGGACGAATTGCCGGTCACGCCGGTGGGCCAGATCGGCGTCGGCAAGCAGCAACTCGTCGAGATCGCCAAGGCACTGTCGAAGAAGGTCAGCCTGCTGATCCTCGACGAGCCGACGGCCGCGCTCAACGATTCCGATTCCGAGCACCTGCTCAACCTGTTGCGCCAACTCAAGGCGCAGGGCATCACCTCGATCATGATCTCCCACAAGCTGAACGAGATCGCCGAGATCGCGGACGCCACCACGATCCTGCGCGACGGGCGCACGGTCGAGACCATCGACATGTCCGCGGGCGACGTCACGCAGGAGCGCCTGATCAAGGGCATGGTCGGCCGGGACCTGGCCAACCGCTACCCCGATCATGAGCCCACCATCGGCGCGGAAGTGCTGCGGATCGAGGACTGGACGGTTCATCACCCGACCCAGCCGGACCGGATCGTCGTCGACAATGCGAGCCTGTTCGTGCGGGCCGGCGAGATCGTCGGCATCGCGGGCCTGATGGGCGCCGGGCGGACGGAATTGGCGATGAGCGTCTTCGGTCGCTCCTACGGTCGCGCGGCCTCGGGCAAGGTCTTCCTGCACGGCGCCGAAATAAACACCCGGACGGTCGCGGACGCGATCGACAACGGCATCGCCTACGCCACCGAGGACCGCAAGCGCTACGGGCTGAACCTGATCGAGGACATTCGATCGAATATCTCCGCCGCCAGTCTGGACAAGCTGTCCCGGGCGGGTTGGGTCAACGGCAACGAGGAGATCGCCGTCGCCGAGCAGTACCGGCGGGACCTGAATATCAAGACGCCGACGGTGCTGACGTTGGCCGGCAAGCTCTCCGGCGGAAATCAGCAGAAGGTCGTCCTGAGCAAGTGGATCTACACCGATCCCCAGGTGCTGATCCTGGACGAGCCGACCCGCGGCATCGATGTCGGGGCGAAGTACGAGATCTACACGATCATCAACCGCCTCGCCGACGCCGGGAAGGCCGTCCTCGTCATCTCGTCGGAGCTGCCCGAGCTCCTGGGGATCTGCGACCGCATCTACACGCTCTCGGCCGGCCGCATCACCGGCGTGCTGCCGCGCGCCGAGGCCACCCAGGAGCGCCTGATGGAGCTCATGACCAAGGAAAAGGATCGAGTTCGATGACAGCCCTCGAGAACAAGAGCCCGGTCGGGGCGACCCTGTCCCGGGTGGGCGGCGACCTGCGGGACGTGTTCACCAAGAATCTGCGGCAGAGCGGCATTTACATCGCGTTCATCGCCATCGTGGGTCTCTTCGCGATCCTGACCGACGGCATCTTGCTGAACCCCGAGAACCTGACGAATGTCGTTCTGCAGTACTCCTACATCTTGATCCTGGCGATCGGCATGGTCATCGTTATTATCGGCGGCCACATCGACCTGTCGGTCGGTTCGGTGGTCGCGCTGACCGGCGCCGTGTCCGCCATTGTGGTGATCAAGAACGGCGCGCCCTGGTGGTTGGGCGTGCTGGCCGCGCTCGGCGTCGGGCTGGCCGTGGGGATGTGGCAGGGCTTCTGGGTCGCATACGTGGGGATTCCGGCCTTCATCGTGACCCTGGCCGGCATGCTTCTGTTCCGCGGGATGACGCTCAAGGTGCTCGGCAACATTTCGCTCTCGCCGTTCCCGGGCGAATACCAGCGGGTGGCGGTCGGCTTCTTCAACGGCTTCCTCGGCGGCGACGGCTACGACGTCTTCACTCTGGTGATCGCGGCCTTCGCGCTGGTCGGCTACGCGGTGAGCCAGTACCGGGCGCGGCGGGGCCGTATGCAGTACAAGCAGGCCGTGGAGGCGCTGCCGCTGTTCGTCACCCGCCTGGTCCTCGTCGCGATCGTGGTCATGGCGTTCGCCTACCAGCTCTCCCGATACAAGGGCCTGCCGGTGGTGCTGATCATCCTCGGCGTCCTGATCCTGGCCTACCAGATCATCACCACGAAGTCGGTGTTCGGCCGGCACGTGTATGCGATCGGCGGCAACCTGTCCGCCGCGCAGCTTTCCGGGGTGAAGGTCCGGCAGATCAACTTCTGGATCTTCGTCAACATGGGCTTCCTCGCCTCGGTGGCCGGCGTGGTGTACTCCTCGCGCTCGAACAGCGCTCAGCCCGCGGCGGGCAACATGTTCGAGCTCGACGCGATCGCCGCCTGCTTCATCGGCGGCGCCTCGACCACCGGCGGCGTCGGGCGGGTCACCGGCGCGATGGTCGGTGGCCTCATCATGGCCGTGATGAGCAACGGCATGCAGCTCATGGGCGTGGAACAGTCGGTGCAGCAGATCGTCAAGGGGCTCGTGCTTCTGCTCGCCGTGGCATTCGACATTTACAACAAGCGCCGGGCCGCGGCCGCGCGCTGACCGAGTGGTACCGGGCGGCCGGCCGGGACTCCCCGGCCGGCCGCTAAGCTCCGATTGTGGGAGGACGCGTCGGCATGTCGGGCTCGCAGTCCTCGCTGCGCGACGCCAACCGCACCTTGATCGTCGAGGCGATCAAGCGATACGGGAACCTGACGCAGGTCGAACTTGCCGCCGCCACCGGGCTCTCCCCGACGACCGTGTCCACGATCGTGCGCTCGCTGGCCGAGTTCGGCGTCGTCGAGACGCGCACTACGGTCCGCTCCGGGCGACGCGCCCAGCAGGTGCTGCTGGCCCGCCGGGTCGGCCTCGCCATCGGGGTCCACGTGGGCCATCGGCAACTGCGGATCCTGCTCGGCGATTTCGCCGAGGAGGTGGTGGCCCAACAGACGCTGCCGCTGCCCCGCGATCATCGGGTGGACACCACCCTTGACCAGGCCGCGCTGCTGGTCGGCGAGGTGGTGGAACAGGTTGGGGCGAACCTCGAGGACGTGGTGGGGATCGGCGTCGCGCTGCCGGCGCCGGTGGACGCGGCGACCGGCATGATCTCGGTGCGCGGCCTGATGCCCGGCTGGGACGACGTGCACGTCGGCCAGGTGCTGGCCAAGCGCCTCGGCCGGCCGGTGTATGTCGACAACGACGCGAATCTCGGTGCCCTGGGCGAACTGACCCGCGGCGCGGGCCGGGACCTGCGCGACCTGGTTTACGTGGGCGCCTCGCACGGCACCGGCGCCGGGCTGGTGATCAACGGCAGCCTGCACCGGGGCGTGGCCGGCACGGCCGGGGAGATCGGGCACGTCCAGGTCGACCCTCAGGGCCTGATCTGCCGCTGCGGCTCACGGGGCTGCCTGGACACCGTCGCCGGGGCCGGGCCGCTGCTCGCCGCGTTGCGGGCCAGCCACGGGACCCTGACCCTGCGCGACGTCGTGCGCCGCGCCAATGAGGGCGACCCCGGCTGTGCCCGGGTGGTTGCCGACGCGGGGGCCGTCATCGGATCGGTGGTCGCCGGCCTCGGGGTGGCGGTCAACCCGCAGGCGATCATCGTGGGCGGGGAATTGGCCGCCACGGGTGAGATTCTGCTCGCCCCGCTGCGGGACGCCGTCGGGCGCGGCATACTGCCGAATCTGGTGATGCCGGTCCGGGTGGTCCCGGCCGAGTTGGGCCAGCGCGCGGAGGCGACGGGCGCGCTCGCGCTGGTCCGCCAGGAGACGGATGTGCCGGTCAACGCCCCCATCGCCGCCGACGACGCCGTCGTCGAACCGCGGCCCCCGGCCGGCGGCGGGGCCGGTGCCCGGATCCGGGTGCCGGACAGCGAGCGCGAGGTGTGAGATGAATGCAGGGGATCGGGTCGCGCTGCTGTCGATGCGTGGGATTGCCAAGCGGTTCGGCGCCGTGGAGGCGCTGGTCGGCGTGGACCTCGACGTGCACGCGCACGAGGTGGTGGCCCTGGTGGGGGACAACGGCGCCGGCAAGTCCACGCTCGCCAAGATCATCTCCGGGGTCCAGACCCCGGACGCGGGGTTGATCGAATTCGACGGCCGGCCGGTCAGCATCGGTTCCCCGTCCGCGGCGCAGGAACTCGGCGTCGCGACGGTGTTCCAGGACCTGGCGCTGTGTGCCAACCTCGATGTGACCGCGAATCTGTTCCTCGGGCGGGAGTTGCGCTCGGGTGGATTCCTGGCGGACGGCCGGATGGAGGACGTCGCCCGGCGCATCCTGCGGGACCTCACGGCGCGGGTGCCGTCGGTCCGGGCGCCGTTGTCCACACTGTCCGCCGGGCAGCGCCAATCCGTCGCGATCGCCCGGACCTTGATCGGAGACCCGCGGATCGTGGTGCTGGACGAGCCCACCGCCGCGCTCTCCGTCGCGCACGCCGCCGAGGTGCTGACCTACATTGAACGACTGCGCGACCTCGGCCTCGGCGTCATCCTGATCAGCCACAACATGAACGACGTCCGGGCGGTGGCCGACCGAATCGAGGTGCTGCGACACGGCCGCAACAACGGTTCCTTCGATGTCGACACCGTGAGCTACGAGGCGATCCTTGCCGCCATCACGGGGGCACCCCGGCCCGTGGGCCGGCCCGCCGCGGCCGGCGTAGATCCGTACGGCTCGAGGTAGATCCGTGCGGTCGCCCGGGAGGGGTGCCGGCGACCGGATGGATCTACCTCGGCGGCGGGGGTGGGTGGCTGAGGGCGGGGGCGTCAGCGGAAGACGACGGTGCGCCGGCCATCCAGGAGCACCCGGTGTTCGGCGTGCCACCGCACGGCGCGGGCGAGCGTTCGTCGCTCGACGTCCTCGCCGAGCGCCACCAGATCCTCGACCGTGCGCGAGTGGTCGACCCGTTCGACCTCCTGCTCGATGATCGGCCCCTCGTCGAGATCGGCGGTGACATAGTGCGACGTCGCCCCGATCAGCTTGACCCCCCGGTCGTGGGCCTGGGCGTAGGGCCGGGCGCCCTTGAAGCTCGGCAGGAACGAGTGGTGGATGTTGATCACTCGGCCGGTGAAGTCCCGGCAGAAGTCGTCGGAGAGGATCTGCATGTAGCGGGCCAGGATGACGAGTTCGACGTCGAGCTCGGCCATCAGTTCCCGCAGCCGTGCCTCCGCCGCGGCCTTGGTGAAGCCGTTCACCCGGACACAGTGGAACGGTTTGCCGTAGAAGCCCGCGATATCAGCCAGGTCCGGGTGATTGCCGAACACGCCGACGACGTCGATCGGCATGCCCTGGGAGCGTTCCCGGTACAGCAGATCCACCAGGCAGTGCGGCGCCTTCGAGACCAGGATCAGCGTCCGGAGCCGGCGGCCGGCGACGTCGAGCGACCACGTCATTGAGAACCGCCCGGCGACGTCGTCGAGCGCGGCGGCGAGTTCCGCCTCGGACGCTGCCGAGGTCACCTGAACCCGCATGAAGAACAGCCCGGAGAGCGGGTCGCCGAACTGTTGCGACTCGGTGATGTTGCCGCCGTGCTCGGCGAGCACGCCGGCGACGGCGTGCACGATCCCTGGCCGGTCCGGGCAGGACAGGGTCAGGACCCAGGAGGTCGGTGCAGCGGAAGTGGACGGGGACATCGCAGTGGACACGAGGACGAGCGTAGTGACCGGGCCCGGTCCCCGCGGATCAGTGGGTGACCTGCGCGGCGTCGAGATGGTCGACCCGGTTGAGCCAGCGGACCCGGGGGCCGCCCGGTCCCTCGGCGCCGTCCGGTCCCTCGGCGCCGCCCGGTCCCGCGGCGGGCCAAGAGAGCAGACAGTGGCCGGTGTTGCTCATGATGAAGAACGTCCCCCGCGCGCCGTCGGGCACCGACCAGCCGAACGACGCCCGCAGGAGATACTGCATGAACCAGGCGTGGGTGATGACGGCGACCACCGCATCGCTCCCGCCGAATCGGCGCCGCAGCGGCTCGATCACGCCGTGCGCGCGAGCCCAGGCATCCGGCGCCGACTCGAAGCCGCCGCGGTACCAACCGGAATCCGAGGCTTCCGGGGGAAGGGCGACCTGCGGGCAGATCGCCCTCAACTCGGCCGCGCTCGCCCCGGGATGCGCGGGGGTCGGGGCGGCATCCGGCTCCGCATTCCAGCGGACCTCGTGCAGGTGCGCGTTGCCCTCCACCGGGGTGTGGGGGCCGGCCACGAGAGCGGCCGTTTGCACGGCCCGCGTCAGCAGCGACGTCACCATGTGGTCCGGCCGCGGGATGCGCTCGGCGGCGATGAAGTCGGCCAGCTTCGCGGCCTGTTCGTGGCCGAGGTCGGTGAGGGGAGGATCCTCCAGCCGACGGTCGAAGTACTCATCCGGGCAGGTGGCAAGGAGGCGGTTGTTGACGGACTCGGCATGCCTGATCAGGAGAAGCTGCATGGCGCGATGATGGCACGAGCCGCCCGTTGCGGGCATCGAAGCCATCCCGGACGCATCCCGGCGCCGGTATGCGGGCCATTCGGGGCCCGTTCTGAGACGATGTGCGCATGAGCGATGCCGAGATCACGACCGGGCGCCTGACCGATGCGACCGCCGGTGAGCTGCTGACCCTGCGCCGGGCGGCATTCGTCAGCGAAGCGCAGTTGTACGGGGACCCGAACATCCCGCCGCTGACCCAGACCCTGCCCGAACTGCGCGCGGATCTGGCCCGGGACGACGTCGTGACGATCGGGGCGTGGCTCGGCCCGCGGTTGGTCGGTTCGATCCGGGTCGAGATCGAGGGGGACAAGGCCACCCTCGGCCGGTTCGCCGTCGCACCGGACCTCCAGGGCCGGGGCATCGGCACGACGATGCTGATGGCGATCCTGCCCCACCTGCCCGAGGACACCAAGGAGGTGTGGGTCTTCACGGGCAAGGACTCGAAGCAGAGCCTGGAGATGTACGCCCGGCACGGCTATGAGGCGCAGTACGACCAGGCCCGGGGCCGGCTGACCTACACCTACCTGCGGCGGATCCTGGCCAAGGCCGACGGTGAGGGGTCGTCGACCCTGGCGCAGTGATTCGGTTCGACCGCCGAAACGGCGGGCTCGTCGCCCTGTTCGAGCCGGACGAGGTGATCGCAGCACGCTGCGATCAGGTCCCGGCCGTGGGTGACGACGAGAATGGTGCTCCCGGCGTCGGCGAGGCGTCGCAAAAGCCGGGAGACGGCGGGCATCTGGGTCCGGTCGAGGCCGCTCGTCGGCTCGTCCAGCACGAGCAGCCGACGCCGCAACCCCGTACTTATTAGGTTTGCCTTACCTAAGTTGGCATGCGAGACTGTCCGCGTCAAGTCGGTATGAACCCAATGACGGGTGCTGAATACGTGATGAGTCAGACATCTGAGAAACCCCTCGCGGCGCTGATCGCACCGGTGCGACGCCCGCTCGGCATCGCGGTCGCCCTCGCCGTCGTCGCCGCGCTGGCCGCCCTGGTGCCGTACCTCGCGATCGTCGAGATCGCCCGGGCGATGCTCGCCGACCCGGCCGACGAGGCGCTCGCCTGGCGCTGGGCCTGGATCGCGGCGGGCGGCCTCGCGGTCCGCCTGATTGTGCTGTTCGCCGCGACGGTGGTCACCCACCTGGCCGACGCCGCACTGGCCGGTTCGCTGCGCTCGCGGATCATGGCCCATCTCGCGGTGTTGCCGCTCGGCTGGTTCGGCCGCAATGCCGCCGGTCAGGTGAAGAAAGCCGCCCAGGACGACGTCGCCGCGCTGCACCACCTCGTGGCGCACGCGCTGGTGGACCTGGCGGGCGCCGTCGTGATCCCGGTCGCGACCCTCGCCTACTTGCTGATTGTCGACTGGCGGCTGGCGGTCGCCGCGCTCATCCCGCTGATCGCGACGCTGATCTGCTACGTGCGGGCCATGGGCGGCTCGATGGAGCTCTACGACGAGTACGACCGGTCGCTCGGCGAGATCAACGCCGCGACGGTCGAGTACGCGGGTGGGATCGCCGTCGTCAAGGCGTTCGGCGAGCCCGGGCGGGCGCACGGGCAGTTCGAACAGTCCTGTGCCCGGTTCCGAGAGTTCTTCGCAGGCTGGATGGCCCAGGCAGCCCAAACGGGCACCGCCGTGGAAGTGGTGAGCGCTCCGCCCGTCGGCCTCACCCTCCTGGCGATCACCGGCGCGGTGCTCGTGCGCAGCGGCACCTCTCCGATCGACGTGCTGGCCGCAATCGTGCTCGGCCTCGGCATCTGCGCGCCGGTCCTCGCCCTCGGAACCGGTTTCACCCAACTCCGCGAGGCGGAGCAGGCCGCCCGCCGCGTGCACGCGTTGTTGTCGTTGCCCGCCGTCAAAGAGCCCGCCCACCCCCGCACTCCGGACGGGAACGCCGTCACCTTCGACGGCGTGACCTTCCGCTACGACGCCGACGACGACCGGTTGGGGGACAACCCCGTCGTCGCCGCCGACGTCGGCACCGCCGCCGGCCCGCCGATGCCCGCAGTTGTGGGCGGATGCACCGCCGGGCCGGCAGCGGTGGCCGATATCCGGCTCGAGCTGACCCCCGGCACGATCACGGCCCTGGTGGGTGTCTCGGGCTCGGGAAAGTCGACGCTGGCTCGGCTGGTGCCGCGGTTCTACGACCCGCAGGAGGGCACGGTGGCGCTCGGCGGCGTCCCGCTGCCGGGAATCGCGGCCGACGATCTGTATCGGCGGATCGGCTTCGTCTTCCAGGAAGACCACCTGCTCACGGCCTCGATCCGGGACAACATCGCGCTGGGCCGCCCCGGGGCGACGGACGAGGAGATCCTCGCGGCCGCGGCTGCGGCGCAGATCGCCGACCGCATCCGCGCCGAACCCGCCGGCCTCGACGCCGTGCTCGGCAAGGAGGTCCAGTTCTCCGGCGGGGAACGCCAACGGGTGGCGATCGCCCGGGCATTGCTCGCCGACACCCCGGTCCTGGTACTCGACGAGGCGACCGCATTCGCGGATCCCGACTCCGAGGCGGCGATCCAGGCCGCCCTGTCCACGCTCGCCCGCGGGCGCACCGTCGTCGTCATCGCACACCGGCTGCACACGATCACCCACGCGGACCGGATCGTGGTGCTGGCCGGCGGCCGCATCGTCGAGCAGGGCCGGCACGCGGACCTGCTCGCCGCCGGGGGTCACTACGCCCAGTTGTGGGCGGCCTGCGAGGCCGCCCCGCACGAGGAGGTCATGGCATGATCCGTCGGGTTCGTTGTCTGCTCGACGCGCCGGGCCGACGGCGGTACGACCGCTCGCTCGCGCTGTTCGTCCTGGCCGCTTTCCTGCAGGGCGTCGCGTTCGTCCTCATCGTGCCCCTGCTGCGGGCGCTGTTCACGCCGGGCGGGCAGGTGTGGGAACCCGTGCTGTGGCTCGGCTCGGTGACGGTGGCGTACGCCGTGGTCACCTGGGTCGCCGTCGTGCGATCCCAGGCGCTCGCGGTGGACGTGGCGACCAAGCTGCAACTCGACCTGGGTGAACTGATCGCCCGGCTGCCGCTCGGCACCGTCGATCTTGCGCTCACCGGCCGATTGGCCAGATTGACCAGCGCGGGTCTGTTGACCGTGGCCCAGGTTCCCGCGCACCTCAACCGGCTGATCATGAACGCGATCGTCACCCCCGCCACCGTCCTGGTCGGGCTGGTCCTGGTGGATTGGCGGATTGCGCTCGCGGTGCTGTTCTGCGCGCCCCTGCTCGCGGTGACCTACCGGGTGACGACGGTCGTCGTCGGGCGCCGCAATTCGCGTGACACGGCCGCGATCGCGGCGTCCTGCGCGCGGATCGTCGAGTTTGCCCGCGTCCAGCCCGCGCTGCGGGCCTTCGGCGGCGCGGACCGGACCGCGCGCGCCATGCACGAGGCTCTGGCCGAACAGAGTGTCGCGCGGCGGCGGATGCTGATCGGCGGCTCAGTCGGCCTGTCGACTTTCGCCACCGCCGTGCATGCCGTGGTCACCGGCTTGGTGATGATCGCGCTCTACCTGGCCACCGGGGGCGGCTTCGACATCCCCGCCATGGTCGGCGCGATGGTGCTCGGCGTTCGGTTCGGCGAGCCGCTGGTTCTCATTGCCGACCTTGGCGCGAGCATCCGGGTCTCGGCTGCGGCGCTCGCGGAGGTGCACGAGCTGCTGGCGCTCCCGACGCTCCCGGAACCCGAGCGGCCCGCGCCGGCCCCGACCGGAGCCATCGGCGTCGAACTGTGCGACGTCCACTTCGGCTACGTGCCCGGCGTTCCGGTGCTGGCGGGCGTGTCGGTCGCGGTGCCGGCCGGGACCACCACGGCGATCGTGGGTCCCTCCGGCTCCGGGAAGACCACCGTCACCAAGCTGATCGCGCGCTTTCACGACGTCGACTCGGGGGCGGTGCGAATCGGCGGGGTCGACGTCCGGGACCTGGGCACCGCGGGCACGATGGCGCTGATCGCACCCGTCTTCCAGGACGTGTTCCTGTTCTCCGGCAGCCTCCTGGACAACATTCGCATGGGCCGGCCGGACGCCGCCGAGGCGGACGTGCTGGCGGCGGGTCGGGCGGCCGCGGTGGACGAGATCGCCGCCCGGCTCCCCGGCGGGTGGCACGCCCGGGTGGGGGAGGGTGGATCGCTGCTCTCCGGCGGCGAGCGGCAGCGGGTCTCGATCGCCCGGGCGATCCTCAAGGACGCGCCCGTCCTGCTCCTGGACGAGGCGACGTCCGCGCTGGACCCGGTGCACGAACGCGCCATCACCGCGGGTCTGCGCCGGCTCGACGGGCGCACGCGGATCGTGGTGGCGCACCGGCTTTCGACCATCGCCGAGGCGGACCAGATCGTCGTCCTGGGAAGCGATGGGCGAGTCGCCCAGGTCGGCCGGCACGAGGACCTGCTCGCCGTGGCGGGACCGTACGCCGTTTTCTGGGAGACCCGCCGAGCCGCGCAGGGTTGGGTGCTGGCCGGGGACGGACTTCGGTAGCCTGTCCGGGACGTCGGCGCAGGCATCCGGAGGTGGTTGGCGATGGCGCCCAGGGGCTCGGTGGTCTACTCGCCCACCCGGTGGTTCACGATGTCGATGTGCGCCCTGGTGGTGGGTTTCGGGGCGGCCTTTGTGCTCACGGGCCACTGGTTCGAGGGCGTCATCGGGCTGGTCCTCGGCGTCGGGGCCGCGGTCCGGGCCTGGCCGACGGGGATCGCCGTGGCCGACGGCGAGGTCGTGGTGCGCCGGTTCGGCAAGCCGGTCCGGCGTCCCGCTGCGGGAACGCGAGCGAGCGTGAGCCACGGGGACCAAGCCCGGGGCGGGGCCGACGTCGTGATGCCGCGGTTGCGCTTCGGGAACGGCGAGACCTATGACGTCGTCGAGATGGCCAGGTTCGCCTTCCTGGACCGCGACGAGAGCCGGACCCGGGCCGACGTCGACCGGATCAACGCGCTGCTCAAGGGTCGGCCGAAGGCCATCCGCTGACACCGGCGCGGCTGCACGCGGGTGGGCCGTCAGTGGCTGACCTGCGCGCTGCGGAATTTCCCCGCTACGCCCGGCCGGCCGTGCGCCGCGAGCGCCGCGAGAGCGAGTCGATGATGACGGCGATGAGCAGCACCGCGCCGGTGATCATGTAGCGGATCGGCGAGTTCAGGTTGAGCAGCGACAGGCCGTTGGAGATCGACTGGATCACCAGGATCCCGAGCAGGGCCGAGTAGGCGTTGCCCCGCCCGCCGAAGAGGCTGGTGCCGCCGATCACCGCGGCCGCGATCGCGTTCAGGTTCGTGTCCGCCGAGCCGGTGCTCTGGTTCGCCGAGGCGAGCCGACCGGCGGCGAGCAGACCGCCGAGGGCGGCGAAGGTCGCCGTCGCGGTGAAGACCGAGATGAAGATGCGGTTCACCCGGATGCCCGCCCGCCGGGCGGCCTCGACGCTACCGCCGACGGCGTAGACCGCCCGCCCCCAACGGGTGCGCGTGAGCAGGAAATTCATCGTCACGACCAGCGCCACGAACAGCGCGAACATCCAGCCGAACCCCGGGCCGCGCAGCAGGTACCAGCCGGCGAAACCGAGCACGGCGAGCATCAGCGCGCCGCGGACGGCGATCTCCGTCGTCGACGTCGCCGAGAGGCCGGCCGCCACCCGGCGGCGGCGGTGCCCCAGCGCCGTCGCCACGTAGACCACGACGATGACGGCGACCGCCAGGTAGGTCTGCCAGGCAGTGAGGAACATCTGCTGGCAGAACCGCACGATCCACGAGGTGAACGGGATATTGATCGACCCGGTGCTGCCGAGAATCCACAACTGCAGCCCCTGGAAGCCGAGTAGGCCGGCGAGCGTGATGACGAAGCTCGGCACCCCGAACCGAATGAACAGCAGGCTGTAGAACGTGCCGATCAGTGCCCCGACGGCGAGCGCAAGCAGCATGGTCGGCACCAGCGGCCAGCCGCGGTTGACGAAGCCGACCCCCAGGATGGCGGCCGAGACCCCGCTGACCGAGCCGACCGAGAGGTCGATCTCACCGAGCAGCAGGACCAGCACGACGCCGATCGAGATGGTCCCGACGGCGGCGCACTGCTGGGCGAGGTCGGAGAGATTGCCCGGGGTCAGGAAGTTCGAGTTCAGGGCCTGGAAGATCACCCAGATCACGGCGAGGCCGATCACCACCGGCAGCGACCCGAGGTCGCCGCCCCGGACCCGGGCCCGGGCGGCGCGCAACCGCCCGTTCATGCCCTCGGCCCGGATCAGCCGCTCGTCCTGCAGGTCGGTCGCGACCGCCGCCGTCGGTTCGACGGGCGAGACATCCGTACTCATCGGGCCTCCTCCTCGGCCGTGGGCTCCGGAGCCGCCGGGCGGCTCGCGGCGTCGCCCGCCCCGGTGCCCGCGGCGTCCTGCCGGGCGCCGGTGATCGCGGCGACGATGTCCTCGTTGGTGACGTCGGCAATCCGGAAGTCGCCGTTGTTCCGGCCGAGCCGGAGCACGGCGACGCGGTCCGCGACGGCCTGGACGTCGGCCATGTTGTGGCTGATCAGGACGACGCCGAGGCCGCGCTCCCGCAGTCGCCCCACCAAGCCCAGCACCTCCGCCGTCTGGGCGACGCCGAGTGCCGCCGTCGGCTCGTCGAGGATGACCACCCGCGGCTCGCCGAGCAGCGAGCGGGCGATCGCCACCGTCTGTCGCTGTCCCCCGGACAGGGACGCCACCGGAATCCGCACGGAGGGAATCCGGGCGGACAACTGCCGCAGCAGCGACCAGGAGTCCCGCTCCATCCGGACCTCGTCGAGCGTCGAACCGCGCATCTCCTCGCGGCCGAGGAAGAGGTTCGCCACCACGTCGAGGTTGTCGCACAGCGAGAGGTCCTGGAAGACCGTCGCGATGCCCAACTCCCGGGACGCGGCCGGGCTCGGCACGCTGACGCGGCGGCCCTCCCAGGTGATGGTCCCGCCATCCGGCGGGTGCACCCCGGCCATCACCTTGACCAGGGTGGACTTGCCGGCGCCGTTGTCGCCCACGATGGCGACCACCTCGGCCGCCCGGACGTCGAGGTCGACGCCGGCGAGCGCCTGGACGGCACCGAACCGCTTGGTGATGCCGCGCAGGGACAGGATCGGTTCGCCGGCGGTGCCGGGACGCGGTTCGCCGGCGGCGGCCGCGCCGGGCTCGCCGTCGGTTGCCGGCCGGGCGACGCCGGTCGCGGGGGACGTCATAGGCCCTCCTCGGGCGCGTTGGGAGCATTCGACGCACGGTGCATCCGACGTGAGGAGCACACAACGCATGGCGACCTGCCGCCGGGGCGGCGGTCGTCGCCCCGGCGCCGGGGGCCGCGGGCGGGCGGTCCGTCGCCCGCGGCCGGCGACGGGTCAGGACAGCCCGGCTGCCGTGCAGTCGGCCTGGTACTGACTGGTGCAGATTTGCTCGACCGTGTAGAAGCCGTCCTTCACCACGGTGTCCTTGATGTTGTCCTTGGTGACCGCGACGGGGGTGAGCAGCGTGGCCGGGATGCCCTCGAAGGTGGTGTCTCCCTCCGGGGTCTCGCCCTTCAACAGCCCGACGGCGACCTCGGCGGCCCGTTCGGCCTCCGGCTTGATCGCCTTGTAAACAGTCATGAACTGGTCGCCCGCCAGGATGCGCTGGATCGCGTCCAACTGGGCGTCCTGCCCGGTGACCGGCGGCCACGGGGTCACATTGCCGGTCTTCATGGCCGCCACCGCGCCGCCCGCGGTGCCGTCATTCGCGGCGTAGACGCCGGCAATCTGGCCGGAGAACTTGGTGAGTTGGCTGCTCATGAAGTTCTGGGCCTTGTCCGGGCTCCAGTCCGGGGTGTCGAACTCGGCGAGGACCTTGATGCCGCTCTGGTCGATGACCGAATGGGCGCCCTTCTTGAATGACGTCGCATTGTTGTCCGTGGGCGAGCCGTTGATCATGATGATGCCGCCGGTGGCGGTGCCCGCCTTCAGCTCGTCGACGAGCGCGGTGCCCTGGAGTTGGCCGACCTTCTCATTGTCGAAGGAGATGTAGTACGCGATCGGGGCGCCGTTGATGAACCGGTCGTACGCCACCACCGGTACGTCCTTGGCCTTTGCGGCGTTGACAATGCTGGCCGCGGCGGTCGAGTCGACGGGGTCGAGCACGATCACCTTCGCGCCGTTGGTCAGCGCCGCCTCGGCCTGCTGTTGCTGCTTGGCGGCGTCCTGTTCGGCATTGGAGTAGAGCACTTTCGTGTCGGGGCTCAGTTCTTTGACCTTCGCCTCGAAGTAGGGCTTGTCGAATTGTTCGTACCGGGTCGTCTTGACCTCGGGCAGCAGCAGGGCGATGGAGCCGCCCGCCCCGCCCGATCCGGCCGAGGTTGACTCGGACTCCGACGAGCCGCTGTTGTCGTCGCCGCAGGCGACGAGCATGGCGATCGTGGCTGCCGCGACGGCCATCATGCCGAGGGGCCGCGCAAAGCCGGTCCGTCGCCGATGGGCGATCATCGTTGACACCTCCGCTATTCGCAGGCCCGCCTACCTGACGGGTCGTTCCAGTGAAGGCACGCTCCGCGCCACTGGCAATCAGGGGGGTGCGCCGGCCGTGCGCTAGGATCGAGCGGTCGCGACTGGCGCACCCCGCGCAGTCGCGCCCGCAGGTGTCGTGGGCTTCGCGGCCCCGGCCGACGGCGGGCACATGCGCGGGCGGGTGGAGTACCACCGGGGAGCGGCGAGCTTGCGTTGACGACGGGTCGTTCGCCTGGGCACCGCGTCCCCGGAGGCCCGTGCCTGCGCGTACCTCCACGACCGCCGAACCGCCCCGGTCATGGCCCAACAGCCCAGGAGGAGCGCCATGAGTTCAACGTCCTTCGACCCGTCCGCCGAACGATCTGCCGAACCGACCGCCGAATCGTCCCTGTACCGGCCCCTGGTCGACGTCGACCCCGAGATTGCCGCCGTGCTCGACGGCGAACTCGCCCGCCAGCGCGGCACGCTGGAGATGATCGCCTCGGAGAACTTCGTCCCGACGGCCGTCCTGCAGGCGCAGGGGTCGGTCCTGACCAATAAGTACGCCGAGGGCTATCCCGGCCGGCGGTACTACGGCGGCTGCGAACAGGTGGACATCGCCGAGAGTCTCGCCATCGCGCGGGCGAAGGCGCTGTTCGGCGCCGACCACGTCAACGTGCAGCCGCACGCCGGGGCGCAGGCGAACGCCGCCGTGCTGCACGCCCTGGCCACCCCGGGAGATCGGATCCTCGGCCTGGAACTCGCCCACGGCGGGCACCTGACCCACGGCATGAAGATCAACTTCTCCGGCAAGTTGTACGACGTCGGCGCGTACGGCGTCGACCCGCAGACCTACCGGATCGAGTTGGACGCCGTGCGCAAGGCCGCGCTGGAACACCGGCCGAGCGTCATCATCGCCGGCTGGTCCGCCTACCCGCGCCACCTCGACTTCGCCGGGTTCCGCGAGATCGCCGACGAAGTCGGCGCCAGGCTGTGGGTGGACATGGCCCACTTCGCGGGGCTGGTCGCCGCCGGGCTGCACCCCTCGCCGGTGCCGTACGCGGACGTCGTCTCCTCGACCGTTCACAAGACCATCGGCGGCCCGCGGTCCGGCTTCATTCTGAGCACGGACGAGTGGGCGAAGAAGATCGACTCCGCGGTGTTCCCCGGGCAGCAGGGCGGCCCGCTGATGCACGTCATCGCGGCGAAGGCGGTGGCGTTCAAGCTCGCGGCGGGCCAGGAGTTCGCCGAGCGGCAGGCCCGGACGCTGGCCGGCGCGCGCATCCTCGCCGAGCGGCTGACCCGGCCCGACGTCGCCGACGCCGGCGTGTCCGTGCTGACCGGTGGGACCGATGTCCACCTGGTCCTGGTTGACCTGCGGGCGAGCAAGCTGGACGGGCAGCAGGCCGAGGACCTGCTGCACGACGTCGGGATCACCGTGAACCGCAACGCCATCCCCTTCGACCCGCGCCCGCCGCGGGTCACTTCGGGGCTGCGGATCGGGACGCCCGCGCTGGCCACGCGGGGCTTCGGCGAGGACCAGTTCGTCGAGGTGGCCGAGATCATCGCCACTGCGCTGCGCGCGGGCGCGGACGTCGACGCGGACGCGCTGCGGTCCCGCGTGGACGCGCTGACCGCCGCGTTCCCGCTGTACCCGGGCCTCGTCCAGTAGGGCCGCGGGGATGACCGCGCGGAAGCTGGACGGAACGGCGACGGCGGCCACGATCAAGGCCGAACTGCGCAAGCGGGTCGCCGCGTTGGAGACCCTCGGGGTGCGGCCGGGGCTGGGGACTGTGCTCGTGGGCGAGGACCCGGCGTCCCAGGTGTATGTCGCGGGCAAGCACCGCGACTGCGCCGAGGTCGGCATCGCCTCCATCCGGGTGGACCTGCCCGCCGACGCCGGACAGGCCGATGTCGAGGCCGCCGTCGATCGGCTCAATGCCGACCCGGCATGTACTGGATACATCGTGCAACTGCCCTTGCCGGGCGGCGTCGACCAGAACCGCATCCTGGAGCGGATCGACCCCGCCAAGGACGCGGACGGGCTGCACCCGATCAACCTCGGGCGGCTCGTGTTGCGGGTGAACGAGCCGGTCACCTCGCCGCTGCCGTGCACGCCGGTGGGGTGCGTCGAGCTTCTGCACCGGCACGGGATCGAGTTGGCCGGGCTGCACATTGTCGTGGTCGGGCAGGGGACGACGGTGGGGCGGCCGATCGGGTTGTTGCTGACCCGGGAGGAAATCAACGCCACTGTCACCCTGACGCACCTCGGCACCGTGGACGTGCCGTACCACCTGCGGCAGGCCGACGTGATCGTTGCCGCGGCCGGCGCGCCGGGCGTTGTCCGGCCCCAGGACGTGAAGCCGGGGGCGATCGTGCTCGACGTCGGCGTCCGGCGGGTGCTGGATCCCGAGACCGGGCGGGCGCGGCTGCTCGGGGATGTGGCGCCGGGGGTCGAGGAGGTCGCGGGCTGGCTGTCCCCGACGCCGGGCGGCGTCGGGCCGATGACCCGGGCGATGCTGCTGGCCAACGTCGTCGACGCGGCAGAGCGGGCCGCCGGCCTGCGGCCGTAGGGCCGGGCGCCGGCCGGCGGCGGTGGCCTGCCGGTTCGGCGTCGAACAAGACTTGCACAGCGGCGGGGTCGGGCCGGTTACCCACACATCCCGACGGCGACCGTTGCCGCGGCACCGGGCCGGGAGTTGGGTCGGTCCCATGGTTGCTGTGGAGATTCCCGGGGCGCTCGCCCGGATTGCCGCCCGTCAGGCCGGGCTCCTCGAGCTTGCGCAGTGTTTCGACGCCGGCCTGACCAGACGTCAGGTGGATCGGCTCGTGGCCCAGGGCGCTTGGCGGCGTCCCACCCGGGGCGTGTACGACACGCGCGCCGGTGCGGATCGGCGGGCGTCGGACCGGGCCTCGCCGGATCGGATGGGGTCGGATCGGACGTGGGACGAGCGGCGCGAACGTGCGGCGTGGCTCGGCCTGCTCGCGTTCGGGCCCGAGGCGATCGCGGTCGGGACGAGTGCACTCGCGCTGCTCGGGGTTCGGGGGCTGCCCGAATGCATCACCCCGGAGGTCGCTCTGCCGCGCGCGACCGACCGGCGGAACCGCGACGCGGTTCGGCTGCGGGAATTCGATCATGGCATGACTACAGTGCCGCGATATGGGCGGCGGACGGCGTCGGCCGAGTGGGCGCTGGCTCAGGCGGTGCCGGAACTTGACCGCCGGCATGGCCTCGCGGTTCTGGATTCGGCGCTGCATCTCGGGCTGATCGATCGGGCCCGTTTGGTCCGGTCCCACGACCTGGCCCGGGGGCGGCGCGGCGTCGCGAGTCGACATGAGCTGTGGACCCTGGCCGACGCGCGGGCTGAGTCTCCCTTGGAGTCGTTCGGCCGGCTCGACTGCATCGACGCGGGCGTGCCCCCGGACGCTCTTCAAATGCTGATCACCGACCGGGATGGACGGATCATCGCGCGCGCCGATATGGCGTGGCGGCTAGGCGGTGGCCGGTGGCTCGCCGTCGAGATGGACGGCCGTGAGGTGCACGTCGGTCCCGTGTTCGCCGATCGACGGCGGCAGAATGCCATCGCCGCGACCGGCCGAGTCGACCTCTTGCGGTTCACCGGGCGCGACCTGCCCGGCGGCGTCGGCCGCGAGGTCGCGGCCTTCCTGCGCGCCCACCGCCGCGCGTGACGTCACCGGCCCGCCTGCCCGCCGGCCGAACCCGTGGTTAGTTGCAGTTTTGGGCCCAAAACTGCAACTAACCACGGTTTCGGCAGTTGCGATTCGATGTGCTGACCAGGACGTTCGCCCTTAGGCTGTGCGGCCATGAGTCCTGTCGCCGGCGTGCTGCGCCGGGCCCGCATCGCCGCGAGCGTGGTGTACGCAATCCAGGGGGTCGGCTTCGCCGCCGTCCTGACGAGCATCCCCACCTACCAGCGGCGACTCGACCTGGGCGATGACGTCGTCACGCTAGTGATTCTCGGGGTCTGCGTCTGCGCCGGCGCCGGGAGCGCGCTGTCGGGGACGACGGCGCCGCGGGTGGGGTCCCGACGGGTGGTCACCGGTGGCCTGCTGTTGGCCGCCGTCGCGATCGCCGGCGTCGGGGTCGCCCGGACCTGGCCGGGGTTCTTCGTGACGATCGCTGCGTACGGGATGGCGCTCGGAATCGTCGACGCCGGGATGAACATGCAGGGGATCGACGTCGAACGTCGGTACGGGCGCAGCCTGCTGGCCTCATTCTTCGCCGCGAATGCGGCAGGGGGCGTGGCGGGGGCGTTGCTCATCTCCGGGGCGGCGGCGCTCGACGCGAGCTTCGTTGCGACGTTTGCGCTGGTCGCGGGCATCGTCGCGGTCGGCGCGGCGACCGTGCGACCGCGGCTGCTCGGGGCGGCGCCCAGTGGACTCCCGCCGGGCGGGCTGGGCGACGGCGGGCGGGTCGCGGTGCCGGGTGGGTTCGGCGCCGAGGTGCCGGTGGCGGTCGAGTGGCCCGCCGGCGTCGGAATGTCCGCGATTGCGCCGGCCGAGTTTTCGGCGGCGCACGGCGCTGCGCTGCGCCGGCGGATCGGGGTCGCCGCCGGGACCGTTGCGGTGCTCGGCGTCGCGATGCTCGCCTTCCCCGTCGCCGACTCCGCCGTCTCCGCCTGGAGCGCTTCCTTCCTGCGCAACGTGCTCGGCGCGGGCGCCGTCGTCGCGCCCTGGGGATACGCCGCCTACCAGGCGACTCTGATCCTCACCCGCCTTCTGGCCGACCGGGCGGTCCGCCGGCACGGACGGGTCCGGATCGCACGGCTCGGCGGTTCGGTCGGCGCGCTCGGTTTCCTTGCCGTGGCCGCCGCGCCGGCGCTGCCGTGGCCGGCCGGTGGCGCGGGGTCCCCGTGGCCGGTCGCGGTGCTCGGCTTTGCCGCGACCGGGCTGGGCATCGGTGTCATCGCGCCGCTCGCGTTCTCGGCCGCCGGCGACCGGGCGCGGGAGTCCGTGGCGGCCGCCCGCCGGGCGGGGTATCCCGGTGGACCGCTCGACGTCGCCGCCGCCACCGACTGGGCCGTCGCGCGGCTCAACGTTTTCACCTATGCCGGGGCCGTCCTCGGCGGGGTGCTCACGGGCATCTTCGCGACGGCGGATGAGTTCGCGTGGGGCTTCGTCGCACTCGCGGGGCTCGCGGCCGTGTCGGTGCTGGTCGCGCCCGTACTCCGGGAAAGCCGAGGGGACGGGGAGCGGCGCGCCCCCGCGGCTGCGCCCGCCGGAGCTGCCGCCGCCGACGTCGGAGCCGACGCCGCCGCGCGGCGGCGGCGCCGCGCGACGCGGTGAGGGGCGGTCGCAGGCGAGCCGCGCGCCGCATCCGTCGCCGGCAACGCGTCCGCCGAAACGTCCTCGGGCGGCCCACCCCCGGGTTGTTTGGGAGTTTTGACCGCGCAAACAAATAAACACCCCGTGGGGGGGCGGGGGGGCCGGGGGTG
>JAVBMU010000027.1:0-5918 GCA_031552185.1 Cellulomonadaceae bacterium | reverse complement strand
GGCCGGCCGCCGGCTGGGCGAGCAGCGCGGCGGCGCGGGCCGCGAGCACCGTTCGTGCGTTCGGGACCGCGCGGACGGCCAGCACATCCGGGCGGGAGCCCGCGAGCCGGTCGCGGACCGCGGCCACGGTGAGGCCGGCCGACGTCCAGTCCAGCCACTCGACGGCCGCGCCCGTGGGCTCGGCAGCGGGGCCGTCGACCGTGATCTGCACGTCGTAGCGGAACCGCACCATCTCGTTGTCGTCGCCGCCGCGCCGGGGCAGCACCCGGACCCCGGACACGCCCGGCAGACCCGCGACGACGGCGGTGAACAGCCGCGGGTCGACGACGAGTTCCTCCTCCTCGTCCACGGCCCGGGCGACCTGCGCGGCGATCGCCTCGGCGCTCGCCTCGCCGCCGGCGCGGGCGAGTTCCACCGAGGCGTGGAACGCGGCCAGCAGCGGCAGGCTGCGCAGGTCCCCCAGGAACAGCGTGCCGCCCGGGGCCAGCCGGGTCAGGGCGCCGTCGATCACGGCCAGCAGGTACGCCGCATCCGGGAAGTACTGGGCGACGGAGTTCAGCACGACGGCGTCGAAGGTCCGCGCAGGCAACTCGTCCAGCCGGTGGGCGGGGCACTCGAAGAGCTGCACCCGCCCGCCCCACTCCTGCTCGTCGGCGACCGCCCGGAGCCGGGCGAGCGACACCGTCGAAATATCGGCGCCCCAGTACTCTGCGCACGCCGGCGCCAGCCGGGACAGGATCCCGCCCGTCCCGCAGCCGATGTCGAGGACGGATCGCGGTCCGGCGGCCAGCACCCGCGCGGCGGTCGCGTCGGCCCAGCGGCGCATCTCGGCGGCGGGGATCGGGGCCCGCGTGTAGCTGCTGAGCCAGCCGCGGAAGTCGTCCCCGACCGGCGCGTCGGCCGGCCCCGGCTCGGCGTCGTAGGCCGTGTCCCAAATCTGCCGCCAGCGGTCGACGTCGTCCAGCCACCGGCCCGCTTCGAGGTCGCCGCCCGCGGCGGCCGGATCCGGCCCGGCGTCGGGCACGAGGTAGGCGACCAAACGCTGGTCGCCGGGCGCGTCCTCGCGGACGGTGACGACCGCGGCCTTGACGCCCGGTTGGGCGACCAGTTCGGTCTCGATCTCGCCCAGCTCGATCCGATACCCCCGGACCTTGACCTGGTGATCCAGCCGGCCGAGGAACTCGATCCGGCCGTCGTGGCGGCGGCGGACCAGGTCCCCGGTCCGGTAGAGCCGGGCGTCGGTGCCCGCGCCGAACAGATCCGGCACGAACCGCTCGGCCGTCAAATCGCTCTGGCCGAGGTAGCCCCGGGCGAGCCCGTCGCCCCCGATGTACAACTCGCCGGGGACCCCCAGCGGGACCAGTTGGCGGGCCTCGTCCAGCACGTATAGCTGCGTGTTCGCGATCGGTTCGCCCAGGTCGACGGGCCCCTCGCCGACCGGGCCGACGGCCGACCAGATGGTGGTCTCGGTGGGCCCATACATGTTCCATACGGGCGATCCGGTCGCGACCAGTTCGGCGGCGAGCCCCGGCGGCAGGGCCTCGCCGCCGACGAGGACGCGCAACCCGGGCCGCCAGGTCCGGCCGGCGTCCAGCAGCATGCGCCAGGTGGTCGGCGTCGCCTGCATCACGGTCGCCCGCGAGGTGTCCAGGAGGTCCGCGAGCCGGGTGGCGTCGGTGGCCGTCTCCCGCGGGGCCACGATCACCTCGGCGCCGACCATCAGGGGCAGCAGCAGTTCGAGCATGGCGATGTCGAAGGAGAGCGTGGTCACGGCAACCAGACGGTCGTCGATGGTCAGACCGGGCCGTTCGAGCATCGAGTGCAGGAAGTTGGCCAATGGCCCGTGCGGGATCTGCACCCCCTTGGGCCGCCCGGTCGAGCCGGAGGTGTAGATGACGTAGGCGAGATCCGCCGCGCCGATGTGGTCCGGCGGCGCGTCGGCGGCGAGCGCATCCAGGTCGGCCCGGATCTCGTCCAGCACCAGCAGGTCGGCTGCACCGGGCCGCAGATGCTCGACGACCGTGCGCTGCGTGATCAGCACCCGCAGTCCGGAGTCGGCGAGCATGTACTCGATCCGCTCCGCCGGGAAGCCCGGGTCCAGCGGGACGTACGCCCCGCCGGCCTTGAGCACCGCCAGCACCGCCACCACCATCTCCACGGAGCGTTCCAGGCAGATGCCCACGAGGGCGTCGCGGTCGACGCCCAGGGCGCGCAGCCGGTGCGCCAGTTGGTTCGCCCGGCGGTCCAACTCGGCGTAGCTCACGCTTGCCGCGCCACAGGTGACGGCGCGCCGGTCCGGCGTGCGGGCGGCCTGCGCGGTGATCGCGCGATGCGTCAGGAAGGGCTCCGGCCAGGCGCGCGCGGTCTCGTTCCACCGCTCGCGCAGGAGCAGCAGTTCGTCGCGGGTGAGCATCGGCACCTGGTCGATCGGGCAGTCGAGGTCCCGGACCAGGCCGGCGACGAGCACCGCGAGGTGGGCGGCCATGCCCGCCACGGTCGCCGCGTCGAACAGGTCGGCGTTGTACTCGAACCGGCCGGTCAGCGCTTCGCCGTCGAAGACCTGCAATTCGAGGTCGAATCGCGCCGTCGCGCTCGGGACGTCCATCGGCTCCAGGCGGATGCCGGCCGCGTCCAGGGTCGGCATCTCGATGTTCTGGAAGATGAAGGAGACCTGGAACAGCGGGCTGCGCGAGGCGTCGCGCTGCGGCGCAATCGCCTCGACCAGGGTCTCGAACGGCAGCCCCTGATGCGCGAACGCGCCGAGCACCGTGGTCCGGACCCGGCCGAGCAACTCGCGGAAGGTCGGCGCCCCGGACAGGTCGGTGCGCAGCGGCAACATGTTGACGAAGTAGCCGATCAGGTGTTCGATCTCGGGCCGCTCGCGGTTCGCGACCGGCACGCCGACCACGATGTCGTCCGCCCGGCTGTACCGGTGCAGCAGCACGTTGAAGGCGGCCAGCAAGGTCATGAAGGGAGTGACCCCGAGCGCTCGGCTCTGGGCGCGCACCTCGGCCATGACCGCGGCATCCAGCGCAAACGGCACCGAACCGCCGCGGGTGGTCTGCACGGCGGGCCGGGGGTGGTCGAGCGGCAGATCGAGCACCGGCGCGGCGCCGGCCAGGGCCGCGCGCCAATAGGCCAGGTCGTCCGCGAACGCGCCGGCCGCCATCTGCTTGTGCTGCCAGGCCGCATAGTCCGCGTACTGGATCGGCAGCGGCGGCGCCTGCGGCGCCGACCCGGTCGAGGCCGCGCCGAGGCGGTCGGCGAGTTCGGTCAGGAAGACCGACGTCGACCACAGGTCCGCCGCGATGTGATGGATGGTCACCAGCAGAATGTGCTCGGTGGGCGCCAGGCGCAGGAACGTCAGGCGCAGCAGCGGCCCGGTCCGCAGGTCGAACGGCCGCGCGAACTCCTCCGCCGCGCGGGCCAGAATGCCCGCCCGCCCGGCCGGCCCCCGCAGGTGCGGGCAGTCGACCACCGCGAATTCGGGTTCGAGCCGGCCGGTGACCACCTGCACCGGGTTGCCGTCGACGTTGTCGAACGTCGTGCGCAGCGCCTCGTGGCGGTGCACGATCGCGTCGATCGCCCGCTTCCACTGCGCCAGGTCGATCTCGCCCACCACGCGCACCGCCCGGGGCAGGTTGTAGGCCGTATTGCCGGGCGTCAGTTGTTCGAGAAACCACAGCCGTTGCTGCGGAAACGACGCCGGGAAGACCTGCCTCGAACGCCGGCGCAACTGCTCCGCCAGGAATTCGCGCTTCGCCTGCGCCGAGAGATTGTGCACATCGGGCATCACCATCGTCCGTCTCCCTCAACCACTGCTCGGATCGTTCTCAGCGCCGTCACCACACGCCGTCGTCGCTCGAGGCGAGCAACTCGCGCAGGCGAGCATCCACGTCCTCGTCCGACCAACTTGCGACCTCGTCCCACTCCGCTCGGCCCCGGTCGATGACCTCGATCGGCTCGGCCGCGGCCACCGGCGCACCGGCCCGCTCGTCGACCAGCGCCGCCAGATGCGCGACGGTCGGCGTGCCGTAGAAGTCCTTCAGGTCGAACTCCGTACCCAGCCGGGCGCGGACCCGCGTGCCGACCTGGACGGCCGCCAGCGAGTGGCCCCCGAGCGCGAAGAAGTCGTCGTCGACCCCCACGGCGTCGACCCCGAGGACCTGTTGCCACACGTCGGCGACCACCCGTTCGGTCGGGGTCCGCGGCTCGACATACGGCGTCGCCAGTTCGGGCCGGGGGTGCGACTGGGTCGGCAGCGCGGGCGCGGGCGACTGCGCCGCCAACAGCTCCGGCGTGATCGAATCCGCGAGGACCCGCAGCCGGTCGAACTCCGTGGGGCAGACGACAAGTTGCGCCGGCGGGGCGGGCATCGACAGGATCCGCCGCACCGCCTCGATCCCCTGCGCCTCACTCAGGCCGCGGCCGAGTTCGGCGAGGATACCCGCCGGCCGCTCGGCCCCGCCGTCGTCGGCCGCCACGGCCGTGGCGACGGCCCGGGTGACCTGAGCGGTCAGCGCGGGCACGTCGTTGACCCGCTTGACCGTGTAGCCGGCGATCGCGACCAGCAAGCGCCCGTGCGGATCGAGCAGCTCGAGGTCGCAGACCAGGGTCTCGGCCGAGGCACCCGCGGCCGGACGGGGCCGGGCGTGGCACCGGACCGTCGGCGTGAGCGGCGCGAAGTACTGCACGTCGTCGTAGCCGAGCGGCAGGTAGTTCGGTTCCTCGGCGTCGAGCCGGAAGATTCCCACGGCCATGTCCAGCACGGCCGGGTGCAGGGGGTAGTCCGTCAGGTCGCCCACGAATTCCGCGGGCAGGGTCAGGGTGGTCAGGACGTGGCCGGCGCCGAGTTCCACCCGGGACAGCACGCGCCAGCGAGGCCCGACGCTGAACTGGAGCGGCCCGTCGGTCCACCGCCGCGCCTGGGCTCGGTCGAGGATCTCCGCCTCGGTCGCGAAGACCTCCCGGATTCCTGCGGCCGCCCGCTCGGCCTCGACGTCGCGGACCACAGGCTCGGCCCGGGGCTCGAACGAGGCCCAGCCCGTGGCGTTGTCCCGCCAGGTGCCCAGTTCCTCGTCCCGCGAACGCACCGCGAAGAACACCTGGTCGGCGCGCTCCTCCACGGTGAGGAACACGTCGCGCTCCTGCCCGTCGGGGACGACGACGGGCGCGACGAAGAGCACATCGTGCAGGTGCAGAACGCGTCCGGCCGCGCGCTCGGCCAGCGCCGCCCGGACCAGTTCCAGGTAGGCGGTGCCCGGGACCAGGCCGTGCCCCAGCAGGCGGTGATCCGAGACGATCCAACTGTCGGCGGTACTGAACCGGGCCACGTAGGTCTCGCCCTGCTCGGCGCGCTCGACCCGACGCAGGAGCGGATGGCCGATCGCCTTCCCGGCCGGTTCGCCGGGCCGGCCGAAGCCCCCCGCGGCCATGCCGATGCCCTCCCAGCGGCCCCAATCGACGGCGATCACACCGCGGTCGCCGCCGGCGCGCTTCCACTGGGCGAAGGCGTCGAGGAACGCATTGGCGGCGCAGTAGTCGCCCTGCCCGACGCCGCCGAGCACCGCGTTCACCGAGGAGCACAGCAGGAAAAAGTCGGGGCGGTCGGCGCCGAGCGCCGCATCCAGGTTCACCGTCCCGCGGACCTTGGCGGCGAGCACCCGATCCACCTCGGCGCGGGTCCGGCCCGCCAGCAGGCCGCCCCCGGGCTCGCCCGCCGCGTGCACGACGCCGTGGATCGCGCCGTGCTCGGCCCGCAGGCGCCGCACCTCGGCGTCGAGTTGCGCCGCGTCGGTCACGTCGGCCCGGCAGAGTCGTACCTGCGCCCCCAGGGCGCGCAGCCGGGCCAGGCGGGCCCGCCGCGACCGGCTCGCGGCGTCGTCGGCGGCGGCGGGGTCGGCGGCGGCGGCGGGGTC
>JAVBMU010000022.1:0-12020 GCA_031552185.1 Cellulomonadaceae bacterium | reverse complement strand
TGGTTCACCTGTTGGGTTGTGACCGTGCCCGCGTCCTGGACCGCATTGGATCGGGTCGTGTTCGACGAACTCGTCTGCCTCGCGTGCGACGCGGCCCGGTCGGGCGGGCGGTGGACGTGAGGTGCTGCGTCGCGAGTCAGTGCTTGGGGCGGCGAGTCAGTACCTGGGCCCGCGAGTCAGTACCTTGCGCGCCGAGTCAGTACCGTAGCCGCCGAGGCAGTAGCGACACGCCGGGAAAACGAGCACCGAACAGCCGTACGGTACTGACTCGCCGCGCAAGGTACTGACTCGCCGCGCACGGTACTGACTCGCCGCGCAAGGTACTGACTCGCCGCGCAAGGTACTGACTCGCCGCGCGGGAGGTGGATCAGCGGGTCGCGACCGGCTCCTCTTCCACCTCGCCCAGGGCGATGCGCTGTTCGACGCCGGAGGCTCGCCCGAGCGGCACCTCCCGCAGGAACAGCACCGCGATCAGGGCCACGATTCCACCCGGGATGCCGACCAGGAACAGGTCGGCCGTCGCGTGCCCGTACGCGGATTGGACCACCGTTCGGATCGTGGCGGGTAGCGCGCCGAGGTCCGGGATCGTGTCCGTGCCGCCGTGCATCGCGGACGGGTCGACGCCGATCCCGGCCAGTCCGTCGGTGACCAGGGTGGTTACCCGCGAACTGAGCAGCGCGCCCAGCGCGGACACGCCGATCGCCCCGCCGAGCGTGCGGAAGAACGCGACCGCCGCGGTCCCGGTGCCGATCTCGTGCACGTCCAGCGTGTTCTGCACCACGAGGACGAGGTTCTGCATCAGCATGCCGACCCCGATGCCGAGCACAAACATGTAGGTGCACACCAGGACGAAGCTGGTGTCATAGCGCAGCGTCCCCATCAGCGCGAGGCCGATGGTCAGCACCACCGAGCCGGCCACCATGAAGCCCTTGTACCGCCCCGTCTTGGTGATGAATCGCCCGCTGATGGTCGAGGAGATGAAGACGCCGAGAATCATCGGAATCGTCAGCAGGCCGGACTCGGTGGGGGTGCGCCCCCGGGCGATCTGCATGTACTGGCTGAGGAAGACGGACGTGCCGAACATCGAGACACCGACGGCGACGCTCGCGATCGTGGCCAACACCAGGGAGCGGTTCCGGAACAGGTGCATCGGGATGATCGCGTACTCGACCCGCGACTCGACCCAGACCGCCAGAACGAGCAGAACGATCCCGACGCCGACCATGACCGCCGTCTGCCACGATCCCCAGTCGAAGCTGTTCCCAGCGAAGGTCACCCACAGCAGCAGCAGCGCGACGCCACCCGAGATGAGGAGCGCGCCCACGTAGTCGATCCGCACGGCCTGGCGCACCAGATGCGGCAGCCGCAGCGTGCGCTGCAGGACGATGATCGCCGCGACGGCGAACGGCAACCCGACGAAGAAATTCCACCGCCAGCCCAGGGTGTCGGTGATCAGGCCGCCGAGCAGGGGTCCGCCGACCATGCCGATGCCCATGATGCCGCCCATCAGGCCCATGTACTTGCCGCGCTCGCGGGGGCTGAGGATGTCGGCGAGCAGGATGGTGGCCAGGGCCGTCAGGCCGCCCGCGCCGATCCCCTGCAGGGCGCGCATGCCGATCAGGGTGCCGACATTGTGGGCCAGGCCCGCGGCTGCCGAGGAGAGCACCGAGATCAGCAGGGCGAGTTGGATCAGCTTTTTGCGGTCGTAGATGTCCGCGAGCTTGCCCCAAATCGGCGTCGTGATCGTGGTGGTCAGCAAGGTGGCCGTCACCACCCAGGTGAAGGAGGATTCCGACCCGCTCAGGTCGGCGATGATTCGCGGCAGCGAACTGGAGACCACGCTCGTCGCGAGAACCGAGACGAACATGCCGAGCAGGATCCCGGCGAGCGACTCCAGGATCTGGCGGTGGTTCATCGCTTCCGCCGTCGGGTGGGCGGGCAAGCTCGCCGCCGGGGTGGGCATGGTCTCCGGTTCGGTGCTGGTCATGCGTTCTCCGTCTCGTTCGTCGTCGGCCGGGACGGGGGTGTGGACCGCCGCCGGTCGGGCAGTTCGAGGGCATCGGCGACCCGCTCCAACTCCGCCGCCGCCGCGGCCAGTTCGGCGGGCGTCCAGCCGCCGAAGACCTGGGCCGCGCGCTCCTCCAGTCGGCGATGCGTCTCGGCGGCGAAGGCGAGCCCGACTGCGGTGACGCGGATGGACCGGCTGCGCCGGTCCGCGCCCGCGGCGTCCGGATTCGATCGCTCGGCGAAGCCCAGATCGACCATGGCGCTGAGTTGGCGGCTGGCCACGGAGACGCCGACGTGCAGGTGCCGCGCGGCGTCGCTGGCGCCCATCTCGCCGTGCTTGGCCAGCAGCCAGAGCAGGCCGAGCAGGGCCCGCGGGCAGCCGGCCTCGCGGGCGACGTCGGCCGCCGCCGCTCGCTGGGCGCGCGCCAGCCGGCTCATCGCGTCCAGCAGCGAGCGATACGCCGGCGTGTTCGGCACAGTCCACCCCTCTCGATCGGCGATCGAGCCTAACACAACACTTTCATAAGGCAATAGTTGATGGATGGCACCTCACGGCATGGACACCCGCCGGGCATCCGGACGGTTGGCCGAAGCCGGCGGGCGTCGCACCGGACCTTGGCGCGTCGGGCCGGACGGCAGGGCTATCGTGCGGGGGAAGCACCGGAAGGAGACCGCGTTCAATGTGGAACGACCGCTCTCGCGCGAGCCGCGAGTCAGCCGCCCTCGACCTCGTTGCGCCCGTCTTGGGCCTCGCCGCCGGGGACCGGACCCAAGTCCTCGCCGCGCTCGGTCGGACCGAGGCCCTCGACGTCGTGACCGGCGACGCGTACGCCGCCTTCCGGCGGACCTTTCCCGCGCCGCACGCCCGCCTGGAACGGGCGCGGGACCGCCAGGAAGCCGTGCTCGTGGCCGAACTCGAGAGCTGGTTCGATTCGCGCCGGCGGGGCCACGCCGAGCGCAGCGCTGAGCGTGCCCTCGACCTCGGCAGCGGCGCTGCGGCCGGGGACGACGCCGAGTCCGCCTTCGTCGGCACCACCGTCGCCCTGGTGCGCGCCATGGCCCTACCGCTGACCCGGCTGCCGGGTTTCCTCGGCGACCACATCGGTACCAGCGATCCGATCTCGGGGGAGCTGGCCGAGCGGACCGTGGGTGATCTCCGGTGGATCGTTACCGAGCGCAGCCTGCGACTGGTCGGCGACTGCCCCCACCCGGCGCTCGATGTCGCGGTCCGCGAGTGCGCCGAGGGGGTCGAACGGCTGCTCGTGGAACTTGCCCGGCTCGCCCCCGCCCGAACCGGGTCGGCTACGGGTTCAAACAGCGCGCCGAGCAGCGCGCCGGACGCCGTCGCGGTCCCCTTGCGGGTCGAGGCGGAACTGTCCGCGAGCCTGCGCGACGGGTGGCCCTCCTACGTGGAGCCGGGGGTCCGATTCCTTCTCGCCGAGGACCGGATCCGGAGCCTGCTGATGGGGGAGAACCTCTACCGGCGGTCCGGACTCGCCCTGCGGGAGCTGTACCAGAATGCGGTCGACGCCTGCCGACACCGCGCGGCGCGGCTCGACTTCCTCGCCCGGACGCAGGGCGCGGACGGCGGGCCGACCGGGTCGGTCGCAGCGGACGCGCCGGTCGCCCCCGCGGTCGTCTTCACCCAGGATCGCGACGCCGAGGGGCGAGCCTTCATCGAATGTGCCGACTCCGGGGTCGGGATGGGGTTGGCCGAGATCCGGGGCGCGTTCTGCCAGGCCGGGATCCGCGCGGCCGACCTGCCGGAATACCTTGAGGAACTCGAGGACTTCCGCCGGTTGGACCCGCCCGTGCGGCTGTGGACCAACTCCCGGTTCGGCATCGGCGCGCTGTCCTACTTCATGCTCGCCGACGAGATCGTCGTCACCACCACCCGCACACACCGCGACGGATCCCTCGGCCACACCCTGCGGGTGCACATCCCCTCCGCGGGCACCTACTTCCGGATCGAGGACCTCGGCCCCGGCACGACGCCGGGCACCACTGTGCGGCTAATGCTGCGCGAGGGCGTCGAGGCCTCGTGCGTGGAGGAACTGCAGTCGGTCGTCGTGGTCGCGTCCTACGAACTTACCGCGGTGGATCGGATCAACGACCGCATTCACCGGTGGGCGGCGAACAAACTCGACGCCGAGTCGACGGCGCTCGACGCCGAGGCCCGGGCAATCCACGCTGCCGCGCCCAGTTCGGACGGCGTGACCCGGATCTGGTTCACCGCCGGCCCGGGCGCCGTGCTCGCCGACGGTCTGTGGGCGGGGCAGGCCAAGCCGAACGTCATCGTCAATCTCAGCGCCGAACTGGCGCCGCGCCTGTCCGTGGACCGGACCGAGATGATCTCCTGGGACGAGGCGGCGACCACGCGCCTCCTGCTCGACGCCGCGCCCGCCCTCGCCGGCACCGACGTTGGCGAGGTGTTGTTCCGGTTGCCGCGCTGGCTCCTGCGCCTCGCCTCGACGGAGCCCGATGTCGCGGACGAGCTCTACCGGGCGCGGGCCGCCCTCGGTCCGTGGCCATACCCCGTCCTGGGCAGCGTGGTCGACGCGTCCGGGACCGGCCTGGCGGCTCTCGACCACGACCTGTTCAGCGTCGCCGCAAAGGTCGAGGGCGGGGCGCCGGCCGGCTGGCGGGCGAGCGCGGTCATCGCCGCGGGGGCCGCCGCCGGGCTGGAATTCGACGCCCGGGACTGGAATGTGACGCCGGCCCTCCCGTCCGATTCGGTGCTCCTGTCCCGCGACCTCGACGGCGTCGGCCCGTGGCTGAGCGACCTGCCCTCGCCCGCGCGGGTCGCATGCGTAGCCGTTGCCCAACGCCGCCCGGTCGACCAGGTCGTCGCCCGGCTGCGCGCGCTCGGCTACCGGCCGGACGACATCGATCCCCTCGACGAGATCGACCGCCGACTGCTCGACGCGCTGCAGTCCCCCATCAAGAAGGCGCAGACGGATCGGGTCGACGTCGCTGACTTCGATCTCGTTACCCTGGCGGGCACCTTGCGCCTGCCGCCGGCCGAGGTCGTGCGGCGCTGCGCCCGGTTCGGCATCGTGCCGGACCGAGCGCTGCGCGACGAGCCGGTGACCTCGACCGACCTGTTGATCGCCTCGCGCGATCTCGATTCGAAGGCGCCGTGGCGCTCGCGCCACGTGCCCGTCGAGGTGCACGAGGTGGTCGCGGCCGCGACCGCCGCTCGGCGGGATGTGGCCGATGTGTGCGAACGGTTCGTCCGGCTCGGCTATCGGGTGCCGACCTTCCCGCCGGGCTACGTGGTGGGGCCCGCGGACGAGATCATCCTCAGCCGGGACGGCGACGGTCGCGGACCTTGGCTGACCGTGAGCACGCCGGTCTCGATCGGAACCGTCATGGTCGGCGCCCGCGCGAGCGGGCTGCCGCTCGACGACGTCGTCGACCGACTGCGCCTGCTCGGCCTCACCGTCGCGCCGGACGGACCGGCCGCCCGCACCGACCCGGACGCGGCGGTGCTCCTGACCGTCGATCTGGACGCCCGAGCGCCGTGGCTGGCCGCCGGGACGCCGATCAGCCGGCCGTTCCTGCTCCGGGCGGCGCGCGCGTGCGGGCGGGACCCGGAGGAGGTGCGCGACTTCTATCGTTCGCTGGGTTTCCCGGTCGAGGACCCGCGCCAGGAGGGAGCCGGCGACACGTCCGGTGACGCCATCCTGACCTCACGGGATCTGGACGGGCGCACCCCCTTCCTCAGCCCCGCGGTCCCGGTCACTGCCGAGCACGTCTGCACCGCGGCGATCAAGACCGCCCGGACGCCGGCCGCCGTCGCGGCCAGGTTGACCGAGCTGGGCTTTCGGATCCAGCGCCCGACGGCGGACGCCCCGCCGACTCAAGGTGCCCTGCGGCCCGGGTCGGCCGGCTTCGCGACCGCGCCGCACCGCGCGCTGCCCCCGGGCTACCTCGAGCCCGCGCAACTGGTGCTCGAGGCGCGCAAGAAGAAGAGTTCGCTCGCGGGCCTGCCCGAGCAGATCGCCGAGGCCGGGTTCGTGCTGGTCGGATCGTTGCCGGACCGGGTGGATCGGATCGATCGCAAGCTCGTCACCCGCGACCTGGACGGGCTGCGGCCGGTGCGGAGCACCGCGACCGTGATCGGCCGGGTGACCCTGCTGTCGGCGGCTCGCCGGCTCAAGTTGCCCCCGGCCGAGGTCGCCGCCCGCCTGCATCGGTTGGGCTACGTCGTCGACGCCGGCCCGGCACCGCTGCCGGCGAAGGTGGGCAAGACGCTCCACCAACTGCTCGGGGGCACCGCGAAACCGTCGCCGGGGTTCGACGAATGCCTGCCGGCCGGGGTCATCGTGGCCGTCGCCCTGCGCCGCCGGCTGCCGATCGCCCGGGCGTGCGCCATCCTGCGCGACGCCGGCGTCACCTTCGTCGATCCGCGGGATGTCTTGCCGATTCGCGTGCCGGGGGCCGCCGACGTCGGCCGACTGGTCGGCGCCGGCTGGGACGGCGACGACGACGACGAGCACGACGGCTGCTGCTGCTGATCCGCGCCGACTCACCAGATCGACCAGGAGGGGATTCGCCGGTGGCTGATATCCCGGTTACGGAAAGCATTCGCGGCGCGGGTCGCGGTCGCGGCGGGGGATCGACCGGGTCCGGCGCTCCGCTCGGCGCGCCCTCCGTTTTCAACGTATAACGCGGTGGGGGGCTTGCCGCAAGGCCCCCGTTCGGGCGCAGGATGGATGCCCGTGCCGTCCGGAACCGGACGGCGGGTACCGGCGAAAGCGAAGGCCGACAACGTGACCGACGACCTCACCGACAACGTGACCGACGACCTCACCGACGACCTGACCGCAGCGACCAGGGCAGCCTTCGATCTGCCGGACCGCCTGGCGGCCAAGGCCGACCCCGCGCTGATTGCCGCGGATGTGCGCCACTTTGCCGCGCTCGCGGCCGGTCTGGAGCACACCATCGCGGACCTGTCCGCCCGGCTCGACGAGGCGCGCCGGGCGCCCGGCCGCGGCGGCCAGGCCGCCCTCGACCGCGACCAGGAGATCTACCGCCTGACGGCTCGGCTGCGCACACTGCGCAACTACGGCCTCGACCTGTGCCTGGGCAGACTCGTGCCGGCCGACACCGGCGAGCCGGTCTACATCGGCCGGCTCGGCCTCACCGACGACGCGGGCCGCCGGCTCCTGGTGGACTGGCGCGCGCCGGCGGCCGAGCCGTTCTTCGCGGCCACCCACGCCGAGCCGATGGGGCTGGCGAGCCGCCGCCGGTACCGCTGGACCGGCGGCCGGATCAGTGACTACTGGGACGAGGTCTTCACCGCCGACGGGCTGGCGGGGCACGCCGCGCTCGACGACCAATCCGCGTTCATTGCGAGCCTCGGGGCCGCCCGCTCGCCGCGGATGCGGGACGTGCTGAGCACCATCGCGGCGGATCAGGACGCGATCGTCCGGGCCGGGGCGCGGGGCGCGCTCGTCGTCGACGGCGGCCCGGGCACCGGCAAGACCGTCGTGGCCCTGCACCGGACCGCCTACCTGCTCTACTCGGACCCGCTCCTGGAGCACCGCCGCGGCGGGGTCCTGTTCGTCGGCCCGCACCGGGCGTACCTCGCATACGTCGGCGACGTTCTGCCCAGCCTCGGCGAGGAGGGGGTGCGGATCTGCACGATCGGCGACTTCGTCCCCGAGGGCGCCGCCGCCGAGCCGGAGTCCGATCCGCGCGCCGCCCGCCTCAAGGCCGCCGCCGGGATGGTCGAGGCGATCGAGCCCGCCGTCGCGCTGTACGAGCAGCCGCCCGCGTCGGCGCTGCCGATCGAGACCCCATGGGCCGCCGTCGTCCTCACGGCCGCGGACTGGGCCGAGGCGTTCGACTCGGCCGACCCCGGCACGCCCCACAACGAGGCCCGGGACCAGATCCTCGAGACGTTGCTGAGCATCCTGACCGACAAGGTGACCGCGGCCGTCGCCGACGCCGTGGCCGACGACGCGGACCGCGACCCCGGCGACGAACGGGTCATCAGCCTGGACGATCCGGCCTTCGGCCGGGAGTTCGACGCCATCGGTCACCTCGGGGCTTGGACCTCTGGGGCGGCGCCCGCCGGGAACGAGCCCGACGACGTCGTCCCGGCCGAGGCCATCCGGCGCTCGCTGCGGCACAACCGGGACCTGGCCCGGGCGCTGGCCCGGGCGTGGCCGATGCTGGAGCCGACCGACATCGTCGGCGACCTGTGGACCGTGCCCGCCTATTTGCGGATGTGCGCGCCGTGGCTCGCCCCCGAGGAGGTCGCGGCGCTGCGCCGCGCCGATCCCGCCGCCTGGACCCGGTCCGACCTGCCGCTCCTCGACGCCGCCCGGCGCCGCCTCGGCGACCCCGAGGCGGCCGCCCGGCGCCGGCGGCAGGAGGCCGCCGCCGCGGCGCGCCGCGAGGAGATGAACGAGGTGATCGACCACCTCATCGCGGCAGATGACAGCGAACTGATGGTCATGCACATGCTTCGCGGGCAGGATCTGCGCGACGCTCTGGTCGACGACGCCGCGGTGCCGGACCTCGAACCCGACGCCCTGGCCGGGCCGTTCGCCCACATCGTCGTGGACGAGGCCCAGGAACTGACCGACGCCGAGTGGCACATGCTGCTGGCCCGGTGCCCCTCGCGCAGCTTCACCATCGTGGGGGATCGGGCGCAGGCCCGGCACGGGTTCGCCGAGTCGTGGGCCGAGCGACTGGCGCGGATCGGCCTGGACCACGTCGAGATCGCCCGGTTGACCCTCAACTATCGGACGCCCGCGGAGGTCATGGCCGCGGCGGAGCCCGTGATTCGTGCGGTCGTGCCGGACGCCAACGTGCCCACGTCGGTGCGCCGCACCGGCGTGGGCGTGCGGTACGGGTCGGTGGCGGACCTCGACGCGGTGCTCGCGGACTGGCTCGCCGGCGCGGACGGGGAGGGGATCGCCTGCGTCGTCGGCGACCCGGGGTTCGGGGCGACCGGCCGGGTCCGTTCGGTGCCGCCCGAGGAGGTCAAGGGCCTCGAATTCGACCTGGTCGTGCTGGTTGAGCCGGACTCCTTCGGCGTCGGCATCGAGGGCGGCGTCGACCGGTACGTCGCGATGACCCGGGCCACCCAGCAACTCGTCATCCTGACCGGTTGAGCGCGGGCGTCGTCGCGAGTGCGGGGCCCAACGCCAGGCGCAGTAGCGCGGCCCTTTGGACCCCTTGGGCGTTGTCGGCATCGACCCCGAACCCGAGCCCCGACCCGAGCCCCGACCCGAGCCCGAACCCGAGCCCGAACCCGAGCCCCGACCCGAGCCCCGACCCGAGCCCGAAGCGCACACAACCGACGAGAACCATCACCGCAGGCCAACTCCACGAACTACGGCTGTAGTACTAGTATGGGGCGGTTGTCCGGTGTGGGTTGATCGTGCGGCCCGGGTGGGTGGGGGTAAGTGTTGTGGGTGTGAACCCTTTGGTGTCGGGTCCGGTCGAGACCTCGACGCCGGTCACGGGCACGTTCTTGTTGGAGGATGGCGAGGCGCTGTATTCGGCGATGCAGAACGGGGACTGGGTCTCGGGGGGTTTGGCCCTGTTCTCGACCGCGATGGATGCGGTCGCGGCGGTGTCCGACCCGCTGGGCACGTTGATCGCGATGGGTTTGGGCTGGCTGATGGAGCACATCGAGCCGCTCAAGGGTTGGTTGAACGCGTTGACCGGTGATTCGGGTGCGGTGGCGGGTTTCGCCGCGACCTGGCAGAACATCGGGGCTCAACTCGGTGCCGCGCAGCAGGACCTGACCCGGATGGTGGACGGGGACCTGGACGCCATGGCGGGGGCGGCCGTGGACGCGTATCGGGCCTTTCAGGTCGATGTCGGGACGCTCTTGGCTGCGGCGGGCAGGTGGTCGACTGCGATGGCCACGGCCCTCGGGGTGTGCTCCACGATCGTGCAGGTCGTGCATGACATGGTGCGTGATGCGATCGCGCAGGTGGTCGGGTCGTTGGCGTCCTACGCGGTCGAGATCACGTTCTCCTTGGGTTTGATGGCGCCGTGGGTGATCGAGCAGGTCTGCACCCGGGTCGCCTCGCTGTCCGCGCGGATCTCGACGTTCGTCGACCACCTGTTGGCCTCGGCGGACAACCTGGCCCGCAAGGCCGACGAACTCGCCGACCTCCTACGCCGATTCACGGACGTCTTCGACGCGACCCTGCGCGGCGGTGGCCGCCTCGCACCCGCCGGTGCACCACTGGACACGATCCCACCGGCCCCCCGGGGCGAGGGATCCCTCACCACACTTATGAACCAGGCCGACCACACCCCCACCCGCGTCAACGCCGACGGCACCATACGCGGCGCAACCGCCACGCCGCCCGCGGCCGTCGACACACGCGCACCGCCCGGCGGTGCCGAGGTCGGCGTTGACGGCTCGGTGCGCGGCGGACCCGATGTACCGCCTGCGGTTGTCGATGCGCGCACATCGGCCGGCGTTGCCGACGATGTACGGCCTGCCGCGACACCCGACCGGGTCACCTTTGAGAATAGATATACCGATCAGGACCCCCCGGCAAGACAGGAGAGTTATGCGGTCAGCAACAGTCCCCGGGAACAATGGGAGCCGCGTTCGATCGAGTCGGGCCTGTTCACCCAGGAGGAGATTCCTCGGCTGGACGAATTACATCGGGACCCGGCTGTCGGCGAGCCGCGCGCAGACAATTGGGCCGAGGCGGAAGTCGGACTCGGGCTCGAGAAGCAGGGCGCCGTGCATGGTCTGACCCGGTCGACCGATCCGAAGGCAGAGTTCGTGGACAGTACGGGTCAGAGCTGGGACGTCAAGGCGTTTCGGCACTACAACTTCGACCAGGACGACGCTATGCGCATCATTCACCGCGAGTTCGGAAAGGAGAACAAGGTGATGTTGGATACCAGGCAGTTGACTTCGGAGCAGCTCCTGGGAATATATGATGCGCTCCAGGCCGAGGGCAACCTGCACAAAGCGTTGTGGTGGCCATGATCGATCCTGGCACGATATGTTTTCTGCCGTTCGGCTCGTCGGTTCGAGTCGCGTTCTGAAGGAGTGGTGGGATGGTCGGGTTGGATCCGGAGTTGTTGGCTGCCCACGGCGAGTGGGTGAGGTCGTCGGGGCAAGCGGGGCGTCGCCTGGTGCTGCCCCGGGCCGAGCTGAAGGGTGCGCGGCTGGCGGGGGCTGAGTTGAGCGGCGCAGATTTCAGTCCGTCCGACCTGAGCGGAGTCGACTTTGATGGGGCTGTTCTTCGTGGCGCGGACCTCGGAGGATGCTGGTTGCTGGATGCAGGGCTCAGCGGTGCGGACCTGTCCGGCGCGGAGTTGGGTGGAGCGCACATGTGGAGGTCCGATCTCACCGGCGCCGACCTCACCGGCGCCCTCTTGTACAAGACTGAATTTCAAGAGGCGAGGCTGGTCGGGGCGAGCCTGCGCGCGTCGTTCTGTGCCCGGACCGATTTTACGAGATCGGATCTCACCGGGGCCGACCTCTCCCAGGCGTACCTGCTGGCGACCAACTTCCTCCACACCGTCCTCGACGGGGTGGATCTCACCGACGCGGACGTGGCCGCATTGATTCTCGACGACGAAAGGTTCGATGTCTCGCGCGTTTCCGGCATGAGAGGCACGATCGGTTGCCTTGGCGATCCCGTCGTCATTATCGGGGACGGGCCCGAGCGGAGGTCCACGATCGATGACCTGATCCGGACTCTCAACCGGCGCGGAGCCTCTATCACCACGTGGCCGAAAGGCACGGCCCCGCCGAAGCAACCGTGGCGGTGGCGGCCGGAAGGATTTCCGTTCGGCCAGTGACGATGCCTTTCCGCCGACGTGCTCTGGGTGACCGGGCGCCCGGCGTCCAGTCATGTTCTCGAGGCGTGGTGGGATGGTCGGGTTGGATCCGGAGTTGTTGGCTGCCCACGGCGAGTGGGTGAGGTCGTCGGGGCAAGCGGGGCGTCGCCTGGTGCTGGTCGGGGCCGATCTGGAGGGTGCGCGGCTGGCGGGGGCTGAGTTGAGCGGCG
>JAVBMU010000023.1:0-22666 GCA_031552185.1 Cellulomonadaceae bacterium | reverse complement strand
ACATCCGCCGTTCCCTGGGCCGCACCGGCATCTGCTACGACAACGCCGTCGCCGAATCCTTCTTCGCGACCTACAAGAAGGAACTCGTCCACACCCGCCCCTGGCCCACCATCAAGGACCTGCGGGCCGCGACGTTCGAATGGATCGAGACCTACTACAACCGAACCCGCCGCCACTCCACCCTCGGCCGGCTCACCCCCCACGAATACGAACAAGGCAACCGACACCTCTACGAACTCGCAGCATAAAACCCGTCCACAAAAACGGGAACACTCCATGCCCAAAGGGACCCCCGGGATGAATATGGTGACCAAGTCGCACGTGGAGGCTCACGCCGCAGCGACCATGCGTAACGAGCACCTGACCGAGGCGACGCTGTTCCTCAACAGGGAACCTTGTGCAGGAAGGACCGGGTGCGCGGCTATGCTTCCGCGTATGGTCCCCGCCGGGGCAACCCTGACGATCAAGATTGTCCCCGACGGCAGTGCGGGTGAAGTCGCCAGGACAATCGTCATTCATGGGATCGGGGGATGAAGTGATCGCCCAATACATGGTGCCCGGGTCGAACGAGCCCACGCAGGTGGCAATCGGCTCCGCAGCCGAGTTGCGCGACGTGCTGGGCGTCGTTGCGCGCCATGGTGGTGAGCGGGGCATCCCCGCGCTGGAACTGACCGGCGATGACGGGTCGATCCTGGTCATCGCCCAGATGGGCGACCGGATGGTGCTGTCCTGGGTTGACCCCGAGGGAACCTCGATGCATTCCGTGGGCTCGGCCGAGGACGGGCAGATGGTCGTCTTCGACTACTTCGACTCGTACACCGAGGTTCCCGCGCAGTTCGCCGTCGGGCGTGAGGCTGCCATCACAGCAGCCACGGCCTTCCTCGACGGACAGTCCCCAACCGCCGGTGGATTGAGTATGGAACTCGACTGAGGTATTTCGGGCAGATCAATCCGTGCCGGCCGACGGGACCGCGACCGGCTGTCACCCACGGGTGTCCCAACGTGCAGGGCAAGGGCGCCGCCCGGCTGCTCGACATGATCGACGGTCGCTCCAAGGCCGTGTTCAACCTGAGTTGGTCCAAACGGGCTAGTGCCTTCGCTTCGGGGTTTTCAACAGGTCTATGAGTTCTCGGGTGGGGTCGTCGATGACGGGCTCGAGGGTCTGGTAGGCGCCGTTGACGGCGATCGTCGCCGAGCGCAAGGGGCGCAGGGTCCGGTTGAAGCGGCGGATCGATAGCCCGGTGCGGTCTTGGATCGTTCGGGCAACGGCGAGAGCGGCGAACACGATGGTCAGGTGGGCTTCGATCGCCTCGCGTTGCCGGGCGAACATGGGCCGGGCGGCGAGGTCGGACTTGGACATGCGGAAGGAGGTTTGAAAAACAAAACGCCTGTGGCCAACCTGACCCAAGTCAGGCCCAAGCCGCAACCGCCAAGAGGGATCAGACGCTCCTCACTGATCGCATCGCCACCGTCAAGGCCGAACGAGTCAAGTGGGCAGAGAAGGCGATGGACGAGACCGTCCCGAACGACATCGTCCGCGAGAAGCAGCGGACCCTCCGCAACCAGCTCGCCACCCTCGAATCCCGTCTCGCACAGGTCGAGGAGACCTCCGCCGACGCCCGCGTCAACCTCGAGCGTGTCCTACATCTTGTCTCGAACTGCGCCGCCATCTACGACTCGGTCTCCCCCCGCATCCGCCGCGACCTGAACCAGTCTTGGCTCTCCCGGATCGAACTGGACGACGACCTCGGCACCGCCTGCGTCTCGAAGGTCACGCGAGAGGAGCCGTTCACCTCGCTCCACGAGCTTGCCCGCCGAGCCGAGCAGCCCACCAGCGTCGATCCGTCCGGAAACCTTTGGCACGTGCCCGACGCGCCGGAAACCACCCAAAACGCCTCCTCACATGCCACCCCCATGGCATATGCTCCAGCTCCAAACGGCAGCGAAAATCCGGCCCTGAACAGCGAAAAGGCCCGAGATTCTCATCTCGGGCCATCACGCCGGGTCTCCGGTTCAAACAAAGACCTCTTGGTAGCGGGGGTAGGATTTGAACCTACGACCTCTGGGTTATGAGCCCAGCGAGCTACCGAGCTGCTCCACCCCGCGTCGCTGAGACGAGTCTACGGGACGGTCCGCGCGTCGCCAAATCGGGGAGCAGCGCAAACGCTGACAGCGAACACCGGCGGGTCGCGACCCTCTGCCGTCGACGATCGTCTGTGTCGCACCCTCACCCCGCCCCGTCTACCCAGAGGTGACGGCCGCACGTGCGCTGGCGCCGCCCGCGCCGAAACGCGCACGGCCGACGCCGAAACGCCGACGCCCCACCACGCCTCTCGACGTGGTGGGGCGCCCGTGCCCGCCTTCGCTATTTGGTCGCCGTCGGCGACGGCTTGGGCGCCGCCGTCGAACCTGACCCGCTCTTCGTGTCGTCGAGTCGCTGTTCGGCGGCGATGGCGCTCTGCAGGGCCTGGTTGAGCCGCTCCTGCGCATTGCCGTAGCCGGCGAAGTCGCCCTTGGCGAGCGCGTCCTGCCCGTCCTTGATGGCCTGGGAGGCGGCGGCCAGGGCCTGGTCGAGCGCGGCACGGGCGTCCTGGTTGACGCCGCCGGCGTCGCCGGAGCCGGTCCCGGCCCCCGTTCCGGTACCCGTCCCGGTCCCGGCCCCCGGCTCGGCGGTGCCGGAACCGGTCCCCGACCCCGTCCCGGTCCCGGTGCCCGTCCCGGTCCCCGAGCCAGTCCCGGCACCGGCGTCGCCGGCCTTGGCCCCGGAGGATCCGCCGAAGACCTCGTTCAACGCCTGGTCGAGCGTGTCGGCGAAGCCGACGGCGTCACCGAAGGACACCATGACCTTGCGCAGCAGCGGCAGCTTGGTGCCGGACTTGGTCTCGACGTAGAGCGGCTGGACGTAGAGCAGGCCGCCGCCGACGGGCAGGGTGAGCAGGTTGCCCCGAATGATCGAGGCGTCACCCTGCTTGAGCAGCGTCAGCGCAGACGCGATGGACTGGGTGCTGTCGAGCTTGGACTGCACCTGGCCGGGTCCGGGCACGGTGGCGTTGCGCGGCAGCTCGAGCAGTCGCAGCTTGCCGTAGTCGGGCGATCTCTTCCCCGGCGTGTTGCCGGCCTCCGCATCGACGGCGAGGAAGCCCGTGAGAATGTTCCGGTCGCTGCCGCCACCCGGGATAAAGGTGGACGTCAGCGAGAACGTGGGCGCCTCCTGCGACGGCATCTGCAAGGTGAGGTAGTACGGCGGCTGCAGCGCGCTCGTCGAGACGGTGGGGTCGAGCGGCGTCTTCCAGAAGTCCTGCCCGGAGAAGAACTCCCGTGCGTCGGTGACGTGGTAGGTCGCGAGCAGGGTCCGCTGCACCTTGAACAGGTCCTCGGGGTACCGCATGTGGCTCATCAGGTCACCCGACATTCCCGACAGCGGCTTGACCGAGGCCGGGAAGATCTTGGTCCACGCCTTGAGCACCGGATCGGCGTCGTCCCAGGCGTACAGGGTCACCGAACCGTCGTAGGCGTCGACGGTCGCCTTGACGGAGTTCCGGATGTAGTTGACCGTCTGCGGCGCGAGGGCCTGGACCGTCTGGGACCGGTTGGTCACGGAGTCGCGGGTCGCGTCCTCGAGGGTGCCGGCCTTGGAGTACGGGAGGTTGTTCGTGGTCGTGTACCCGTCCACGATCCACTTCACCCGGCCGTCGACGACGGCGGGATACACCCGGCCGTCGAGCGTCAGGTACGGCGCGACCTTGGCCACCCGCTCGCGCGGGTTGCGCTCGTAGACGATCTGGGACTCCGGCGTCACGCGGTCGGAGAAGAGGATCTGCTCGGAGCCGAATTTCATGGAGTAGAGCAGCTTGTTCCAGAGCGTGCCGACGTCGGGGCCGACGGAGACCTTGTTGGTCGGGAACGTCGAGTTGACCTGGCCGCCCTCGACCTTGTCGCTCGGATAGTCCAGCTCCCAGGGCGCCCGCCCTTTGGGTGCGCCGACGATCGAGTATTGCGGCGCGTTGGGGCTGAAGTAGATCCGCGGTTGGTACCCGCCCGCCTCGGTGAACAGACCTTCGGAGGGGATGTCGCCCTCGTAGAAGGCCGGCCGGCCCTGAGTGCCGATCTGGTTGCCGTAGGCGGCGACGACGCCGAAGCCGTGGGTGTAGACAGTGTGGTCGTTGACCCAGTTGCGCTGGTCCGAACCGAGCCCGCTCTGATCGAGTTCGCGGACGGCGATGACGGTGTCCCGGCTCTGGCCGTCAATGGTGTAACGGTCGACGGCGAGGGTGTCAGTGAAGTTGTAATACTGCTTGTTCTGCTGCAGCTGGCGGAAGGACGGGCTGACGATCTGCGGGTCGAGCAACCGGATCGACGCCGTCGTCTCGGCGTCGGCGCGCAACTGGCCGCTCTCCGTGGTGGTCTTCGCGTTGTACTGACGCACCTCGACATCGCCGATGCCGTAGGCGTAGCGGGTCGCGTCGATGTTGCGCTGGATGTACGTGGATTCCTTGTCCTGGGCGTTCGGCGCGACCTGGAACCGCTGGACGATCGACGGGTACACGCCTCCGATGGCGATGGCCGAGACCAGCATCAGGCCGACGCCGATCGCGGGCAGCCGCCAGTTTCCCCGCACCGCCGTGACGACGAACAGGGCAGCGACGAAGATCGCGACGAGCGCAAGGATCGTCTTGGCGGGGATCACGGCGTGAATGTCGGTGTACGAGGCGCCGTCGAACTTGGATCCGCCGGAGGTGAGGATCGAGAACCGGTCCAGCCAGTAGTTCGCCGCGATCAGGACCATCAGGATCGCCGCGGTGACGGAGAGCTGGATCCGGGCGGCCTTCGTGGTGCGCATCCCCGCGCCGCCACCGAATCGGATCGCCCCATAGAGGTACTGAGTCGCCAGCGCCGCCAGGGCGGAGACGATCACCGCGGCCATCAGGAAGCTGACCACGAACCGGATGGCCGGCAGCCGGAAGACGAAGAAGGAGAGGTCGAGGCCGAACTGCGGGTCATTGCGCCCGAAGGAGACGGCATTGAAGGCCAGCAGAACCGGCTTCCATTGGGCCGCCGCGGCCGCGCCAGCGAAGAAGCCGACCAACGCCGGGACCACGATCATGACCACCTTGCGCAACGGCTCGATGGCCTCGCGGTACTGGTCGAGCGTCGCCTGCTCCGGCGTCGACGGCGCATAAACGGGCCGGTTTCGGTAGGCGATCGCGAACGAGGCGAACACCATCCCGCCCATGATCAGGAAACCGATCACGAACATGACCACGCGCGCGCCCCACTGGGTCCACAGCACCCGGGCAAAGCCGAGCTGGGAGAACCACAGCACCTCGGTCCAGAACTGGGCGAGGATCATCAGCAGAACGATCAGGGCGACGACGACGCCGATGGCGATCACCAGCGGGTTACGCCCGCGTCGCTTGCCTGGGCGGGGACTCGGCGCGGGGCGCCGCGCCGCTGGGGAGAAGGACACCGGGAACTACCTCATTCGTCTCGTCGCACCCACGTTGCCGGGTCCAACGCCCGGCGTACCCCCTAGGTTCCCACGCCGGCGCCGCTCGTGGGGAACGGCAGGCCTCAGCGGGAGGTCGAGCAGGTCGGCAGGCTCGAGCCCTTGCCGGCGCCGATTGCGGCGACGGCGAGCCGGGCCTCGTGCAGGGTTGAAACCCGGGTGACGTGCAGTCCACTCGGGATGTGCCCGACGACGTCGGCACAGTTGTCCGCGGGAGCCAGGAACCAGGACGCGCGGTCACGTTTGGCGGCGACCATCTTCTGCTCGATCCCGCCGATCGGGCCCACGGCGCCGCTGATGTCCATCGTGCCGGTGCCCGCGATGACGACCCCCTTCGCCTCGTCCGCGGGGGTCATCTTGTCGATGATCCCGAGGGCGAACATGGTGCCGGCGCTGGGGCCACCGATGTCGTCGATCTTGATGGTCACCTTGACCGGGGGCTGAAAGGCCGGGTCGATGAACACGCCGAGCCGAGTGGCGCCGTCGACCTCATGGGTGGTCACCCGCACGTCCTGCGCCCGGCCCGCCCGCTTCACCCCGACCGTGACCGTCTGGTCGGCGCCGACGGCGGCGATTTCGGCCAACAGGTCCTGGTAGGTCGCCACCGGCTTGCCGTTGAAGGAGGTGATGACGTCCCCCTTGCGCAGGACCTCGGCGGCCGACGTGTCCGCCTCGGTGCCCGCGATGGTGAGGGTGGCCGGGACCTTGTAGCCGAGTTCGGTGAGGGCGGCGACGGTGGCGTTCTCCTGGGAACCCACCATCTCGGCCTGGTTGAGTTTCTCCGTCTGCTCGGCCGTCACGTTGCGGGGATAGACATCCTCGACCGGCCCGACGGAATGCGTCGGGCTCAGCCAGCCGCCGATCACGTCAAGGACGGAGGCCGGATGGCCGGGGCCGCCCAGGACCGAGACGGTGGTCAGGCGCAACTCGCCGGTGGTCTCGTAGGTCGGCGCGCCGCTCACCGAGATCAGCGGCGTTCCGTCCTGGCTGCCGAGAGTGTTCTCGGTCGGGCCCGGGCCGCGCACCACGTACGCCGCGGGCAGGGCCGCCAGCAGCGCGACGAGGACGGTGGTCGCCAGCAGCGCGATGCCGAAGGTGACCGACCGGGGCGAGGGGCCGGGGGCCGGGGCCGGATCGCGGCGCGGCACGCCCGGATCCCGGCGCGGCGCGCCGGGGACGGGATCCCAGGGGGCGGGGTCCCACGGGGCCGGACGGGCCGCGCCGGACCCGACGCTGTGTTCACTCACGCTCCCATCATCTCCGACCGAGCGGGGGGCGGCCGCCGTCGGCCACCGATCGGCACCGGTGCCCGGGTGCGCCCTGAGCGAAAACGTCGCCTTCGGGGCGGTCGGCGGGCACCCGGGGCGCCCCGGACGTGGATACGGTGATCCCGAACTGGTAGTGAGGAGCGTCGATGAGCAGCGAACCGCAGGACGGCCCGGGCGACGTCGGCCCGGGTGAGGACGCCGAGCAGTGGGAGGCGATGCTGCGGGCCATGTTCGGACCGAGCGCGCCGGATGTGCTGGCCGAGTTGCGCGCCCGCGGGTTCGATCCGGCCGCCGCCGGCACCGGCCTGCCCGCCGACCCCCAACTGATGCAGCACGTGATCGGGCAGGTGCAGCGGCTCCTGACCACGCCCGAGCAAGGACCGGTGAATGCTGAGGTCGCGCACGACGTCGCCCGGCAGGTTGCGGTGGCGGGCGGCGACCCGGTGGTCACCGCCGCCCAGGCTCATGAGACCGGGCAGGCACTCTCGGTGGCCGAGCTGTGGCTCGACGTCGCCACCGACCTGCCGCCCGCGGGCGGCCGCGGACGGGCGTGGAGCCGTTCGGAGTGGGTCGAGGCGACGATGCCGGCCTGGACCTCGGTCGTCGCGCCCGTGGCCGGCTCGGTCGCGGACGCGTTGGTCGCCGTGCTCGGCGACCAAGCGGACGAGGAGCCGGCCGAGTTCGGCTCGATGCCCGGGCTGCCCGGACTTCCGGAGGGCTTCCTCACGGGCGTGGACCCGCGCCGGCTGATCCGCCGGGTCGGCTCGGCGGCCTTCGGGATGCAGATCGGCCAGGGCGCCGGAACCCTGTCCCGGGAAGTCTTCGGCGCCACCGACGTCGGCTTGCCGCTGCTGACGCAGAATGTCCCGGTGCTGGTCCCCGCGAATGTCGAGGCTTTCGCGGAGGGCCTGGACGCCCCGCTGGACGAGGTCCGGCATTACTTGGCATTGCGCGAGGCCGCCCACGCCCGGTTGTTCACCCACGTTCCGTGGCTGCGGGGGCACCTGCTCGGCCTGGTGGACGCGTATGCCCGTGGCATCACCATCGACCTCGCAGCGCTGGAATCCAGGCTGACCGACATCGACGTTACCGATACCGAAGGGATTCAGCGGGCGTTGTCCTCGGGCGTCTTCGGCATCGAGAACACCGAGGCGCAGAAGGCGACGCTGCTCCGGCTGGAGACGTCGCTCGCGCTCGTCGAGGGCTGGGTCGACGACGTGACCACCCGGGCCGCGCTCCCCCATCTGCCGCACGCCGTCGCGCTGCGGGAGATGATTCAACGGCGCCGGGCGGCCGGCGGGCCGGCCGAGCGCACGTTCGCCACACTCGTCGGGCTCGAGTTGCGGCCGCGGCGGGCGCGCGACGCCCGCGCCCTGTGGGCGCGGATCGCGGAGACCTCCGGGCCGGCGGCTCGCGACCAGGTGTGGGGGCATCCCGACCTGCTGCCCGACGCCGTCGATCTGGACGACCCGGCCGGGTACGCCGCCCGGCGGGCGGCGACGCGGGCCGAGCAGGCCGACGTCGACGAGGCGCTCGCGGAGATCTTCGCCGACGACGAACCGGGCGAGCCGAGGTAACTGCGTCCGTTCGAGGCGATGCCCCCACCAGTTTCAGGCCCGGGGCGGGCGCGGTGAAGTCGCGCCCGAGAAGATCCGGGGTCGACCCGGCGTCGGCGCCGATCGTCGTGACCGGGCGCCACGGGCGCGGTTGGCAAGCCACCAGTTGCAGGTCCCGCATGATCTCGCCCCCCGGGGCGAGGGATCCCTCACCACACTTATGAACCAGGCCGACCACACCCCCACCCGCGTCAACGCCGACGGCACCATACGCGGCAAGGTAGAAACGTGCGGTAACTACCCGTTAAACCAGCACATCCGAAGCGGCGCCGGCGTCGATCTCGTGGTCGCGGTAGGCCACACCGTCCAAAAACCCACGTGCCCGCTCGGTTCTCGGGTACCCCTCCAGCAGCCCCCAGAACTGCGGCCCGTGACCCGGCTGCAGCAGATGCGCCAGCTCGTGCAACAACACGTAGTCAACGACCCACGGCGGCATCCCGCGCAACCTCGCCGAGAGCCGAATCGTGGCATCCTCCACAGTGCACGAACCCCACCGCCGGCCCTGGTTCGTCACCCAACGCACACCGGACGCATTCGCGCGCCCGCCGAGGTATCGCTCCGAGAGCGCGGCGGCGCGCGCGGTGAGTTCGTCGTCCGACGGTCGGCGCTTGCGTTCCTTGCCCTTGAGCCGCTCGACCATCCGGGCGACCCATTCGCGCTCCTGTTCGGGCGTGAACCGGGCCGGGATCGCGACGACGATGCGGCCCTGGTCGCGGAAAGCGGAGACCGTGCTGCGCCGACGCCGGCTGCGGCGGACCTCGACCTCGGCCCGATCGGAATCGACCGCTTTCCCGGCGATGTGGTAGGTCACCGTCGACACCTTAGCCGCCACGACGTCGAGAACTGTGGAAAAGCCTCCGACGATCTACCGCGCATGCCATGGTCGAGGTCGGAACTGTTGCGTGGGGCAACGGTTCCGAGAACGGCGGCGAAGGGAGAACGAATGCGCGCCAGGACGGACCTGATGCTCCGGCCAGGAACGGCCATCCTGCGTCTGGGCCCCCATGAGGTCCAGGTGGGCACGGATCCCCGGTGGGCGGTGCGGTTGACCGGGCTGGAACCGGCCGACGCGGACTGGCTTGTCGGGCTCGAGCCCGGCGGGCCGCTGCGCGGCGCGGTGGATCACGAGGCGGCCAACCGCGCGTTAGTGGAGGCGAATTATGTGGTGAACCGCGTGGTGCGGCCGCGGGGCCCGATCACGGCGCCCGCCGCCGGAGCCGCCGACCTGTGCGTGTTGTCGGCGCTTCGCCCCGACGGCGCCGGTCGGCGGACCTTGGAGGTGCGGGCGCGATCCGTGGTGGCGGTCGCCGGGCTGGGTCGGCTGGGCACCGCCATCGCGAGTACCCTCGCGACGGCCGGCGTGGGCCGGCTGGTGCTCGACGATCCACGCCGGGTACTGGTCAGTGACGTCGGGCTGGGCGGCCATCAATTGCGCGATGTGTCCGAGCCGCGGGAGGCGGCGGCGCGGCGGGCGGTCGCCGAGTCGGCGCCCGGGGTTCGGGTGACCGCGGGAATCCGCCCCGACGTCGTCGTGACCGTGGATCACCGCGTCGCCGATCCGGTGCGGCTGCACCCCTTGATGGGCGAGGGAATTCCGCATCTGTCGGTGGTGGTGCGGGAGGCCGACGTCGTGGTCGGACCGTTTGTGCGGCCGGGGACGTCGCCGTGTGTGCGGTGCGTCGAACTCGCGCGCGCGGACGAGGACCCCCACTGGCCCGAGCTGGCCCGCCTGCTGCTGGTGTCCGGCGGCCCCGAATTCGAGGAGACCTCACTCACCGCCGCGGCAGCGGCCATTGCGACCGGCCAGGTGCTCGCCGCCCTTGACGGCGCCACGCCCCGCGCCGCCGGGGCGTGCCTGGAGATCTGCGCCCCCGACGTCGTGCCCCGGGTTCGCAAGATTGCCGTGCATCCGCGCTGCGGCTGCGGGGACTTGTCGACGACGTTGCCGGACGGGTTCCCGTCGGGCGCCGAGGCGACGTCGGGCCCGGAGCCCGGTTGATTCCTCGGTGGCGGCGTCGGCGGTGGTTCACCGCCACTCGCGCTGCCACCGGACGTGCCCGCGTCCGGTGGCAGCGCGAGTGATGGTCGGCTCGCCTACGCGGCGCCGGCCAGTCGGGCCGCTTCGACGGCTTGCAGGGCCGCGGCTTGGGCGGCGGCGTAGGCGACGGCTGCTTGGTCGGCGACTTGGCGGGCGCGGGCGGCTGCTTGCTCCGCGACCTCGCGGGCAAGGGCGGCCGCGGCGGCGACCCGGGCGGCTTCGTCATTCATCACACGTTCTCCTTCCTCACCGAAATGGTCCCCGGCCCTCGGGATCCGCCTGCCCGGGCGCGGCTCAGGCGGCGACCCTCTCGGAGTCGACGACCGCCGCCGCCGGGTCCGCCGACGCGGCAGCCGCGGCTGCCGCGTCGGCGGCCTGCCGGGCCAGGATCTCGGCCTTGCTCGGCCGGCCCCGCCCCCGCTTACGAGCCACAACCACACCGTCCACGAAGACCTCGCCACCCCAGACGCCCCAGGGCTCGGCCCGCTCGATGGCGCCCGCGAGGCAGCCGGCCCGCACGGGGCACGTCCGGCACAGGGCCTTGGCGGCCTCGATCCGGGCGGCCTGCTCCGCGAACCAGAGCTCGGGGTCATTGCTCCGGCACGGCAGGAGCGTCGAGATGAGCTGGTCGAATTCGTCCCCATCGGCTACGACGGCCGGAACCGCGAGCGGCTGATTGGGTGCCCATGAGCCGGTCGCGCCCGGGGTGCTGATGGTGTCGAGCAGCGTGGTGAGCCGCACGATTGCCTCCGTGGTTGAGTCCTTGCCTGGGAATGTGTACGTCGTCGTCACAAACCTGCGACCGCTACCGGAGTAGGCCGGGATCGCGGCAGGCGTCCCGACCAACAAAAAAGCCGCGGGTCTGTGCAGACTCCGCGGCGGCGACCCGGTTTTCAGACCGGGCGCGGGTCCTCCGCGAAGTCGGGGAGCGGGATTGGGCTGAGGGATCCATCGACCTCATGCCGGCGCAGGCGGAACGAGAGCTTAATCCCGCCGACATGCGTCGCAGATTCGAGCCGGTACCACAGCATCGTCTGGTTCCTCATGGATCTCCCCTCCCGTCACGCTCGGGCGTGTCGATCGCACGCCGCTTCAATCAAGGACTGCGCCGACCTTACGACGCGCCGCCCGGACGGCACAACTTTATTTCCCGCCAACTTGCACATCACCTATGCCGGCGCCCCTCACGGCGCCCCCTCACGCCGCCCGGCAAGCCGCCCCGGCACAGCGCCGCGACCTCACGCCTCCGCGACAAGGCGCAGGATCGTCTCGCCGTAGCGCTCGATCTTGGCCGGACCGATGCCATTGATGCGGACGAGTTCGGCGACCGTGGCCGGCCGGGTTTCGGCGATGGCGGCCAGGGTCGCGTCGACGAGCACGGTGTACGCGGGCTTGCTCGTTTCCTGCGCCACTTGCAGCCGCCAGGCCCGCAGGCGCTCGAAGAGTTCGGCGTCGTACTCCCCAGTGAGCGCTAGCTTCGGCTGCCCCGACCGCGCGCGGCGCGACCGCGCGGGCTCGTCGTCGGGCCACAGCTTGTCCAGGAACCGGGTCCGCCGCCGGGTGGCGCGGCTACCGGGGTTGCGCGCCCGCGCGAAGGAAAGCTGCAGGTGCTCGCGGGCGCGGGTGATCCCGACGTAGAGCAGGCGCCGTTCCTCGGCCACCGCGTCGTCGGTCTCGGCCAACGAAATGGGCATCAGGCCCTCGGACACCCCGACGAGGAAGACTGCGTCCCATTCCAGGCCCTTCGCGGCGTGCAACGTCGCCAAGGTGACTCCCTCAACCGTGGGCGCATGCTGGGCGGCGGCGCGTTCGTCGAGTTCGGCGACGAAGGTCGCGAGCGTCGGCGGGGCGTCGGCCGGCGCGCCGGCCGCGAGGTCGTCCGCCAAGGCGGCCAGGGCCTGCATCGCATCCCACCGTTCCCGCGCGGCACCGCGCGCGGCGGGCGGTGCGGCGGTCCAGCCGACGGTGGCGAGCACATCGCGGACGGCCTCGCCCAACGGAACGTCCGGGTCGGCCGAGCGCGCCGCGCCGCGGAGCAGGACGACGGCGTCGCGCACCTCCTTGCGGTCGAAGAACCGGGCGCCGCCCCGGACGAGATAGCCGATCCCGGCGTCGGCGAGCGCCGCCTCGAAGGCCTCCGACTGGGCGTTGGTCCGGTAGAGCACCGCGATCTCGCTCGGCCGAACGCCCGCGGCGACGAGCCGGCCGACCCGGTCGGCGACGCCGTGCGCCTCGGCCTCGTCGTCGTCGTAGGCCGTGAAGGCCACCGGCGGACCGGCCGGCCGCTGCGCGATCAATTCCAGGCCCGTGCCGCCGCCGGCGGCGCGGCCCGGCCGGGCGAGCAATCGGTTGGCCAGCCCGACCACCTGCGGGGTGGACCGGTAGTCCCGGACCAGCCGGATCACCGGCGCGTTCGGGTAACGCCGGGCGAAGGTAAGCAGGTGGTGCGGGGTCGCGCCGGTGAAGGAGTAGATCGTCTGCGCCGGATCGCCGACGACGCACAGTTCCGAGCGGCCGCCGAGCCATTGGTCGAGGAGGAATTGCTGCAATGGCGAGACATCCTGATATTCGTCGACGACGAACCTGCGGTACTGCCGCCGCACCTCGTCCGCGACGGCCGGCTGAGAGGCCAGCATGTCACCCAACATCAGCAGGACGTCCTCGAAGTCGATCAGGGACCGCTCGGTCTTGACGTCCTCGTAGGCGGCGATGAGCCGCGCCACGCCTTGGAGGTCGAATCCGGCCGGCGGTGGGCGATCGATCGCGGCACACGCGCGGGGGTAATCGTCGGCCGGGACGAGCGAGACCTTCGCCCACTCCACCTCGGAGGACAGATCCCGCACCGCGATCCGGTCCACGGCGAGCCCGACCCGCCGCGCCGCCTCCGCGATCGCCGACGCCTTGTACTCGAGGATCGACGGCGGCGCGCCGCCGACCACCCGGGGCCAGAAGTACGACAGTTGCCGCAGCGCGGCCGCATGGAACGTGCGCGCCTGCACCCCGCTCACGCCCAGATCGCGGAGGCGCGTGCGCATCTCCCCGGCCGCGCGGGCGGTGAATGTGACGGCAAGCACGCTCGTCGGCGCGTAGGCGCCGGTCCGGACCCCATAGGCGATCCGGTGGGTGATGGCACGCGTCTTGCCGGTGCCCGCGCCCGCGAGGATGCAGACGGGCCCCGTAAGCGTAAGTGCGACCTGGCGCTGCTCGGGGTCGAGCGCGTCAAGGATCGAATCGGCCGACCGGGGTTCGACGGCGGGCCCGGGGCCGGTGGCGGACCCGGGGCCGCTGGTGGGCCGGGGGCCGGTGGCGGGTGTGGTAGTCATCGCCTGCGATTCTCGCAGCCCGCACCCACGCGGCCGGCACTGTGGGCCCGAGATCCACAGCGCTGTCCGCGCGCACAAGGAGGTGCGCGCCGGCGCCGCTCTATGATGTGGCCTAGATCACATTAGCCGGATGAGGGAACAATGCGACCGGACGCCCTGTTTCGCCAACGACGATCGGCCCGCCCTCTGGAGGAACGCGATGACCACTGCCCTGAGCACGCCCGCGCCCGGCACCGTCGTGATGTACACGACTACCTGGTGCGGGTACTGCCGAACGCTGAAGACGCAACTGACTGCGACCGGCATCGGGTACACGGAGGTCAATGTCGAGGCTGACCCGGCGAGCGCCGCCTTTGTCGAACAGGTCAACGGCGGCAACCGGACGGTGCCGACCGTCGTCTTCCCCGACGGTTCCGCGGCCACCAACCCCTCCCTCGTGGAGGTCAGGCGGCGGCTCGGTTCAGCCGACCAGAACTGACCCGGGGGCAGAACTGACCCGGGGGCAGACCGGCCACGCCCGCCGGCCCGGCCTCAGAGGCCCGGCAATGCTGCCCCGAGCCAGTGCTCGATCAGCGCCCGGGCGATCGATGCGCGCGGCGGCAGGCTGATCTCGCCGGCCGCGACCGCCGACGTGAGCCCGGGCCGCGTGAACCACCGCGCGTCGACTACCTCGACGCCGTCGACCCGAACCTCCGTCGTCCGCGCCCGCGCCTCGAACGCGAGCATCAGCGAGGCCGGGAACGGCCACGGTTGGCTACCCAGGTAGGCGACGTCGTCGACGTCGACCGCTACCTCCTCCAGAACCTCGCGCCGAACGGCCTGCTCGGCCGACTCCCCCGGCTCGACGAAGCCCGCGAGCGTCGAATACCGCGCCTCGGGCCACACCGCCGGCCGGCCGAGCAGGATGCGTTCTTCGCGCGCCGGCCGGTCGACGCCGGCCGGCCGGTCGACGACGGCCATGATCACCGCCGGGTCAGTGCGCGGGAAGAGTTCGCGACCCTCGGCCGGACACCGCCGGACCCAGCCGGATTCGGTCACCACGGTCGGGCCGCCGCACCAGGGGCACCACCGCGCCCGGTGCCAGTTGGCGAGCGCGACGGCGCGCATCGCCAGCCCCGCCTCCCAGGCCGGGAGCGCGGCGAGCGCCTCCCGCATCGGAGCCCAGACCGCGCCCGGGATGCCGGGCATGGGCTCCTTGCCGTGGCCGACGGACCTCCGACCGGGGTTGCCGGCGGCGGGCGGTCCGCCCGGAGCCGGCCCGTCGTCGGGCAGGACGAGCGCCAGGTAACCCCGGGCGGGACCGGCGGCCCCGCCGTCGAACCCGAGGAAAAGCCACAACGGCGCGGCCGGGTCGTCGGGGTCCGGGTCGCCGATCGAGGCGAGCGCGGCGGCGTCCACGAAGGTCAGCGCCTCGCCGGTGAGTGCCGGGCCGTCGCGGTGCACGAGCATGACCCGCGTGGACGCCTCGCCGCGCAGGCGGGGAATCAGGTCCTGGTCGGCGCGCTGGTCGGCGGCCTGGTCGAGGACCGGGCCGGCGAACGGCAGCCGGAACGGGAAGGTCTGGGGGGTCGGTTCGCTCACCCCCAGACCGTAGACCGGCGGGCCGTGCGCGCGCCCCGGCCGGCCGCTCGGCGGGACCGACCGCACCCGCGATGACGCAGCCGGCCGCTCGACGGGGCCGGTCGCTCGGCGCGGCCGCACCCCGACCGCGGCGCGACACGCACCGGCGGATGCGTCGCACGACTGCGCATTTGTGCTTACCGTGAGCCCGTGGCGAGATCCCCGCTGACCCTGGCCGCCCTGGCGACGGCCGCCGTCCCCGGGCTGGACGTGACCGGCTCGCGCGCCGTCGCCGGCTCGGACGAGTACGACGTCGCACTCGTCACCGATGCGGACGGCCGGGCGTGGACCGTCCGCGCCCCGCGGACCGTGGTGGCGGGGGCGGCGCTGGAGGGCGAGTCGGCGCTGCTGGCTGCATTGGCTCAGGCGGCGGCGGCGGGCGCACTGCCCTTCGCGGTGCCACGGATCGCTGGGTTTGCGGCGTTGCCGGAGGGCGGGCACGCCGTCGTGCACCCGGCGTTGGCCGGGAATCCGCTCGACATCGGCTCCTTGCGGCGCGGCCCGGGCCTGGCGGCCGAGGTGGGGCGGGCGCTCGCGAGCGTGCACGAACTGCCCCATTCGGTAGTGGAGAACGCCGGGCTGCCCGCATACTCGGCGGCCGATTACCGGGAGCGCCGACTGGCCGAGGTGGACGAGGCGGCGCGCACCGGGCACGTGCCGGTGGAGTTGCTGCGCCGGTGGGAACACGCCCTCGAGGATGTGTCGCTGTGGCGGTTCCAGCCGGTGGTGTTGCACGGTGACCTCGCTTCCGACCGGCTGCTGGTCGACGGCGGCCGCGTGGTCGCGGTGACCGATTGGGATCAAGCGCGGGTCGCCGATCCGGCGGACGACCTGGCCTGGCTGGTTGCTGCGGCGCCGCCCGACGCCGCGGAGTCGATCCTCGAGGCGTACCAGATGCGGCGCGCAGAATTGCGCGATCCGCGGCTGATCGAGCGCGCGGTGCTGGTCGGCGAGTTGGCTCTGGCGCGATGGCTGCTGCACGGCGTGCACACGGGTGCCCGCGACGTCGTCGCCGACGCCGTCGAGATGCTGCACGATCTCGCCGATGCGGTCCGAGCCGAGCCGCATCCGGCGGCCTCGCCGGCGCCGGCGCCGGGCGGGGCGGCGAGCGGTCCCGCCGGGGGCGGCGCGGGCTCGGTTGCCACGACGGGATCGGGGGCCACGACGGGATCGGGGGCCGGCACCGGAGGATCCGGCCTGCGGTGGTCCGCTACAACGGCGGCGCCCGACGACGTCGTCGACGGCACGCCGGCAGCGGACACGGTCCCCGCCGGCAGCCAATCGGACCCGGGCGAACAGTCGTAAGAAAACGGCTTGCGCCGGGAGTCGCTTACGCCAGATGGACGAGCCGTTCAGCCTTGGCCCGAGTCTGCCCTCGAATCCCGCGACTTCGCCCGCTCAAGACGCGGAACCAGCCGGTTCGCCACGATCCTGTGATCCGGATCACTGCATGGAAATTGGCATCATGCGACTCTGATGAGGATGCTGGGTGTGGTGAAGAGACCAAAACACTCGTATAAGGAGATCGAGAAGCTCCTGCGCAACCTGGAGAGCCAGGGGTGGAGAGTGGAGATGGGGAGCAAGCACTACTTGGCCAAGTGTCCGTGCGGGCTCAAGCATATGAAGTCGATCGCCTGCACCCCCCGAAGCCCTCACTACCTGAAGAATCTCCTGGGAGCGATGCGACGTGAGACATGCTGGGGAGAGGAGGAGCAATGAACCTGAGCCTGCACACGACCTACACCTTCTCCGGCGGGACCCCGGCGACTGACGGGGCCTTCGAGGCGTTCGTCGCCCAGGTCGCCGAGGAACTCGGAAAGATCGATCGGGACGACATTGACATCACCGCGACCGTGACGGAACGCCGCATCGTGTTCACACTCTTCAGCGAGGAAGACGAGCCGTTGACCGACGACTTCCTGGCTGCGGTCCGCACGGCGCTGCACGCCATCCCATGCGGCACGGCCGGCTGGGAACGGATGACCGGTCAGCGGATCGAAGTACACGACGGGGTGCTCGTGTAGTTCCGGTGGTCCTGACATGACGACGACGCCCCCGCCCAACGGAGCGGGGGCGTCGTCGCGCGAGGTCACTTCGCACGGACGCTCGTCAACCGTGAAGGAGTGCCTCGATCTCGGCCTCGTCGAGCAGCCGCTCGGGCCACACGGTTCGGTCGGAACTCACGTAGTAGAACGCCGCATGGACCTGGTCCAGCGTGAGCCCCGACCACCGGGACCACGCCAGGCGATAGACGGCGAGTTGGACCTCGCGGGCGCGGCGCGCGGCGGCATCGGTCGGTTCGTGGCCGGTCTTCCAGTCGACGACGACGACGGCTTCGGCGCCGCCGCGCCCGGCGCCGGTTGCCGGGAAGACGGCGTCGATCCGCGACCGCAGCATCGCACCGGCGACGGGTGTCTCGATGTCCACCTCCACGGCGATCGGGGTGAGTTGCGCCCACGGCGAGGCGAGGAAGGTCTCCCGCAGCCGGTCGAGGTCAACCTCGACCGTGTCGTCATCCGCTCCGGGCAGATCCCATGGGTCGAGCAGCGACGACGCGGCAAAGTAGCGCTGCACCCACAAATGGAATCGGGTTCCCCGGGCGGCGTGCACGGTCGGGCGCGTCGGCACCGGCCGGCGCAGGTCAAGCGCGAAGGCGGCGCGGTCGGCCGCCAGCCGAACGAGACCGGACGCCGCAAGGTGCGGCGGAACGGCGACATCGCGCACCGGCTCGGCCAGGCGCGCCCGCTCGGCGAGAACGAGTGCGGCGACCAGGCCGAGGTCGGTCCCGTCGTCAACGACCACCTCCCCCGCCGGCGGCAACAACCCGAGCACCGCGCCCCCCGCCGGCGCAAGCGAGTCCGCGGCAGCCGTGGCCGGCGGCTCGCCCCCCGCCGCTCGGCCGACGCCGGCCGCCGGCGCAAGCCGGTCCTGTTCGGCCCGGACCGCCGCGGCTGATCGCCGGATCGCCGCCCGCAAGGGGGTATCCGGGAGCACCGGCCACGGCTCGCCCTCGGGTTCGACCGGGCGGGGATTCTCGTCGCCCGGCTCGGGCTGCCAGGTGACGATGTCGGCGAGCCCGGCGTCGACCAATTCGGCCAGGAAGGGCGAGGGCCGACGAGGGCGGACGCCGTCGCGCCACCAGCACCCGGTCAGCAGCAGTTCGCGGCGCGCTCGGGTCCAGGCGACGTATGCCAGCCGGCGTTCCTCGGCGACCTGGTGCGCGCCATTGGCCAGGCGAAACGCGCGCCGACGCTGCTCCAGATCCACGCCGTCGACCGCCCCCGGGAGGTCGAGAACGGGAAGCTCCGCCGCGTCCCCGCGCAGCGGGAACGGCAGTTCGGACAAGCTGGTGAGCCAGCCCGAGTCGACGGGACCGTCGGCCTTCGATTCGACGGTCGGGAAGAGCCCGTCCACGAGCCCCGGCACTGCGACGACGTCCCACTCCAGACCCTTGGCCGCGTGCACGGTGATGACCTGGACGGCGTCGGGGTCCGGCTCGTGCAGCGCGGCGTCGAGGCCGCGGTCCCGCACGGTCGCGGCATTCAGCCAGGCGAGAAAGGCCCCGAGGGTCGGCACGTCGGCGTCGCGCACGAATTGTGCCGCGACGTCCCGGAAGGCGTCCAAGGCGGCGCGGGCACGCGCGACGGCGGCCGGCCCGCCGCCGCTCGGCCCGCCGGCACCCGTCGGCGCGGTCGCGACGGCGACCTCGATATCGAGGCCGAGCACGCACTCGGCCTCCGCGACCAGCTCGGGCAGGGACAGGTAGGTCAGCGAACGCAGCCTGCGCAGCCCGCGCGCGAGCGCGGCCAGCCGGCCGCGCGCCGCCGCGCTGAGCACCCGGCCGTCGGCGGCGGCGTGGCCGGGCGGCGGAAGCTCGTCGAGCGCGTCGACGATCGAGCGATGATCCACGACGTCGCCCGCCCGGACGACGGCGGTGCCGGGCCCGACGGCGTTCGGGCCGACGGCGTTCGGGTCGACGGCGTTCGGGTCGACGGCCTCCCCGCCCCCGTCGCCCCCGGCCGCCGGCGGCCGCCGGCGGCCGGGCGCGGGCAGGCCGTCGATCCGGGCGAGATCGCTCGCCCAACTCGCCAAGGCGTGCAGGTCGGCCGCGCCCAGGTTCAGCCGCGGCCCGGTCAGCAGCCGCATCAGCGAATCACCGCGGGACGGGTCGTGCACGGCCTGGAGCAGCGCGACGACGTCCGTCACCTCGGCGGTCGCGAGGAGTCCGCCCAGCCCGACCACTTCGACCGGCAACCCCCGACTCCGCAGCGCAACCTCCAGCTGCGCGAACTGCGCCCGGGTCCGGCACAGCACCGCCGCCGTAGTCGGCCCCTCGGGGGAACTCGCCGGGCGCCATCGGGCCGCAACGAAGCCGGCGACGGCGCCCGCCTCCTCCTCGACCGTCGCCGGGAAGGCGACGCCGACGGCGCCCGGCCCCGCCCCGGGCCGGGCGCCCAGTTCGGGGACGGGGACCCCGGCGCCTCGACGCAATGGCTCGGCGACCAGGTTGGCCGCCCGCAGAATGGCGTGATCGTTGCGCCAGGAGGTGCTCAGATACCGCACGGCGGCCGGGCCGCCGCCCGCCGCGGGCGACCGCGCGAACCGTTGCGGGAACCTGGACAGCCCGCCGGCGCTCGCCCCGCGCCAGCCGTAGATCGACTGATGGGGGTCACCGACCGCCGTCACCGGGTGCCCGCCACCGAACAGCCCGACCAGGAGTTCGGCCTGCGCATGGGAGGTGTCCTGGTATTCGTCCAGCAGAACGACGTCGAACCGGGCCCGCTCGCCCCGCCCGACCGTCGGCACCTCGCGGGCCAGGCGCGCGGCGAGCGCGACTTGGTCCGCGAAGCCCAGCAGGTCACCGGCGCGTTTGCGGCGCCGGTACTCGAGCACGACCTCGAGCAGGAGCCGCCGGGTGCGCAACGACGTGCACAGCGCGCGGACATCGGCGTAGTGGCCCTTGCGCCCCGGCCCGTACGGCAGGGCGTCGACGGCGGCCAGCAGCGCGTCGATGCCGTCGGCGGCCCGGTCCGGCTCGAGCAGGTGCTCGCCGAGTTGCCCGTCGAGGTCGAGGACGGCGCCGACCAGGGTGCTGATCGCGGCGTCGGTCTCCAGATCGCCCGCCCAGCTTTCGACCACCTCCGCGGCGGTTTGCCACGCCGCGGCGGCGGTCAGCACCCGGGCGTCCGGTTCGACACCGATGCGCAGGGCGTGCTCGGCGACGAGCGCGGCCGCGTAGGAGTTGTAGGTCGACACCACCGGTCGGTCCAGCGCGAGCACGGCGGCCTCGCCGCGCGCGCGGGCGAGCTGGGCCAGGCGTCGATGCACGCGGTCGGCGAGTTCGGCGGCGGCCTTGCGGGTGAACGTCAGCCCGAGCACGGCCTCCGGCCGGACCAGCCCATTCGCGATCAGCCACACCACTCGGGCGGCCATCGTCTCAGTCTTGCCGGAGCCCGCGCCGGCGACGACGAGGGTCGGCTCGAGCGGCCCCTCGATCACGCGGGTCTGCTCCGCGGTCGGCTCCGGCCGGCCGAGGAGACGCGCGATCTCGGCGGCGGACACCGGTGCCCGGGCGGTCACTGGACCACCTGCCGTCCGTCGCGGTGGGCGGGGCAGGACCGGCTCACCGGGCAGGCGGTGCAGAACGGACCGGGGCGCGCGATGAAGTCCGCGCCCGCCATCGCCTCGGCCGCAGCCTCGACCACCGCCCGCGGCCAGTCGGCAGGGCCGCTGATCGCCTCCTGTTCGCGCACGGCCGCCTTCGCGCCGCCGCCCACGTACACCAGCCGCGCGCCCGCGCTGCGAGCGCCGTCGGCCAGGCCGAGCGCGCCCTCGGCGACGGCGAGTTGATAGGCGCCCAGTTGGGCGTTGGTCTTGGCCCGAACGGCCGTGACCGGGGTGCGCCCGGTCTTCAGATCGGCCACCCGGACCGCGGCCTCGCCGGCGCCCTCGCCTGCGGCCTCGACCCGGTCGATCGTCCCCCGCAGCCGCGCCCGGCCGACGTCGAGGCGGAATTCCCGCTCCACCGCCACGGGCCGACTCGCGCCGAGGTAGTCGGCGAGGCGGTCGACCATCGCCGCCGCGCGGCGCTCGGTCGCAGTCCGGGTCCACCCCGGGCGCAGCCCGAGTTCGGGCAGCCGGCGATCAAGTTCCGCGCGCAGTTGCGCGCGCGTTCCGCTCGGATGGGTCTGGGCGATCGCGTGCACCAAGTTGCCGAGGGTCTGCGCCGCACCTTCCGCGGCGGTGCCGCCGGCCGCCTCGAGCACCCACCGCAGCGAGCATTCCGACACCGCCTCGACCTTCGACGGCGAGACCGGCACCATCTCCTGCGGGCCGCGCAACGGCGCCGACGAGGAGATCGGCGTGGCCCCGTACCACGAATCGGGGTTCGCTTCCGGCACGCCCGCCGCGGCCAGCGCGGCCAGGAGCCGCGCCGCGGGGTGGGGCGTGGGGTCGGCCGGCCGCGCGGGGTCGGCCGGTTCCGCATTCGCCGCCACCAGGACTCGCCGCGCCGCGCCGACGACGCCGCGCAGGTCCAAGGGCGTCCCGACGACGACGTGCGGTCGCCGCTCCGGTACTGGCGCCGCTACGCCCGCTTCGCTTTGGCCGCCTGCGCGGTCGATGTCGGGGTCGCCGGCTGCCGCCGTCGGCCGAGGGCCGCCCCGGTCGGGATCCACGAGGTCACACAGCGGCGACGGGGCATCATCGGCGTCGTCGACGGCCGTCACCAGGAGGCGCCGCCGGGCGCGCGAGGTCGCGACGGCGAAGGACCGCAACTCGTCCGCAAGGACGGCCCGCCTGGCCTCGGGGCCGCCGCCGTGGGCGTCCGCCGACCGGCCGGCGAGCAGTTCCGCGAGCGCCTGCGAGCCGAGCAGGCAATCCCGCAGGCGCAGGTCCGGCCACACGCCATCCTGCACGCCGACCACCGCCACCACGTCCCACTCCCGGCCGGCCGCCCCCGCCGGGGTCAGGACCGCCACCCCCCTCGGCCCGGCAGCCCGTGCGGCCAGGGTGTCCGCCCGCACATCCTGGGCCTGCACCGAGGCCACAAACGCCCCGGGCGCCGCGCCGGGCATCCGCTCGTCGAAGGTCGCCGCCGCACGGAAGAGAGCCAGCACGGCGTCAAGGTCCCGGTCTGCCCGGGCGCCCGCCGGGCCGCCGCCCAGGGCGGCTTCGCGCCACGGCTCGGCCAGACCGGCCGCGGCCCAGATCGCCCACAACACGCCCGCCGCCGTCGCCGCGTCCGCCCTGGCTGGGGGGGGGCGGGGGGCGAGCGCCCGCGCCACGGCGAGCGG
>JAVBMU010000136.1:0-5596 GCA_031552185.1 Cellulomonadaceae bacterium | reverse complement strand
GCGCTGCTCGCCCAGCCGGCGGCCGGCCGCACGGCCGCGGAGGTCCTGGCCGCGGCCGGCGCCGACGCGGCGGCCGCGGTCGACCCGGAGCGATTGTGGCTGCTGGGCGCCGAACTCGGGTACGCGATCGACCTCGACTGGTCCGCGAGCGGTGCCGACGGCGCCTTCGACCTGGTGGCGCGCCGGCTCGACGCGGACGCCCGCCCGGTGGTCCCGCTTCCCCCCGCGCCGGGTGCCCCGCCCGCCGTGGCCGGCGCCGCGACCTTGGCGGCCCGGGCGGTCGCGGCGGACCGGTACGTCAACGGCGCGGAGCGGCGTCGGCTCCGGGGACGCGTGCCGCAGATCCGGGCGGCGCTCAAGGAGCGTCTGCCGGACTACATGGTCCCCACCGCGTTCGTCGTGCTCGATGAGTTCCCGCTCACCCCGAACAAGAAGATCGACCGCAACGCACTGCCCGCTCCGGGTGGTCTGCGCGCCCGCGAAACGGCGTACGTCGCCCCGCGCACGCCGGTGGAGGCGGTCGTGGCGGCGATCTGGGCCGAGGTCCTCGACCTCGACCAGGTGGGCGTGCACGACGACTTCTTCGCGCTCGGCGGGCATTCGCTGCTCAGCACTCGGGTGCTGGTCCGCATCCGGGAGACGTTCGGGGTGGATATCCCACTGCACCGAATCTTCTGGGAGCCGACCGTCGCGGGGCTCGCGGCGGCGCTCACCGAAGTCAGCGGGCGCGCCGATGTCGTCCGGCGGACGGCGGAACTCCTGCTGCAGATCAACGACCTGGACGACGCCGACATCGAGGCGGCGCTGGTCAGCCCGGGCGGGGTGCCGACCTCGTGAGTGCGCCCCGCCTGAGCTTCTCCCAGCAGCGGTTGGCGCTCCTCGACTCGCTGCTGCGCAGCGAGGGGTTGGACCGCGCCCCGGTGCGGGTCATTTCGCCGCGGCCGGACCCCACTCGGCCGGTCCCGCTGACGGCCCAGCAGACCCAGCTCTGGCTGCTGGATCAGATCATGCGGGGGCCGAATCCCTATGTGATCCCCGGTGGCCTGCGCATGCGCGGTGCGTTCGACGCCGAGGCCTTCGCGGTGGCCTGCCGGGCGGTGGTCCGTCGGCACGAGTCGTTGCGGACCGTCTTCCGGGATCTCGGCGACGGGCCGCGGCAGATTGTCCGCGCGGACCTGCCGCCCGAGCTGACCAGCCACGACCTGACCAGCCACGACCTGACCAACCACGACCTGACCGGGGCGGCTGCCGACGCCGTAGCCGCCGAGATTCGGCGTCGGCAGCGCGAGCTGGCGCTGCGTCCCTTCGACCTCGCCCGGGGGCCGCTGCTGCGGGTCGAGCTGCTGCGGGTGGCCCCGACGGACACGGTCGTCCTGTTCACGATGCACCACATCGTCTCCGACCTGTGGTCCATGGGCGTTCTGATGCGGGAGGTGATGGCGGGGTATGTCGACGCGGCGGCGGGCCGCGCACCCGTGACCGCGCCCCTCGACATCCAGTACCCGGACTTCGCCGAGTGGCAGGCCGGCGCCGAGGTCGAGGCCGGCCGCCAGGCCGAACTCGACCACTGGGTCGAGCGGCTGCGCGACGCGCCGCCCGACGCGGGCCTCGTGTCGGCCCGGCCGCGGCCCGCGGAGAAGTCGCACCGCGGCGCCGCGATCCGGGTGGACATCCCGGTCGCGGTCGCCGAGCGGGTCCGCCGGCTCGCCCACGACCGGGGCGCGACCCCGTTCATGGTCCTGACCGCCGTGTTCAATGTTCTGCTCGCCCGGCTGGGCGGTCGGCCCGACGTCGTCGTGGGCACCCCGACCGCGGGCCGGCCGATGGCCGAGCTGGAGCCGCTGATCGGCTACTTCGTCAACACGCTCGCGCTGCGCACCGACCTGAGCGGTAACCCGACCTTCCGCGAGGTCGTCGACCGGACGGCGCGCGGGTGTCTGGCCGCCTTCGACCGGCAGGGCGTGCCGTTCGAGCGGATCGTCAGCGAGTTGCGCCCCGATCGGAGCCTGGGCCGAAACCCGATCTTCCAGGTGCTGTTCTCCTATCAGAACGCGCCGCTGCCCCGTTGGGAGACCCCCGGGCTGCGGGTCGAGATGATTCCGGACGAGACCGTGGCGGCGAAGTTCGACCTCCAACTCGACCTGATGGAGGACGCCGGCGCGCTGCGGGGGCGCCTCGGGTACAGCACGGACCTGTTCGACGAGGCCTGGGCCCGCGACGTCGCCGGCTGCCTGCAAAGGCTCGCCAGTGTTCTGACCGCGGATCCCGAGCAGCGCGTCGACGACGTCCCGCTCCTGAGCGCTGCGGGCCGGCGCGAGGTGCTGGCCTGGGGCCGGGGCCCGCGGGTGATCCCGGCCGCGGTCGGCGGGGTCCACGAGTTGTTCGAGGAGCGGGTCGCCGTTCGGCCGGACGACCCGGCCCTCGTCGCGGCCGGCTGGCGCCTGAGCTACGCCGATCTCGACCGCCGGGCGGACGAATTGGCCGCCCGGCTGCGGCGCGCGGGCGCGGGCGGCGGGCTGGTCGGCCTGCATCTGCCGACCGGCGCCGATCTGATCGTCGGCGTCCTGGCGGCGTGGAAGGCCGGCGCCGGCTACCTGCCGATCGACATCGACTGGCCCGCGGACCGGGTCGCCTGGGTGCTCGAGGACAGCAGTGCCTGCGCCGTCGTCGGCGCCCCGGACGACCCGACGGGCGAACTCGCGGTGACGGCGTTGCCGGCTGCAGGGTCCGGGCCGGGCGACGCGGACGGACTCGCCTACGTCATCTACACCTCGGGCTCGACGGGCCGGCCCAAAGGTGTGGAGATCACGCACGCCGCCCTGCTGAACTACCTCGCCGGGGTCCCGGAGCGGGTCGGCCTCGGCGGCCCCGGCCGGCGCTACGCCCTGCTCCAGGGGGCCGTCACCGACTTTGCGAACACCGTGGTGCACACGGCCCTGACCACCGGCGGCGTGCTGCACATCGTCGACCGGCACACCGCGATCGATCCGTCCGCCGTGGCCGAGTACCTCGCGCGGGAGCGGATCGACTACGTGAAGGTCGTCCCCTCCCACCTGGCGGCCCTGACGGCCGAGGTCGGCCCCGCCGCGCTCTGGCCGGCCCGCACGCTCGTGCTCGGCGGCGAGGCGGCGTCGGTCCGGCAGGTCGCCGACCTGTGCCGGGCCGCCGAGGGCCGGCGGCTGTTCAACCACTACGGACCGACGGAGACGACGATCGGCGTCGCGACGGCCGCGCTCGGCCCCGCCGCGCTCGACGGCGGCTTCGTGCCGCTGGGCCGGCCCGTCCCCAACACGAACCTGTACGTCCTGGACGCCCGCGGCGAACCCGTGCCGGCCGGCGTCGCCGGGGAACTGTACGTCGGCGGCGCGCAGGTGGCCCGGGGTTACCGCGGCCGACCGGACCTCACCGCAGAGCGCTTTCGCCCCGATCCGTTCGCGGCGGACGGCTCGCGGATGTACCGCACCGGTGACCGCGCCTGTTGGCGCCACGACGGGACGCTGCGCTTCCTCGGTCGGGTCGATCACCAGCTCAAGATCCGCGGGTTTCGGATCGAGCCCCAGGAGATCGAGGCCGTGCTGGCGGCCGAGGCGGGGGTGGAACGCGCCGTCGTGCACGCCCGCGAGGACGCCCCGGGCGGCCGCCGGCTCGTCGCCTACGTCACCGGGCGGCCGGGCGCCGCGCCACCGGAACCGGCTCGCCTGCGGGCGGCGGCCGGCCGCGCCCTGCCGGACCACATGGTTCCGTCCGCCGTGGTGGTCCTGGACGAATTGCCGCTGACCTCGAACGGCAAGGTCGACCGCGACCGGCTGCCGGCGCCCGAACCCTCCGCACGCCCCGCCTCGCGCGGGCCGGCGACGCCCGCCGAGGCGGCGCTGTGTGCGGCCTTCGCCGAGGTGCTCGGGCTGGCCGAAGTGGGCGCCGAGGACGACTTCTTCGACCTCGGCGGCGACAGCATCCAGGCGATCCAACTGGTCTCCCGGGCGCGGGCCGCCGGGCTCGCCCTGGACACCCGGGACATCTTTGTGCATCAGACGCCGGCGGCCCTGGCCGCGGCGGCGGGCGAGGCGGGGGAGCGACCGCCCGCGACGCACGACGACGGCGTCGGCGTCGTCCCGGCGCTGCCGGTGGTCGAGCGGCTGCGCGCCCTCGGCGCGCCGATCGAGACCTACAGCCACCGGATCGTGGTGCCCGTCCCGGCCGAGGCCGACGAGGCCGGGCTCGCCGCCGCCCTGCGGGCGGTCCGGAACCACCACGGGGCGTTGCGCGCCGCGCTGGTCGCGGCGCCCGACGGCGCCTGGCAACTGATCGTGCCGCCCGTCGACGATCTCGACGGGTCGGCGCTCGCCGACCCCGCTGCGCCGGCCGGCGGCGATCCCGCCGCCGCGGCGGGGTCGCACCTGCGTCGGGTGCCGGCGGCGGGCCTGTCCGACGCCGACTTCCGGCGGCTCCTGACCGCCGAGACCGCCGCGGCGGTCGCCCGCCTGGACCCGTGGTCCGGGGCGACCGTGCAGGCGGTCTGGTTCGACGCCGGCGCCGCGCCGGGCCGGCTGCTGCTGGTGATCCACCACCTGGTGGTCGACGGCGTGTCCTGGCGGGTGCTGCTGGCGGACCTGCGGGCCGCGTGGGAGGCCGGTGCTGCGGGCGCGCCCGTCACGCTCCCGCCGGTCGGCACGTCGCTGCGCCGCTGGGCGGACGTCGTGGCGGCCGAGGCCGACCGGCCGGCCCGCGCGGCCGAACTGCCCGGTTGGCTGGCCGTCGTCCGGGACCAGGAATTGCTTGCGGCCGGCCCGCACGACCCGGCGGCCCCCGTGCGCCGGCTCACGACGACGCTGCCGGGGGACGTCGCCGAACCCTTGCTGACCCGCGTCCCACGGGCTTTCGGCGCCGGCGTGCAGGACGTTCTGCTCGCCGCCTTCGGCCTGGCGCAGGGCGAGTGGCGACGCCGGCGGGGCCGGCGCCCCGCGGTCGTCGTCGAGGTCGAGGGACACGGGCGGCGACCCGAACTCGCCGACGGACTCGATCTGACCCGGACCGTCGGTTGGCTGACCTCGGTGCATCCGGTCCGCCTGGACGGGCCGGACCTTCGTTGGCCGCAGGTCGAGGCCGCCGGCCCCGACCTGCGGGGTGCCGTGGCCCGGCTGGCCGGGCAGGCCCGTGCGGTGCCCGGCGACGGCCTCGGCTTCGGCATCCTGCGCCGCCTCCAGCCGCGGGCCGCCGCCGAACTCGCCGCGACACCCGTGCCGGAGGTGGTGTTCAACTATCTCGGCCGGCAACCGGCGGCGGTCGGCGCCACGATGTGGGAGCCGATGGCCGAGTACGGCGCCGAGACGACTGATGCGACCGCCGGCCTGGGCCCGTTGCTGACCAGGCCGCTGCATGTCAACGTCTACGGCGTCGACGCGGCGGACGGGATGCAGTTGCGCACCGAGTGGACCTGGCCGGCGCCGGCCTGGGCGGCGGCTGACCTCGACGAACTCGCCGACCTCTGGTCGGGTGCGCTGCGCGCCGTCGTGGCCTGCGCCGGTGTCGACGCCGCGGATGCGGGGCCGGCCGGCGCCGCGCCGGCCGGCGCGGGGCTTGCCGGCGCGGGGCCGGC
>JAVBMU010000093.1:0-60064 GCA_031552185.1 Cellulomonadaceae bacterium | reverse complement strand
CGGCGCGGCCGGCGCGGCCGGCGCGGGCGACGTCGGCGCGGCCGGCGCGGGCGACGCGGGCGACGTCGTCGGCGTCGGCGCGGTGGAGGGGCTGCGGTTCAATCCGCTCAAGGCGGACCTCTTCCTGCCCCGCGCGACGGCGCTCATCGACGAGGTCGGCCTCGGCAACAGGGCCCTGCAGGGCGTGCTCCGGCACCTGCTGCTCAGCAAGGAATCCAAGGGCAAGGACCGCGGCTTCATCTCCTACGCCGAACTGGGCATCAACCAACTCGGCGCGGTCTACGAGGGCCTGATGTCCTACACCGGCTTCTTCGCCGCGGAGGACCTGCACGAGGTCGCCAAGGGCGGCAACAGCGAGAAGGGCTCGTGGGTGGTTCCGGTTGCCCGGTCGCAGGCCATCGCCAAGGCCGACTTCGTCCGGACGGCGGACCCGCACACCGGCGAACTCATGCCCGTGCTGCACGAGCGCGGCGCCTTCGTCTTCCGCCTGGCCGGGCGCGAGCGCCAACAGTCCGCGTCGTATTACACCCCGGAGGTGCTGACCCGGTTCACCGTCGGGCAGGCCCTGGAGGAATTGCTCGACCGGGAGGTCGACGGCGTTCGCACGACGACGCCCGCTCGGGACATTCTCGACCTCACCGTCTGCGAGCCCGCCCTCGGGTCCGGGGCCTTCGCCATCGAGGCGGTGCGGCAGCTCGCCGCGGAGTATTTGCGCCGGCGCCAGGACGAGCTGGGCGAACGGATCGACCCCGACCAGTACCCGCACGAGTTGCAGAAGACCAAGGCCTACCTCGCACTGCACAACGTCTACGGCGTCGACCTCAACGCCACCGCCGTGGAACTCGCCGAGATCTCGCTCTGGCTCGACACCATGGGCGAGGGACTGCAGGCGCCGTGGTTCGGGCTGCACCTGCGGCGGGGGAATTCGCTGATCGGCGCCCGGCGCGCCGTGTTCCGCCGGGACCAGCTCGCCCGCAAGGCGTGGCTCACCGCTATTCCGGCGGACCGGCCGCTTCGGGTGGACGACGGGGTGGACGACGGCGTGGACGACGGCGTGGACGACGGGGTGGACGGCGGCGGCGGCATTCACCATTTCCTCCTTCCCGCCGCCGGCTGGGGCTCCGCCGCCGACGCCAAGGAGGTCAAGGACCTCGCCCCCGACGCGCTCAAGGCCCTCAGGGACTGGCGCCGGGCCGTGCTCGTGGCGCCTTCGAAGCAGCAGGCCGATGCCCTGGCTGATCTCGCCGCCCGGGTCGAGACCCTGTGGGCCTTCGCCACCGAGCGGTTGCGAATCGCCGAATCCCACATTCGGCGGCGGATCGACGTCTGGGGCGCCGACGACCTTCCCGCCGACGACGCCGTCTCCCGCGAGCAGGTCGAGGCCTACCTCGCCGACGCGCGGAGCGCCTACCGGCGCTTGCGCCGCGTCATGGACGCCTGGTGCGCCCTGTGGTTCTGGCCGCTCACCGACGCCCTCACCGGCGGCGTCGCGCCGCCCAGCCTCGCCGAGTGGATCGCGACGTTGCGGGAGCTGCTGGGCGCCTCCCATCAGGCTGCCGTGACCGGTCGCGGTCGGAGGTGGCGCGGCGGCGACCAGACCCTCGCCGACGCCGTCGACTGGGCCGGCCTCGAAGCCGCCGAGGACCTCGACGCCGGCTTCGCCGGTGCCCAGGACCCGGCTGCCGTGGTGGCGCGGCACCCGTGGCTCGGCGTCGCCGAACGCATCGCCGACCGGCAGGGATTCTTCCACTGGCACCTCGACTTCGCCCGCGTCTTCGCCGACCGCGGCGGCTTCGACCTGCAGGTCGGGAACCCGCCGTGGGTGCGGCCGCGCTCCGACACCGAGGCCCTGTTGGCCGAGGGCGACCCCTGGTGGCAACTCAAGGCCAAGTCCACCGCCGCCGAGGACAAGAAACACCGCGAGTTCGCATTGACACTGCCGGGGATCGCCGAACTTGTCATCGGCGGATCCACCGACGTGGCCGGTGTGGCTGCCTTCGTCGGCTCGGCTGCGCAGTACCCGCACCTCGTGGGGCTGCAGCCCGACTTCTACCGCTGCTTCATGGAACAGACCTGGCAGCACGCGTCGGCGGTGGGGATGGTTGGCCTCGTCCATCCCGAGACCCACTTCACCGACGAAAAGGCGGGACTCCTCCGAGCGGCAACGTATCGCCGGCTCCGGCGGCACTGGCAGTTCGTCAACGAACTCATCCTCTTTGAGGTTCATGATCAGGTATCTTTTGGTATTCACGTGTACGGGGCAGCCCGTCTGCCGGAGTTCATCCAGGCAAACCACATCTATCACCCCGACACGATTGAAGGATCGCTCAAGCACGACGGTTCCGGGGACGAACCCGGTTTGAAGGATCCCACCGGAAACTGGGATCGTCGACCGCACGCCAGCCGAATTCAACGAGTCGAAATCGACACGCTCAAGACATGGCATGCCGCGCTGGAGTCAGAGGACACCCCGCTGGACCAATCACGAATGGTCTACGTCGTCAACCGTTCAACCGCCGCCGTCCTCGACAAGCTCGCGCATGCACCCCGGATCAGCTCGCTCGGGCTTCAGTTCTCCCGCGGATGGGACGAGAGCATCGATCGAAGGAAGGGCTATTTCGACGCAGAGTGGGGGGCATCGCCTTCCTGGCACGACGTCATCCTTCAAGGCCCGAACCTCCACATCGGGTTGCCGTTCTTCAAGTACCCGAACGAAACGATGCTCCACAAGCTCGACTGGTCGCCTGTAGATCTGGAAGCACTGGCGCCCGACGCGATCCCGGTGACGAGCTACAAGCCGCGAGGCGAGCGGACCAGGTACGACGCCTCCTACACCCACTGGTCGGTCGGACCCGACGCTTCGGCGGCTGGCGCCACTGCCACCAACTCGACCGACCGCCGCTCCGCCCGCGACTTCTACCGCCTGGCGTGGCGCAACATGGTCGCAAATGCCAATGAACGGACATTTATCTCTGCCCTGATCCCGCCCGGCGCCGCGCACGTTCACACCGTCCTCTCGGCCGGCTCGTCGTCGGTCGATGCTCGTGCGCTCGGAGTCGTCGCAGGTTTCGCCGCCAGCATCCTGCTCGACTTCGCGATCCGAGCGGCGCCCAAGGGCCACGTTGGCGGACCCCAGTTCGAGCGGCTGCCGTTCGTGGACGACTCGCGCTGCAGCCCCTCCATTCTTCTCCGGGCGCTGCGGCTCAACTGTCTGACACGCGCCTATGCCGCCCTCTGGCAGTCGGCATTCGACCAGACTTTCGCCGACGGTTCCTGGGCGGGAGGCAGACCGCGCAGTTCCCGCCCGTCGCTGGGAGCGAGCGACGAAGACTGGAGCCCCGAGGTCCCCCTACGCTCTGCGGAGGACCGCCGCCAAGCATTGCTCGAAATCGACGTCCTGGTCGCGATATCCCTCGGCATCACCGCGGACGAACTCTGCACCATTTACCGCACCCAATTCCCCGTGCTCTACGGCTACGACCGGAACCGCGACCGCTACGACGCCAACGGCCGCCTCGTCCCGACCTCGGTCCAGCAGGTCTGGAAGCGCAGGGGCGACGCCACCACGGCCGAGGAACGCACCGCCGTCCACCCCGGCAGCGGCATCGCGTACACCTACGAACTCCCATTCGTCCGCCTCGACCGCGAACACGACTTCCGCGTCGCCTACGCCGAATTCGAACGCCGCCTGCACTAGCCGAACGCAAAGTCGCCCACGGCCTCAACCCGAATCCGGGCCACTTCGCGCCCGGCGGGACGTGACGCCGGCCCCAGATCACTGGCATTGCACCGAGATCCGGCGGTAGCGCCCGGCCGCCGGGGCCGCGGGCTCCGGACCGAGGTCGTTCGCCCTGCACGGAACTCTCGGCTCTACCGATCAGAACAACTAACGTTGCCCTCGCCAGGCTCACTGCCAGTGCCCGCCAGCGGGGTTACCCGATGCGAACATCCAGGCACCCTCCCGGAACGACATGCGGGTCTACGGAGACGAAGGCGAAGCCGCGAGGTTCATCGGTCCGGTCCGCGACGGGACCGCCCTGGAAACCGGAGTTGCAGCGGTAAGGCCCACGGGGTGGGTCCCTGCGGTTCTGGCGGCATCATCTACTTCCTCCCACCCGAGCCCCGACCGGGCTCAACGTCGCCGTTGTCGATGTGACCTGGAAGGCTCACCGGTCACAGGCCGAACGGAAGCGAACTTCACCACGAAATCGACCCCGGAACCAGGCTGGCTTGAGCCAGTAGCCATACAACAGGCTGGAGTCGGTGGAGTCAAGAGCGTGGCATAAGCCAGTTCGATATACTTCAGCTGTGACCGGACGGGGCACGACGCAGGGACCCTGCGCGCCCAGTCGCGTGCTCGCTCAGAGTCTCCGCGAGGCGATCACGTCCGGCGTCCTCGGTCCCGGCGACAAGTTGCCATCAGAGCGGACCCTTGCCGAGCAGCACGGCGTCGCTCGGAACACGGCGCGCGAGGCGGTGCGGCTTCTGGCTCAAGAGGGCTTGGTTCGCGCCGAGCACGGCCGAGGTGTGTTCGTCCGAGCGAAGCCCAGGCTGATTCGGTTCGGGCGGCAGCGGTATACCCGCGAGCTACGTCTGAAGTCCGGCAAGGCACCCTATCGTGCCGAAGTCGAGGCGCAAGGGCGCACACCGCGGGTTGACTGCCGATCCGTCGAGCAGGTGCCGGCCGATGCCGACGTGGCGAAGCGCCTTCGAATCGCCGAAGGAACCCCGGTCGTCCGCCGGGAGAACTGGTACTACGCCGACGACGAGCCGATGCAGCTCGGCCTCACCTTCGCCCCCTGGTCCCTGGTAGTCGACAGCCCGCTCGGACACTTCGACTCTCTCGGAGTCGGCAGCGTCTACGGCAGGTTCGCCGATCTCGGGCGCGAACTCGCGATCATTCGCGAGGAGATCTCGGCCAGAATGCCGACCCCCGATGAGGCGAAGGGACTCGCGATCCCCGAGGGCGTGCCCGTCATCGACCTTTGGCACACGGGCATGGACGCGGACAAGAACCCGTTCGAGGTCACCCGGTTTGTGATGCGCGCCGACTTCATGGGTCTCGACTACGACATGCCGGTGGAGGACCGGTGAACCCGCGAATCGTTGTCCGCCCGCGCGCTGATTCCGACCTTCCGGCACTCGCCAAGGTACTTGTCCGAGTCCACGCCGTCGACGGTTACCCGGTCGAGGGGATCGACGACCCGCAGGGCTGGCTCACCATGCACGATGCCTTCGGCTGCTGGACCGCCACCGTGGATGGCGTACCGGTCGGACACGTCGCCCTGGTCCACCCCAGCGACGGGGACGACCTGACGAAGGCCTGGCGCGCCGGCACCGGCGATGAGGCGGGCGCACTCGCGATCATCGCGCGCCTGTTCGTCGATCCCAACAGCCGCAGGCTCGGCCTCGGCAGGGCGCTCATGGACGCAGCCATCGCGAAAGCCAACGAACTCCGCAAGTCCGTCGCTCTCGACGTCATGACCAAGGACGTCGACGCCCGGCGTCTCTACGCCCGCCTCGGTTTCCAGGTCATCGGCGAAGGCGACCATCCCTACGGCGACGGCCGGACCATCACGGCCGTGTTCCTGGCCCGGCAATTGGGTAATGGTGGGTGAGCACCCGGGCCTCGCACTACCAGGGCGCGGAACTGTACTTCGCCGTCTTCGGCGCGCTGACCAACGCGCCGGACCTGCGCATCGCCTGCCTCGACGACCTCACCGCGGCGAGCATCATCCGTGCGGCCGACTTCCGCGCCGTGTTCATTGCCGCCACGATGCGCTCGCCCGGGATCGAACCACCGCTGGAACTGCGATGACGCACGGGGAACGGAGAACCGGATGAGCACCGAGAACCTGCATCCCGGCCTGACCGGACACCTCATCAGGGCCGTCGAGGCGGTGATGGACGAGATCAGGCCCCGTCTGATCACCGCGGCTGTGACCGGAGCCCGCCACGAACGGCGCAATTCCCGCCACGAGGACAACTTTCTGTCCGAGTTCGACATGTGGGCGCACCGACGCTACCGCGAACTGGTCACGGACTTCCTCCCGTCGTTCGTCTACGCATCCGAGGAGGCGGACCCGGCCGTCGTCGGGCCCGACCCCGATCCCGAACTCGTCGTCCTGGTGGACCCGCTGGATACCAGTGAACTCGCGGTCCGGGCGTTGCACGGCTACACGCACCTGATGGTCTACTCGCGGTCGCTGCGCAGGCCGGTGGCCGCGATCATCGGGGACATCTACCACCATGCTCGGTTCTACGTGGCCGAGCGCGACCGAGCCGGAGGTGAACGGGCGTATCTGATCACCTCGGACGGGGACCGCCACGCCCTGCGCCCCACTCGGGGTGTGGCCCTGGCCGAGTCCCTCGTCACCAACTACTCGATGCGCCCAACCGAACGCTTTCGCGTGCTCGCCGCCCGGCACGCATTTCTGGACGCGCTCGGCGCGCCGGGCACCGACGGGAACCGGAAAGGAAGGATCGGGGTCGACTTCGGCTCGGTCAGCCTGTGCCACGTCGCAGCAGGATTCAGCGACGCGAGCCTGGAGATCGCCAAGGGATTCGCGCTGTGGGACCTTGCCCCTGGGCACTACGTGCTCGCCGCCGCCGGAGGAACGGTCATCGACCCCGACGGCAACCTGCTCGGGCTCGACCTGGGATTCGACACCCTCGACCGGATCGAGGCCGCCATGGGCCGACGACGGCGCTTCATCGCGGCAGGCGATCAGGCACTGGCACAGGAGATCCGCCGAACCCTGGCAACGCCCTGACCCGACCGACTTTATGGTCCGGCGCGGATTCCGCTTCCGATCCGGGTGCAGGTCGGCGACGGCGTTGACGGTGACCCAGCCGCGGTCGCGGCGCAGGTCCTCGGCAAGGCCGGGGCGCATGCGCAGCCTCGGGAGCATCCGGTTCGGTGCGCCATCCGGTGAACCGCCGGGCGTGGGCGTCGATCACGAATGCGACGTAGACCCACCCCGACCAGGTCGACACGTAGGTGAAGTCCGCTACCCAGCGTTCGCCTCCTGGAGTGCCTACCTCAGGTTCCGCGTGAAGAACCGCGCGGAGTCGTCGAGTTCGAACCACGGCGTGCCGGTATGCCCGCCCAGGTTCGCGTGCAGGGTCTTCTCCCGGCTGCCGATGGCGTCGAACACGTCGAGCGCGGCCTGCCGGTCGTTGCCCTCGTCGTCCCACTGCATCAGGAACAGCAGCGGCACGGAAAGCCTGCCGGCCTCGGCGCGCAGGCGCTCCGGCACGAACGTCATACCGAACAGGACGACGGCCCGGATCCGCGGCTCGATCGCCGCGAGTCGGATGCCGGTCACGTTCAGCCCCTCGTACCCGACCCGGTCGCCGATCTCGGGCAGCGACCCGAGCGCGTCGAGGGTGGCCTGCCATTCGGGGGCGGCCTGGTCGACCATCGGGAGAATCATGGCGTCGAAGATCTCCTCGACCGGCTCCCCGGCCTGCATCGCCCGGCGCAGGTCGGCGCGGATCTGCTGGTCGGCGTCGGACCGCGGCCGGTCGCCGCAACCCGGGGCGTCGATGGCGGCCACGGCGAAGCCGTACCGCGCCGCGTAGAACCGTGCCCGGGCCACCACCCTGGGCAACCGCTTGTGGAAGCCGCCCGGGTGGCCGATCAGAATCAGCGGGGCGGGCTCCGCTCCGCGCGTCCACAGGACGCCGGGGACGTCGCCGACGGCGAAGTCACGTTCGAGGACGCCGTCGTCGAGAAGCTGTTCGGAGGTGAATCGCATGATCGTGCCTCTCGGAAGTGCCTGCGGACGGCGCTCCCGGACGATCTACCGTCCCGCCGCGGCCCCGGAGGGGAGCGCCCACGTCACTGCAACGTTCACGGTTCCCACCTCCTCACGCTCGCACGGCCTCCGACAGGTTAGCAGCGGCCGGCCGATCGCGGCGGGCGGGGCGCCGACGCCGACACGTACCAACCCGAATCCACCGCCTATGCCCTTTGTCACCGCTGACCTGTAGGTTCTTCCTGTGAGCGAGCTGCTTCCGGTCGCCCAGGCCGAGCAACTGCGCGGCGCGCTGCTGGAGTATCTCGGCACCACGTTCGCGCTGGCCGACGCGAGCACCCGCGCGTCGTTGGAGGACTTTCTGCGCTCGCCGTCGTCGGGCCTCTTCCGCGGCCCGTACGTGCGGCTGCGCCTGCCGTTCCGGCCGGCCGCCCCGGGCTGGCGGGACGCGCTGGAATGGTATGAGGGCTTCCCGCCCTACGGACACCAGGCGGCCGCGTTCCGCCGGCTGTCCTCGCTCGGGCCCGACGGCGCGCCGCGCCGCCCGGAGCCGACGTTGGTGACCACGGGCACGGGCTCGGGCAAGACGGAGTCGTTCCTCTACCCGATCCTCGACCACGTGCGGCGCGCCAAACGCGCCGGGTGGGCGGGACTGAAGGCAATCGTGCTCTACCCGATGAACGCGCTCGCGAACGACCAGGCCAAACGCCTGACGGACCTGCTGACCACCCGCCCGGCGCTGGCCGGGATCACGGCGGCCCTGTACACGGGTCAGGCCGGCCCGCAGCGCACGACGGTCTCCACGGCCGGGCTGATCACGGATCGGTCGGTGATTCGGGACAGCCCGCCGGACATTCTGCTGACCAACTACAAGATGCTGGACCAACTCCTGCTGCGGTCCGCGGACGCGAAGCTGTGGTCGGCGTCGGCCCTGTCGCTGCAATACCTGGTGCTGGACGAATTCCACACGTACAACGGCGCCCAGGGCACCGACGTCGCGATGCTGCTGCGCCGGCTCGGCCTGGCGCTGAAGGCACACTGGCCGGCCGCGCCCGCGGCGCTCGCCGCGGCCGGCCTCACGGCGCCGGATCTCGCCCGCCCGCTCGGCCGGGTGACGCCGGTGGCGACGTCGGCCACGTTGGGCGGCGACGGTGACCCGGCGACAATGCTCGACTTCGCCCGCACGATCTTCGGGGAGGACTTCCCCCCGGACGCGGTGGTGACCGAGAGCCGGCTCAGCCTGGCCGAGTGGGTCGGCGACGCCCGGAAGGTCGTGGCCGCCCGCGGGATCCGGGCGTTGGATGCGGACAACATCGCCGTTGGCGCGCTGCTGCCCGCGTTGGAGAGGGCAAGGGACCCGAGGGCGATCGCACGGACCGTGCTCAGCCACCTGTACCGCTTCGCCCCGGCGGACGCGGACTACGTGGACCCCAGCGGCCCGCCCGCCGACCTGAGCACGGACTCCCCCGAGGACCTGCTGACGCTCGCCAAGGCCCACCCGCTGGTCAGCGACCCCCACACGGGCCTGGCCGCCGCCGCCCGGGAGGCCGTCGACGTGTCCGACCTGGCTAGGGCGGTCTTTCGGCCGTCGTCGGAGCCGGCGTGGGAGGAACGTTCCCAGGCGGCCCTGACCGCCGTGCTCAGCGCCCTGACCCACATCCGCAAGGAGGCCGGGCGCGGCGCGCTGTCGGTGGACGTGCACCTGTGGACGCGGGAACTGACCCGGCTGAACCGCGCCGCGAGCGGCGTCGCCCAGTTCTCGTGGCAGGACGAGGGCGTAGTCGTCGAAGACGCCGACGGCGCCGGCGAGGAGGGCGGGCGCGCGGGGGGGCGGTCCTTCCCGGCGATCTACTGCCGGCATTGCGGCCGGTCGGGCTGGGGCGTGGTCCTCGCCCCGACGGGCACCGACCTCGATCCGCGCGACGCGGACATTCGCGGGCGGCACCTGCGCTCCGACGATCGGTTCCGCCCGCTGATCCACGCCCCCGCCGAGGGGGAGCAGGCCGAAGCCGGAGAGTCGGTCTCCAACCTGTGGTGGTTTCTCGCCCACGAGCGCCGATTGACCGCGAAGGCGCCCACCGGGGACGACGTCGACGGCGCGGTGTTGCCGGTGCTGTCCCACCCGATGGATGACGCCGGGGCGCGGCCCGCCCGCGATGACGACTGTCCCTCCTGCGGGCAGCGGGACGGGATCCGGTTCCTCGGCTCGGCCATCGCGACGCTCCTCTCGGTGACCCTGTCCAGCCTGTTCGGGACGCCCGGGCTGGACCCCGCGGAGAAGAAGGCGCTCGTCTTCACCGACTCGGTGCAGGACGCCGCGCACCGGGCGGGCTTCGTCCAGGCCCGCTCGCACGCGCTGACGCTGCGCGCGGTGATCCGGCAGGCGATGAGCGACCAGCCGACCGACCTGGCCACGCTCATCCAGCGCATGATCGACCAGGCCGGCGACGACCCGAAGAGGCGTTACCGGCTGCTGCCGCCGGACCTCGCCGAGCGGGAGAAATTCGCCACGTTCTGGCAGGGCGATACCCAGGCCAAGGTGCATTACACCGTGCGGCACCGGGTCCGCCGTCGGCTCGCGCTGGACGTGCTGATGGAGTTCGGACTGCGCTCCGCCGTCGGGCGAACGCTGGCGGCGACCGGCTCCGCCGTCGCCGAGGCCCGGGCGGAACCGAGCGTGTTGCTCGCCGCCGCCCGCGCCGCCCTGACGGAGCCGGACCGGCAGGGCATCCTGGCGGGCTTCGAGCCGACGGATGCCGGCCTGCTTGCCTGGGTGCGCGGCGTGCTGGAGCACATGCGCCGGCACGGCGCGATCCATCACGAGTGGTTCAAGAAGTTCCGGGAGGAGGACGGGAACCGGTGGTGGCTCACCGGCGGCCGCCCGGGGCGGCGCGACGGCATGCCCGGCTTCGGCCGCGGGCTCAGCGCGCCCGGCTTCCCCCGGGTGGGTGGCGCCGTGGTCACCACGGCCGGGACCAAGCGGGCCGGCGAGGACCTCGAACCGGTCGGATCCCCCCGCGGCTGGTACGCGGCGTGGACGGCCAAGTGTCTGCGCGCGGAGCCCGCCGAGGCCGCGGTCCTCGCCCGGCTGCTGCTGAAGCATCTCGCCCGGCTCGACGTCGTCGGGACCACGCTGTCCTCCTCCGGCGGCACGACCTTCCACCTCACGCCCGAGAGCGTGGTAGTCCAGGCCGTGGACCTGCCGGCCCTGGCGGCAGGCCAACTCTGCCTGGCCTGCGCGGCGTGCGGCTCGACGCTGCCCGGGACGCCGGCGGTGGTCGATCAGCTGCTCGGCGCCCCGTGCCTCGTGGCCCGCTGCACCGGCACCTTGGCGCGGCATGCGGTGTTCGACAATTTCTATCGCCGCATGTATGAGGAAGCGGACCCGGCCCGGGTGGTCGCCCGGGAACACACGAGCATGCTCGACGACGAGGTCCGCCTCGAGTACGAGCAGGCGTTCAAGTCACCCGATCCGGCACCCAACGCGCCGAACGTGCTGGTGGCGACGCCGACGCTCGAATTGGGCATCGACATCGGCGAATTGTCGACCGTCCTGCTGTCCTCGCTGCCGCGGTCGGTCGCCTCGTATCTGCAACGCGTCGGGCGGGCCGGGCGACAAACCGGGAGCGCCCTGGCGCTCGCCTTCGTCACCGCCCGGGGCGACCAGCTCCCCCGGTTCGCCAAGCCGACCGACGTCCTGAACGGGGCCGTTCGCCCGCCGACCACCTACCTGGACGCCGAGGAGATCCTGCGCCGGCAGTACTTCGCTTCCCTCGCCGACGAGTTGGCCCGGCGGCCCGGCGCCCCGCACCCGCGCACGGCGAGTGAGGCCCTCGGCTCGAGCGAGCCGGGTACCTTCCTGGGTGCGGTGATCGCGCTCGCCGACGCCGAAGGCCCGGCCCTGCTGGACCGTTTCCTGGCCGGCTTCCCCGACCTCTCCCCCGCCGTCGAACAACGGTTGCGGGCCTGGGCGCTGCCGGGCCTGGCGCCGACCGGCGGCAGCACGCCGTCCGACCTCGCCCGGCGCAGCCACGAGGCGTCCATCGCCTGGCGGACCCGGATGGAGGGCCTTGCCCACCGCGAACTCGAGATCCAGGCCGCCCTCAGCGCCCCCGACGGCCTGCGGGTCCGCGCGGATTCGCCGGCGGCGACCGAGGCGGACGAGCGGGCGCGGCGCACCGCCGAGGCCGCCGTAAAGCTGACGCAATACCAGCGGGCCGAGGCCTCTTCCGAGCATTGGGTGGGCGTGCTGGAGGAATACGGCCTGCTGCCCAACTACACCCTGGTGGACGACTCGGTGAGCCTGGAGGTGTCGCTGTCCTGGATGGACCCGGACACCCAGGAGTACCGCACCGAGCACATGGAACTCAGCCGGGGCTCGGCCCAGGCGCTGCGCGACTTCGCCCCCGGCGCCACGTTCTACGCCCGCGGGTACGCGATCCAGATCGACGCCCTGGACCTGGGCCGGTCCGAGCACGCCGTGCGGACCTGGGCATGCTGCCCGGCCTGCGGCTACACCCAGGACGTCACCGACGCCGACGCGCCCGGCGCCGAGCCGGCGCCGGCCCGCTGCCCGCGCTGCGCCGAGGCGGGCGTGGCGGATGTCGCCCAGCGGATCGAGGTGGTGGCCCTCCAACGGGTCACCTCGGTGATCCGGCGCGAGGAAGCCACGATCGACGACCGCTCGGACGAACGCCGGCGGGAGCGCTACACCATTCGCACCCTGGCCGACGTCGACCCGCACGCCCCGGGCGGGCGGCAGTGGTTCGTCGAGGACTATGGCTTCGGCGTCCGGTACCAGCGGCAGATGCGGATCCGGTGGCTCAACTTGGGCCGGGATTCGGCCCACGGCGCCACGCTCCAACTCGCTGGTCAGCCGCACGACGTCGCCCTGTTCCGGGTCTGCGAACAGTGCGGCAAGCTCGACACCTCTACTGGGACGAACCGGGCCGCCGAGCACCGGCCCTGGTGTCCGCTGCGCAAGGCCGGCACGGAGCAGGTCCGCACCGTCGCGCTGGCCCGGTCGCTGACCACCGAAGGCCTCGTGCTTCGGCTGCCGGTCTCCGTCACCCTGGGCGACGAGTTCGCCCTGCCCTCGCTGCGGACAGCGCTGCTGCTGGCGCTGCAGATGCGCATGGGCGGCGAGCCCGACCACCTCGACGTCACCGAAATCGTCGATCCCAGCCCGGCGGCAGGAGCGCCCACCGGGGCGTTGCTGGTGCACGACGTCGTCCGCGGTGGCACCGGGTATCTGGCCGAACTCGCCGAGCATCGGGCGCTTTGGGGCATGCTCCGCAGCGCCTGGGACTACCTGCAGGCATGCCCGTGTCAGGCCGAGGGTCGGCTCGCCTGCGAACGCTGCCTGCTCCCCTACGCCCGTCCGCACGAGGTGGACCGGGTCTCGCGATCGGCGGCGGCCCGCCACCTGCGGGCGATCCTGCTGGGCGGAGCGAGCATCGACGCGCAGGCCGAGGTCCCGGCCGCCTGCGAGTGGACCATCACCGTGGCCGAGCCCGAGGTCGCCGACCCCGAATCGCACCTCGAACTGCTGTTCCGCAAGGCTTTGCTGGAACGCCTCCAGCGGCTGGGCGCCACGGTCGCGGAGAAGCCGGGGCCGAGCGGCAACACCTGGTCCATCACCATGCCGGGCGGCGCCCTGTGGCGGCTCGAACCCCAGGTCCTCGTCCACGAGGCCGGAACCAAACCCGACTTCGTCCTCACCAGTGACCGGCCGGGCATCCCCCGCACCGCGATCTACACCGACGGCCTGCGCTACCACGCCGGGGCCGGCGTCAACCGGCTGGCCGACGACGCGGCGAAGCGGCAGGCGCTGCGCGACGTGGGCTACCAGGTGCTGGCTTTCGTCTGGGATGACGTGGCGCCCACCGGCCGGTCCGGGGCCGCCGGGTCCGGCGCCGGCGGCGGTTCGGGGGCTGCGGACCCGAGCGCGCCCGTGCCGTGGCTGCACCCGCAGGCGGCGGAAGTGGTCCTCGCCGAGGCGAAAGACCGCCTTTCGCCCGCGGCGTTGCGGCTGGTGACCGCCCCCGCGCTGGACCTGCTCACGCAGTGGATCGAACGCCCCGACGTGCGCGCCCGCGAGCAGCTCGCCCAGTGGTTGCCGATGCTCTTCGCCCGCTCGGTGACGCCGGCTTTCGTCAATTCGGACGTCGCACTGCCCACGGTCGCCCTCGGAGCCCTGGACCATGAGTCACCGGCCAAGGGCATCCGGTACGGCGGAACGTGGGTGCAGGACACGCTCGGCGTCGCGATCCGCCAGTTCGTCGGCGAGACGACCGAGATCGCCGTCGTCCTCGACGACGCCGACGACGCCGTCGGGCCGGATCACAAGGCGGCCTGGCGGGAGTGGCTGCACCTGGCGAACCTGCTCAATTTCCGGGCGGCCACACCGACGTCGATCGGGACGCGATCGATGCTCACCGGCACTCGGCCGGCCGGCGCCACGTCGTCGCTCGAGGCGGCAGAGCGCGCGAGCCACGTCGAGGACGAACTGACCCGACGGTTGGCGAAGGCCCCCGACTGGCGCAACGCCGCCGAGTACGCGACGTCGGCCGAGCGCGAACTCCTGATCGCCGTGCTCGACCTGGCCGAGCTCGGCATCGAGGCCCCGACCATCGGGGACGAATTCGGCGACGGCGTGCCCCTGTCCCTGGCCTGGGCCGACCGCATGGTGACCGTCGAGTTCGCGGACCTCAGCCCTGAGATTCGCGGGGAACTGCGCGCCCGGGGTTGGACCGTCGTCGACGCCGAACCCGCGGCCATCCGCGCCGCCCTGATCCGCTGACCCCGTCCCCCACCACCCCGCCCCCGCACTCGAACTGATCCCGAGAAAGCGCCAACGATGCCCCAGATCATCCTCGGACCGGACTTCGCCAAACTCGACGGGAGCGTGCGCAAGGCGGCCTTCGCCTTCCTGGAAAAGCTGCAGGAGAACGACACCGCGCCCGGGCTGCACATCGAACCGGTCCAGGGCGCGGCCGATCCTCGGATCCATACCGGCCGGGTCAACGACTCGTGGCGGGCCGTGCTGGTCAAGATCCAGGGCAACGCCGCCGACGCGCACTACGTCTACCTCGGCAGCTACCCGCACCAGGAGGCGTACGCGTACGCCGAGACCGCCGTCGTGCGGATCAACCCGAAGAACGGCATTGCCGAACTGATTCGCGCGGATCAGGCCGCGCCCGCTGTGCCTGCGAACCCGGCGGGCGATCGGCCGGTAGCCCGACCGAAGCCGGCGCCCGAGGACATCGACCGCACGGCGTACCCCCTGCTGGAAACCCAGGGCATTACGCTCGCCGACCTCACCGACCTCGGCATCGACCCGAGCATCGCCGACCGCGCGCTGGCCGCGACCACGGAGGACCAGATGCTGGCCGTGGCCGGCGAGGCGCCGGCGACCTGGCAGGCCGACGCGCTCCTCGACCTGTCCGTCGGCACGGACCTCGCCTCGGTCCGCGCGAAGCTCGACCTGACCGAACCCGCCGTCGAACCTGATTCCGGCGACGACAGGCAACTCCTGGCCGCCCTGCAGCGGCCGGCCGCCCGGATGGAATTCGCATTCATCGAGGACAACGCCGAGTTGCGGGCCGCCGTGGAGGATGACGACTTCGGTCGCTGGCGCGTGTTCCTGCATCCCGAGCAGCGCGCGTACGCGGTCGGTCACCGCAATGGCTCGTTCCGCCTCTCCGGCGGCGCCGGCACCGGAAAGACCGTCGTGCTGCTGCACCGGGCCCGGCATCTGGCCCGCACCGAGCCGAACGCGCGGATCGTCCTGACCACGTTCAACCGGACTCTGGCCGCGTCCCTGGCGGAGACGATGCGGGCGCTGGACCCTGGCCTGACGATGGCCGGCGAACTCGGGCAACCCGGCATCTACATCGCCGGCGTCGACGCCATCGCGCGACGCGTGCTGGCCAAGGCCGAGAGCCTGACGGCCGCGGGCGACGCCTGGGCCGCCACCGTCGCGTCAGTGCTGGGACCCCGCTCCCCGTACGTGCTCGAGCCGACCCCCGCCGCCCGATGGGACGCCGCGATCGCGGACGCCGGGGGCGACCTCGCCCAGGACCTGCGCAGCCGCGCTTTCCTGGCCGCCGAATACGCCACCGTGGTCCTGCCCAACCGAGTCGTGACCCGCGACGACTACCTGCGCGTCCGGCGCGCGGGTCGCGGCGTCGCACTGAACCGGGTCCAGCGGGTCGCGGTGTGGCGAGTCATCGAGGCGTACCGGGCCGCCGCCGCGGCCGCCGGCTCGACCGATTGGGACGAGAAGGCGATGATCGCCGCCGCCCACCTCGACGCCGTCGCGGGCGCGGGCGGCCGGCTCGCCGGCGCGGCCGGGCGGCTCGCCGACCACGTGCTCGTCGACGAGGCCCAGGACCTCGCGCCCTCCCGCCTGTTCCTCCTGCGGGCACTGGTTGCCGCAGGTCCCAACGATCTCTTCCTCGCCGAGGACTCCCAGCAGCGCATCTACGGGCAGCGGATCGTGCTCTCCCGCTACGGGATCAACATCAGGGGGCGCTCGCGCCGGCTGACACTCAACTACCGCACCACGGCACAAAACCTCCGCTACGCCGTTGGCGTCCTCGCCGGGGCACAATGGCTCGACCTGGAGGACGAGGACGCGGCCGCAACGGGGTACCGGTCCGCCCGCTCCGGCCCCCCGCCGCAGGAACTGGGCGCCGCCACGCTCGTCGACGAATACGAGCAGGCGGCCGAACTCGTGCGCGGCTGGCTCAAACCCGCCGTCGGCGAGGGTGATGCGCCCGAAACCATCGGAATCCTGGTCCGCACCCGAATAACCGGCGAAAAGGTCGTCCGCGCGCTGAACGAGCGCGGCATCAAGGCGAAGTACATCCAGGACGACGCCGCGACCGGCACCGGCGGCGTCCTGGTCATGACGATGCACCGATCCAAGGGCATGGAGTTCAAGCGGGTCGTGCTCTTCGGCGTCTCGGCCGACGCCGGTTGGGGTTACGGCGTCGCCTCGCTGCCGGAGGCGGAACGGGCCGACGCCGAACTGCGCGAACGATCGCTGATCTACGTGGCCGCGACGCGGGCGCGGGACCAACTCGCCGTGCTGTGGAACGGGACCCGCAGCGGGCTGCTGCCGGGGTCCAGCCAGGGACCGCGACGATGAAGCGCGCCGGATTCGATGGGGACTTCGAACGATGACATCCGCAGCGAGTCGCGACGCCTTCAGGCTCTCGTTCGGCTATCACCCAGACAAAGACAACCTGGATGTAGCATTCCGGCGTGGCGACTTTGCGCGAGCGCTAGTTATTGATGCGGTCGTCCAAACTCTCGCCGACAAGGTCCCCCAGACGGGTCCGGCCGCAGGCGGTTGACCCGCGGCTCCTTCGCTACCTGTGGTGCAATCGACGCGGATGCAGCGTATCGAATCTCGCCCGTAACCTTGTCAACCAGGGGTGCCGCAGCCGCGATCAGAAGGAAGTTGACGTCGCCATCGATCTGTCTGCCTCGACAGTATCTCGGCTGCTCAAAGCCGGGGTCCGGGTGTGACGCACGAGCACCCGCCGCGGGCGCGCACGTCAGTACCTCGCCCGCCGAGTCAGTACCTCGCCCGCCGAGTCAGTACCCAACGGTGGGCTCAGGCCCGTTTTCCGGCATTTCTGGTACTGACTCGCCGCCTCAGGTACTGACTCGCCGCCGTCGCCCACGCGGCCCGCCCGCTGCCGGAACTGATTCGCACGACGGAAACCGAACCGGCGCACCGACCACGACAACGATTTAGCCGGGCGCCGACCGAGCGTCGTCGTCCACCAGCGCCGCGAGCACAAGCTGCCGGTGGCAGCGGGTCTCGTCATCCTCGAAGCAGATCACGACGACGGCGCCCACCCGGGCGAGCGATCGCAGCCGAGCGAGCGACTCCCGCCCGCCGGGAGTCGCGAGCACTTGCCGCCGGTATCGGCCGCGCGCGCGGCGACCCACGGCCCCGGCGGTGTCCACGAAGCCCGCTCGGTTGTCCCGGGGGTTTCAGAGTTCGGGCAGGTGAACGTACCCGAGTCCCTCGTCCGCCGGCGTCGCCGCGAGCCCCCGCCTCGAGAAGCCCGGCTTGCGGGAGCGGGGCGTGAGCCGGAGATCCGCGACGATCCGCGCGCCGCGAACCCGCGCGAACTCGACGAGATTTGCGACGGTCTTGCCTTTAGCCCCAGCCGATCGGGTGATCGGTCCGCGACGTCACCGTGGCATCGTCGCATGCCCCGCTCGGCGCGCCCCACGCCCGGCGCCGCCCCCACGCCCGGCGCCGCCCCCCGAACTCGCCGCCGGGCACCACGCCCCGCGCCCCATCCGGTGCCCGCGGACCCACCTCGATATCCCGAGATAGAGCCGACGACGCCGAGGTAGACCCGTAGCGCCGCCGCACCGGCGTGCCGGGCGCACCACGGCTCTACCTCGCGCACCACGGCTCTACCTCGCGCCCACGGCTCTGGCTCGCGCGGGGAGCCGGCTCACCGCAGCCCGGGATGGTGCCGTTCCAGCGCGGCCCCCTCGACGTCGACGTTCGGCAGGATCCGGTCGAGCCGGCGCGGCAACCACCACGCGCTCCCGCCGAGCAGGTGCATGAGTGCCGGCATGAGGAGCATGCGCACCACAAAGGCGTCCACCAGAACCCCGAACGCAAGGCCGAAGCCGACCGACCGGATCATCGCGGACTCCGCGAAAATGAATCCGCCGAAAACGGAAACCATGATCAGCCCCGCCGCGATCACGACGGACCGGCCGGCGCGGAACCCCCGCGCGACGGCGAGCCGGGCGGGATCGCCGTGGACATAGGCCTCGCGCATACCGGTGGCGAGGAAAAGCTGATAGTCCATGGCCAGCCCGAACAGGATCCCGACCAGGATGATCGGCAGGAAGGACAGGATCGGCCCGGTGCTGTCGAGCCCGATCAGGCTCGCCCCGAATCCGTCCTGGAAGACGGCGGTAATTGCGCCGTACGTCGCGAACAACGACAGGACAAAGCCGCCGGTCGCGATGAGCGGCACCAGGATGGACCGGAACACCAGTACCAAAATGATCAGCGAAAGCCCGACGACGACGAGCAGGTAGAGCGGTAAAGCATCGTTCAGGCTCTCGGAAATGTCGATATTGATCGCCGCCTGCCCGGCCACGCCGAGCGTCGCCGCCCCCGAATCCGCCAGTTGGATCGCCGGCAGCGCCCGCAGGGCGCGCACGAGTCGCTCGGTGCTCGACGCGTTCGGCCCGTCCGTGGGGACCACCTGGAAGGCCAGCAGCGTCCCGTCCTTGGAGGCGGCGGCCGGGGCGACGGCGGCGACGTCGGGCACCTTCGCGAGCGCCGACGCAATGGTGAGTTGCGCCCCGGTCCGCGCGTCGTCGGTCGCGCCGGCGGGCACGTCCGCCGCGACCAGCAGGCCACCGTTGGCGCCGGCGCCGAACTTCTCGGCGGTGATCGTGTAAGCCGCCCTGGCCTGCGACCCCCGCGGCTCGGAGGAACCGTCCGGCAACCCGACGCGCATCGACAGCGCTGGGATCGCCAGCGCCAGCAGCCCGACGACGGCGATCACCACCGTCCCGATCGCCCGGCCGGTGGACATCTGCTGCACGTGCGCGACGGCGTCGTCCTGCGTCGCGGTGCCCTTCCGGGCGCGCCGGCTGATGATCCGGTCCCCGACGAGGCCGAGGAGCGCGGGCGTGAGCGTGATCGCGACGAGCACCGCGATGGCGACGCACGCCGCGCCGACCGCACCCATGAGCGCGAGGAAGGGGATCCCCGTGATGCGCAGCGCCAGCAGCGCGACGATGACGGTGCTGCCGGCGAAGACGACCGCCGTCCCCGACGTGCCGTTCGCGAGACCGATCGATTCGTGCAGGTCGGCCCCGTGCAGGAGTTGCTTGCGGTGCCGGTTCAGGATGAACAAGGCGTAGTCGATGCCGACCGCCAGGCCCAGCATGAGGCCGAGAATCGGGGTGATCGACGCCATCTCGACGACGCCCGAGAGGGACAGCGCGCCGAGCGCGCCGATCCCCACCCCGGTCAGCGCCGTCACGATCGGAATGCCGACGCCGATCACGGTCCCGAGCATCACCAACAGCACGATCGCGGCGACGAGGAGGCCGGCGATCTCGCCCGGTCCGACCAGGTTCGGCACGCCCCCGTCGAGGTCGGAGGCGACCTCGACGCCGTCGATCGGCGTGCCGGTGAAGTGTTCGACGACGGCGTCCTTGGACTCGTCCTGCAGCTCCAGGCGGGGCTGACTGAAGGCGACGGTGACCCGCGCCGCCGAGCCGTCCGCAGCGACCATGCGGATCTCCCGGGACAGACCGAGCAGGGCGGCGCCGGCCTTGAGCTGCTGCTCGTTCTGCGTCAACTCGGCGGCGCCCGCGTCGAGCGTGTCCTGCTGCTTGGTCATGTCGGCGCGTCGGCTGTCGAGTTGCGCCCGCTGGGCGTCCAGTTCCGCCTGCCGGCGGTCGATCGTGGCGGTCGGGGCGCCGGCGGCCTCGGCCTGCTTGCGGGCCGCGTCGAGCTGAGCCTGCCCGGCGTCGAGTTGCTGCTGCGCGGCCGCGAGTTGAGCCTTGCCGCCGTCGAGTTGCTTGCGGCCGGCCGCCAGGTCCTGGCGGCCCTGCTCCAGCTTCGCCTGCCCGGCCTCGATCTCGGCCGCCTGCTGCGCGCGTTGGGCCTCGACGTCGAACGGGTCGACGACGCGCGCCACGTCCGGCAGGTCTCCCGCGGAATCGACCAGGGCGCCGATCTGCGTACGTTGCGCCGCGCTGAACGCGGACCCGTCCGTGGTGTGGAACACCACGGTGCCCGTGGCTCCGGCGATGTCCGGCAACTGTGATTCGAGCTCGGCGACGACCTTGGCCGAGGGCAGGCCGGGCACGTCGAAGCTCGTCGCGAGGTCGCCGGACCAGGCGACGAAGGCGCCTGCAACGCCCGCGAGCGCGAGCACCCAGGCGACGATCACCGCCCAGGCGCGGCGAGCCGCGCCCTTCCCCAACCGGTACAGCAGTTCTGCCACGTTCTCTCCTCCGGATTCGGCCGGCCGAACGGGTCTTGGCAGCCGGGCCGGACCAAGAATACGCTACGTTGCGTCTCGTTGATCGCTCACTAGGATCGGACCATGACAGAAGGGACAGCGGCACCCCGACGGCGCGGCGCCGCGCGTAGCGAATCCGCCCGGCGGGCCATCCTCGCCGCGACGGCGAGCCTGTTCGCGACCCGCGGGTACGACCATCTGACGATCGAGGGCATCGCCGCCGAGGCCGGCGTCGCGAAGCAGACGATCTACCGGTGGTGGTCCTCCAAGGGCTCCGTCGTCGCGGAGACCCTCATCGAGGGCGAATTGCTCCCCGGCCGCTTCGCCCTCCCCGACACCGGCAACCTCCGGGCGGACCTGACCGCCTGGCTGGAGAGCCTCTTCGGCTTCCTCGGGGAGCCCGGCAACGCCCCGCTCATCACCTCGCTGGTCTCCGCCGCCGCGGGTAATCCCGACGTCGGCGCCCGGCTCGACGATTCGCTCGGCGCGTCGGAACTCACCATCCGAATTCGGGACGCGGCCGCGGCGGGCGAGATCTGGGCCGACACGCCGGTGCAGGAAACCATCGAGGCCCTGATCGGCGCCGTCGTCATGCGGGCGCTACGCGGATCGCCCCTGACGCCGGACGCGAGCCAGGACCTGGTCCGGCTGCTGCTGCGGTAGGTGCGGTAGGTGCGGTAGGTGCGGTTCGAGCTTGCGGCCGATCAACCGCGGCGCAGCCCTTGAGCGTAAACGTCAAGGACCTCGATGATCCCGGCGTGCTGGTAAACGCGATTGCGCCGGAGGCCGGTTCGCTCCCCCAACACCCCGGCATCTACCAGCTGAGACAGGGCGCGCTGAGCGCCGGCGCCATTCATCCCGAGACGCTCGATCAGCACGTTGGCGTTGATCACGGGATGGGCCACCAGGTGCGGTAGCACCTTCCAAGCACCTGCATCGCGGCGCAAGCCAGATAGTTGATCGCGGGACCATTCCATTTGCGCGGCCAGTTCATCGACTAGTCTGGCGCCGGATGTGGCTGCGAAGCGGCTGGCATCGGAGAACGCCTCGATGATGGGGCGAGCATCGCCGGCACGGTAGGTGCCGAGCGCACGAAAGTAGTATTCCGTGTCACGCAACAGCCCCGCAGACACCGGGGCCGTGGTACTCACCAGCACGCCCTTGGACTTCAGCAAGGCGTGCACCAGCGCCCGGCCGGTACGGCCATTGCCGTCGGCGAACGGATGGATCGTCTCGAATTGGGCGTGCGCGATCGCTGCCTGCACGAGCACCGGCATGTCATCGCGGCGCATGAAGAGTACAAGGTCGTCAATCGCGGCCGGTACTCGCTCAGCCTGAGGAGCGATGTGAGCAGCGCCGCGGGGCGTGATCCCGCTGGAACCGACCCAAACGAGTCCCTCGCGATAGCGGCCCGCTTGATCCTGCCAGCCGGCTTGCGCCTCGAGCAAGACGCGCTGCATGGTCAGGATCGCTCCACTGTCGAGCCGATCGGCAAGCTCGAGGGCGGCCTCCATGGCACGCACGTTGGCCACGACGACCATGGCGTTCTGGGAGCTTGACTCATCGATCTCCGCGAGGGCGAGTTGACGCGCACCTACGGTCAGGTTCTCGATCTGCGACGACGATGTCGACTCGGTCCGGAGCAGGATTGAGGACATCGGCCCTAGCGCGGGGCTGTGGGCGCCGAGGACCGATTGCGCGTAGGCGTCGAAACGCGCCAACGCTGCCGTTGCATCCTCGACGTCTGCGGCCAGACCTGTGGGCAAACCCGGCGTATAGCCGGCGATCGGAGGAGTCACCGCCGACTCGTAGCGACCGCTGGCGGCCGCAACGCGGGCGCGACTGTGCATCCCGTCGGGCTCCGCCTTCCAGACATGCTCTTCGTATCCCGTTGCGGGCACAGCGACCGGAAGTGTAACCACGCCACCGATCTTAGTAACACCTTCGAGCGAAGTGTTACTAAGCGGTTGCCGCTAGTGACACATCGACTCCGAAAACGTTGCTCACGAAGCTGCAACGCGCGATGGCTCCGGGATCGGTGCCCACCTGACCGCCTATCCGCACTGGACGGACTCGTACCAGCGTGAGTGGGCAGATCCGATTTCCCGCGGATCAGAAGTTGATCATGTGCCCCACGAGCCCGTGGAACGCCTCCTGCAGCGCCTCCGACAGCGTCGGGTGCGTGTGCACATTCCGAGCCAGCTCCGTTGCCGTCAGGTCCCACTTCTGCGCGAGCGTCAGCTCGGGCAGAAGTTCGGACACATCCGGCCCGATCAGGTGCCCGCCCAGCAGCTCGAGGTGCTTGGCGTCGGCGACCAGCTTCACAAACCCCGTGGGGTCACCCAGGCCGTGAGCCTTGCCGTTGGCCATAAACGGGAAGGAGGCGACGACGACGTCGTGCCCCTCCGCCCGAGCCTGGGCCTCGGTGAGGCCGAAGGACGCGACCTGCGGCTGGCAGAAGGTCGCCCGCGGCATCATCCGGTAGTCGCCCAGGGTCTGGGTCTCCGCGCCGGCGATCGTCTCGGCGGCGACCACGCCCTGCGCCTCGGCGACGTGGGCGAGCATCAGCTTGGCGGTGACGTCGCCGATGGCGTAGATGCCGGGCACGTTCGTGCGCATCTGATCGTCGATGGCGATGGCGCCGCGGTCGGTGAGCGCGACCCCGGTCCGGTCGAGGCCGAAACCCTCCACATTGGGCGCGAAACCGATGGACATCAGCACCCGGTCGGCCTCGACGGACGCGCGCGCGCCGTCGGCCCCGGTGTATTCGACGGTGACGGACGAGCCGTGGTCGGTCACGGTCTCGACCTTGGTCGAGGTGAGAATGCGCACGCCGAGCTTCTTGTACTGCTTGGCGATTTCCTTCGAGACGTCGGCGTCCTCGTTCGGCAGCGCGCGGTCGAGGAATTCGATGATGGTGATCTGCACGCCGTAGTTCGCCAGGACGTAGGCGAATTCCATCCCGATCGCGCCGGCCCCCACGATGACCATGGTGCGCGGCAGTTCCCGGGTGAGGATCTGCTTCTCGTAGGTGACCACGTTCTCGGACAGTTCGACGCCGGGCAGCAGCCGCACCCGGGAGCCGGTGGCGATGATCACGTTGTCGAAGGTGATCCGCTCCCCGCCGCCGGCGGCGAGCGCGACGTCGATGGTGTGCGCGTCCGCGAAGGTGCCGCGGCCGGTGTACTCGGTGATCTTGTTCTTACGCATCAGGAAGTGGACGCCCTTGACCCGCCCGTCCGCGACGGTGCGGCTGCGATCGAAGGCCGCGCCGAAGTCCATGGAGACCTCGCCCGAGATGCCGAAGGTCTTCGCCTCACGGGTGAGGATGTGCGCCAGTTCGGCGTTGCGCAGCAACGCCTTCGAGGGAATGCACCCGACGTTCAGGCACACCCCGCCCCAATACTTCTCCTCGATGATTGCCACGGACTTGCCGAGCTGCGCCGCGCGGATCGCGGCCACGTATCCGCCGGGGCCTGCCCCGAGCACAACGACGTCGTAATGGGATGCCATGACCGCAAGCCTACCGAGCGGGACCCGCGCGAGGTCCCGAATGTCGAGGGTCGGACGAGCCGGACGGGCGTGACGTCCGGCACGCTTGGAGCATGCGAATCGGAATTGTGGGCAGCTTCGGGACGGCGCACGAGGTGGTGGCGCAGGCGGTGGCCGCCGAGGAGCACGGCTGGGACGGCTTCTTCACCTGGGACGGAATCTCCGTGCTGCCCGCGGACACCTGGGACCCCTGGGCGATCCTGGCCGCGGCCGCGGTGCGGACGCGCCGCATCACGCTGGGGGCCATGGTGTTTGCGCTCCCCCGCCGCAAGCCGTGGGAGGTGGCCCGGCAGGCGCTGACCATCGATCATCTTTCGGGCGGTCGGTTGGTGTTGCCGGTGGGCCTCGGCGCGATCGACGACCGCGCCTTTTCCGGTGTGCCGGGCCAGCCGGTCGGCCTGCGCGATCGTGCCGAGTTGCTCGACGACGCGCTCGCCTTCCTCGACCGGGCCTGGTCCGGGGAGCCGTTCGACTTCGCCGGCTCCCACATCGAGGCCTCCGGCATGCACTTCCTCCCCCGGCCGGTGCAGCGGCCCCGGATCCCGGTCTGGGTCGTGGCATCCTGGCCGAGCGAGAAGTCGATGGGGCGCGCCGCCCGCTGGGACGGCGTCGTGCCGCAGCCGCGCGGCGCCCGCGCGGCCGAGGAAATGACGCCCGAGGACCTGGCCGACGCCGTCGCCTGGCTCCGCGCCCGGGACCTGGTCCGGCCGTTCGAGGTGATCGCCCAGGGCGTCCTCCCCACCGACCCCGACGCCGCGGCCGAGCACCTGGCGAGCCTGGCCGACGCCGGAGCGACCTGGTGGATTGAGTCCCGCTGGGATCCGGCGACGACGAGCCCGCAGGCGCTGCTCCGCGCGATCGAACAAGGCCCGCCTGCACCTCGCGTTTGACGGCCACTTCTTGACGGCCACTTCTTGACGGCCGCTGCAGGCAGCGCCGCGCTAGCCGGCTCGGACGGCGCAACGCGCCTTCGGCTTGACGGGCGCCGCCGACCGCGGCCGCTCCCGGCCGGCCGGCCGCTCGTCAGGCGACGGGGCGCGCCGGGGTGATCTCGACCTTGGGCAGGGTCTTCGCGGGCAGGGTCGTGGGGCGCCAGGCGGCGCGGTGGGACTCGAAGTCGGCTATCTCGTCGGCGCGCTGCAGCGTGAGCCCGATGTCGTCCAGGCCCTCCATCAGGCGCCAGCGGGTGTAGTCGTCAATGGCGAACGGCACCGTCACGTCGTCGGCGTGGGCGGTCCGGGCGCCGAGGTCCACGGTTACCTCGGTGCCGGGCCGCGTCTCCAGGATCTTCCAGAGGATCTCGACGTCCTCCTGCGAGACGACGCCCGCGACGAGCCCCTGTTTGCCCGCGTTGCCGCGGAAGATGTCGGCAAACCGCGGCGCGAGCACCGCCCGGAAGCCGTAGTCCTTCAGCGCCCAGACGGCGTGTTCGCGGGAGGAACCGGTGCCGAAGTCCGGCCCGGCCACGAGCACGGAGCCGCTCGCGTAGGCGGGCTGGTTCAGGACGAACCCGGGGTCGCCGCGCCAGGCCGCGAACAACGCGTCCTCGAAGCCGGTCCGGGAGACCCGCTTGAGGTAGACCGCCGGGATGATCTGGTCCGTGTCGACATTGCTGCGCCGCAGCGGGACGCCGATCCCGGTGTGGGTGGTGAACTTCTCCATCGCGATGCTTCCTCGAAAGTAGTGGTCTCGGCGGGTCGTGGACGGGGCTCTTCGGGGCTCAGACCTGGACGAGCAGCCTCGGGTCGAGCGGCGCCAGCGGCGTCCCGTCGAAGGTGGTCAGATCGGTCTCGGCCGGCAGGTCGAGGTCGGCGAGCGAGGACAGCGTCCCGCGGATCGCGGTCGCGGCGGCGACGAGCGGCGAGACGAGGTGGGTCCGCCCGCCCTTGCCCTGGCGCCCCTCGAAGTTGCGGTTCGACGTCGACGCCGACCGCTCGCCCGGGGCGAGCTGGTCCGGGTTCATGCCCAGGCACATCGAACAGCCTGCGTTGCGCCATTCGGCACCGAAGTCGGTGAAGATGCGGTCCAGCCCCTCGGCCTCGGCCTGCAGTCGGACCCGGGCCGACGCCGGGACCACGAGGACCCGAACGTCGTCGGCCTTGCGCCGGCCGCGCACGACCTTGGCGACCGACCGCAGGTCCTCGATCCGGCCGTTGGTGCAGGAACCGATGAAGACGGTGTCGACCTTGACGTCGCGCAGCGCCATGCCGGGCTCCAGGCCCATGTACTCGATGGCGCGCTCGGCGGCGATCCGCTCCTGCTCCTCCTCGATCTCGGCGGGCACGGGAACCCGGGCGGACAGGGGCAGGCCCTGGCCGGGGTTGGTGCCCCAGGTGACGAACGGCTCCAGGTCGCCGGCCTCGAGGACGACCTCGGCGTCGAACGTCGCGTCGTCGTCCGAGCGCAGGGTGCGCCAGTATTCGACGGCGGCGTCCCAGTCCGCGCCGGTCGGCGCGTGCGGGCGGCCCTTGAGGTAGGCGAAGGTGGTCTCGTCCGGCGCGATCATGCCCGCCCGCGCGCCCGCCTCGATCGACATGTTGCAGATCGTCATGCGGGCTTCCATCGACAGTCGGCGGATCGCCTCGCCGCGGTACTCCAGGACGTAGCCCTGGCCGCCGCCGGTGCCGATCTTCGCGATCACCGCGAGGATGATGTCCTTGCTGGTGGTGCCGGGCGGCAGGGCGCCGGCGACGGTGATCGCCATGGTCCGGAACGGGGTGAGCGGCAGCGTCTGGGTGGCCAGGACGTGCTCGACCTCGGAGGTGCCGATGCCGAAGGCGAGGGCGCCGAACGCGCCGTGCGTGGAGGTGTGCGAGTCCCCGCAGACGACCGTCAGGCCGGGCTGGGTCAGGCCGAGTTGGGGGCCGACCTGATGCACGATCCCCTGGTCGGCGTCGCCCAGCGAGTGCAGCCGGACGCCGAACTCGGCCGCGTTGGCCCGCAGCGTCTCGATCTGGGTCCGGCTGGTCTCGTCCGCGATCGGGAGGTCGATGTCGAGCGTCGGCGTATTGTGGTCTTCGGTCGCGATGGTGAGGTCGGGACGCCGCACCGAGCGGCCGGCAAGGCGCAGTCCCTCGAAGGCCTGGGGGCTGGTCACCTCATGGACGAGGTGGAGGTCGATGTAGAGCAGGTCGGGGCTACCGTCGGTGCCACGGCGCACAAGGTGCGCATTCCAGACCTTCTCCGCGAGCGTGCCGGCCATATGCTCCACTTCCTCGTCGTCCGTCCCGATCCGGGGGCAACAATTCCGGGAGAAGATGCCCCAGCTACTTGCATCTCATCCTTCGAGACGGCAGTATCGGCGTATGGACAATACTAGCGGAGTCGGGGTGCTCGACAAGGCAGCGTCGGTCCTCAGTGCGTTGGAGGCCGGCCCCGCGACCCTCGCGCAACTTGTCACCGCCACGGGACTGGCCCGGCCAACGGCCCACCGCCTCGCCGTCGCGCTGGAGCACCACCGCCTTGTGGCCCGCGACATGCAGGGCCGATTCATCCTCGGCCCCCGGCTGAACGAGTTGGCCACCGCGGCCGGCGAGGACCGATTGCTGGCCGCCGCCACGCCGGTCCTCACCGCCCTGCGGGACCACACCGGCGAAAGCGCACAGCTCTACCGGCGCCAGGGTGACCACCGAATCTGCGTCGCCGCGGCGGAGCGTCCGGTCGGGCTCCGGGATTCGATCCCAGTCGGCGCGACGCTCGCGATGACCGCGGGCTCGGCCGCTCAGATCCTGCTCGCCTGGGAGGAGCCGGACCGGCTGCACCGGGGCCTGCGCGAGGCGGTCTTCACCGCCACGATTCTCTCCGGCGTGCGCCGGCGCGGGTGGGCGCAGTCGGTGGCCGAGCGCGAACCGGGGGTCGCCTCCGTCTCCGCGCCGGTGCGCGGACCCTCCGGCCGCGTGGTCGCCGCCGTCTCCATCTCCGGCCCGATCGAGCGGCTGACGCGCCAGCCCGGTCGGCTGCATTCCGGCTCCGTCGTCGCCGCCGCGAACCGGCTCACGGAGGTGCTGCGCCGAGCCGGCGAGTGACGCCGGCCCCGGCGCGCCGAGGCCGCTGAAGGGGACATCCCTGTCAAGATGGCCTCGGGTCGAGAGCGGTCGGCCCCGGGGTCGAGAGCGGTCGGCCCCGCGTCGACACCGCGAGGAGACCCGATGAACCCCAAGGTGAGGATGACCCTGATCTGGGTGCTCGTCATCTTCGCCCTGTACGCCGTCATCAACAGCCCGGAACGGGCCGCGGATATTGTGACCGGCGTCGGCGGCATGATCGGTGACGCCTTCAAGGGAATCGCCACCTTCTTCAATTCGCTCCTGAATCGGTAGCGATGGCGGCCGGGCGTCGGGGTCCCGCCGGACGGAGCCGCCGGGCCCCGTGGGAGCACTACATGCTCTACGACGAGCGCCTCGTCTTCGCGCTGCGCTTCCACCGCTCCAAGATCCTCGAACCGATCGCGACGGCGGCGCTGTCGTTCCTGCTCGTCATCGCCATTTCCGTGGCGGGCGGGCCGGACATCTTCTGGCTCATCTGGCTCGTCGTCGCCGGCCGTGGCTTGTGGCGGTACCTGACCTGGCAGGACGAATGGTTCGTCGCCACCGATAAGCGCCTGCTGTTGTTGTTCGGCCTTGTCACGCACACCGTCGCGATGGCGCCCCTCGCCAAGGTCACCGACCTGTCCTATGTCCGCACCCCCGTCGGCCAGTTGCTCGGCTACGGGAAATTTGTCTTCGAGACGGCGGGGCAGGATCAGGCTTTCCGGGAGATTTCCTGGGTGCCGCACCCGCACGACACGTATCAACTGCTGTGTCAGACGCTCTTCGGGCCGAAGGTCAAGGACCCCGACGAGGACGGCGAGATGCCGCGGGACACCCGCGGCGGCGGGCCCGGGAACGGCAGGCCCGGCGGGGGCCGCGGTGGCGGGCCTGGCGAGGGCCCCGGTGGCGGCACTGGCGGGTCCGGCGGCGGGCGCGGTGGACCTGGCGGCGCTACGCCGCCGATGATGACGCCGGCCATCCGGAACGTGGGTCGAGGCCCGGAGTCCTTCCGGGCCGATGACCCGTCGTGGGACCCGACAAGGGCCGGCGCGTCCCACCACCCGACGTCGAACGATGGCCGCGACCCGACCGACCACCCGACGTGGGACCCCACGCGCGCCGACGCGTCCGACGTCGCCCGCGCTGCCGGCGGTGGCGCGCCCGGCCCATGGATCGGGCGCGGCTCCGGACGTCCGCCGGGCAGCCCGAGTCGCTCGGCGCGCTCGTTCCGGCCCTTCCGGTCCGTATCGTCGGCCCGGTCCAAGTCGGCGAGCGAATCGGCGAGGCCCGCCCGGTCGACGGCTGCCGGTGGGGCGGGAGCCGCCGAGCCGTGGCCGCCGGGCCCCGGCGCCTGGCCGGACCACGGCCGGCGCAAGGGCGACGACGACCCCTGGCCGCCCGGTCCCGGGGCGTGGCCCGAGCCTCGGCTGCGCCCGTCCGCCGAGGACTACGCCGTCGCCGTTCCCGAACCGACCGGCAGTTCCGGCCCGCCGACCGACCCGGACGTCGCGGGCTGGGACGTTTCAGTCGAACACCGCGCTCCGTTCGTCCCGATCGAGCCGTCGAGCGCCGACACCCAGCCGATCGACCCGCGCGGCTGACGGCGGCCGACCGCGACCCGTCGCGGAACTACGCGACGGCGCAAGTCGCCGTCCTTCCGGCGACGCGAGTCAGTACCGTGCGACGCGAGTCAGTACCGTGCGGGGGTTCGGTGTCCGTTTCCCGGCACCGCAGGTACTGACTCGGCGCGCAGGGTACTGACTCGGCGCGCAGGGTCCTGACTCGGCGCGCACGCTCCGTGCGACGTGGGTTCTTCAGCGTCGCGCGAGAGAGGGCCGACGAGGCCGAGGTAGATCCGTGGTGTCGCCGGACCGGCGTGTCGGGCGCGCTAAGGCTCTACCTCGTGCTGCGCGGCTCTACGTCGCGGCCCGTGCCTGTGCCTTGCCTCCGGACGCGGCCCGGTCAGGTGGGGCCGCCGATGCGGCGCGCGGCGCGCCCGCGACCGCCACCGTTCGAAGCGCTCATCCAGAGGTGCCCCCGCGAGACAGGGGTACCGCAAACGAACGAGAGGTATCGCGCGCCGAACGGACCGATTCGCGACGTTTAACCTCTACCTCGTTTGCGATTCCTCTCGCTCGCGCGGCAAACCTCTCGCTCGCACCGGCAACCTCTACCTCGTCCGCCAACCTCTGCCCCGGCGGCCACCGCCACCCGAGTTGCGTCCGCCGCCCCGAAGGCCGGGCCACCCACCGCCCGCGACCCCCACGATTCGGAATCACTCATCTTTGACCGCCGAGCCGTCCGATCGCGAGCCCCAGCGGGGCCCGAACCTCGGCAAGCAAAAACGGCGCGAAGCGAGTGCTCGCTCCGCGCCGTTCGGTGGTACCCCCAACGGGATTTGAACCCGTGTCGCCGCCGTGAGAGGGCGGTGTCCTAGGCCGCTAGACGATGGGGGCAAGGCATCCGACCTGGGCCGTTTGCCGTGGAGAACTCTACCGCAGAACCGGGGACAGTCGTGCCGGACGTTGGTGGAGCCACTCGCTGGGGTACCAGGACTCGAACCTAGACTAAGTGAACCAGAATCACTCGTGCTGCCAATTACACCATACCCCAAGGGGGTATCGCGTCTCGGTTCGCCGCGGAAGCGGGACGCGTTACCGAGGTAGAACTGTACCTGGTCACAGCCGCCGGGCCAAACCCAAAATCGGGACGCCCGCCCAGGTCGCCATCAGCCCACCGTGGTGGGCTTCCCCGCGCTGCCGCGGGTCAGCCCGAGGGCGGCGCCGAGAGCGTCGAGACCGCTGATCACCACGAGCCCACGGCGGCGGGCGGCGGAGGGGTCCTCGAGGGCCGGCCCGCCCCGCCGGGCGCCCGGCCGATCGAGCCACACGCCAACGAGCCCGGCCGCGGCGGCTCCCCCGGCGTCGATGTCCAGTTCGTCGCCGACGTAGGCCGTTCGCCCCGGCGTCGTGCCGAGCAGGCGGCAGCCCTCCAGGAAGACCCGCGGGTCCGGCTTGCCGACGCCGAAGGTGTCCATACCGACGAGCATCGGCACCGCCCGGCCGAGGCCGGCGACGGCGAGCTTCTCGGTCTGCAGCGCCCGCGAGGCGTTCGAAACCGCCCCGACCCGCACGCCCGCCCGGGCGCAGGCGACGAGGGCGGCGCGGACGTCGTCGTGCGCGGCCCAGGCCCGCTCGAAGGTGCCCCAGAAGATCTGCTTCCACTCCCGATAGCCGGCGTCGTCCAACTGCCGGCCGCCGAATCCGGCCTGCAGCTCGTTGGCCCGGGCGAACCGCTGCTCGTCGAAGCCGATCTCGCCGCGCGTGTAGGCGCGGTAGTGCCCGCTCGGGTCCGCCCGCCACAGGTCGAGCACCTCGCGGTACCGCTCGACCGGCAGGTGCGGCAGGAACACCCGGGCCGCCGCGTAGATGGCCTGGCCGAAGGCCGCCTTGGTGTCGATCAGGGTGTCGTCGACGTCGAACAGGACGCCGTCCACCCCACCCGCCACGAGCACCCCTCGCGCCATCAGCCGGCCAGGAAGCGGTCAAGCCGGGCGAGGGTGGACGCTCGGCCGAGGATCGCCATCGACTCGAACAGCGGCGGGGAGACCCGCCGCCCCGTCACCGCCACCCGGAGCGGCGTGAAGGCGAGCCGCGGCTTGATCCCCATCCCCTCGACGACGGCGACCCGCAGGGCGGCCTGGATCGAGTCGGCGTCGAACGCGTCGTCGGCCAGGTCGGCGAGCGCCGCCCGGGCGGCGCGCACGACGTCGCCCGCGGTCGGCGCCAGGGCTGCGCGGGCGTCGTCGGCGATCACGGGCGCGTCGCCGGCAACGAACAGGAAGCCGAGCATCCCCGGCGCCTCGCCGAGCAGGGTAATCCGCTCCTGGATCAGCGGCGCGGCCGCAGCCAGCACCGCGCGCTCGCGCTCGGTCAGCTCGGGGTACGACGCCGCCGTGACGGTCCCGGCCGCGTGCAGGTACGGCACCAGGCGGTCGCGGAAGTCGGCCGGCTCGAGCCGGCGCAGGTGGTCGGCATTGATGGCCTCGGCCTTCTTCAGATCGAACCGGGCCGGGTTGGGGTTGACGTCGCCCAGTTCGAAGGCGTCGACAAGTTCCGCGACGCTGAAGACGTCGCGGTCCGGGGCGATGGACCAGCCCAGGAGGGCGAGGTAGTTCAGCAGCCCCTCGGGGATGAAGCCGCGCTCGCGGTGCCGGAACAGGTCGGATTCGGGGTCGCGCTTGGACAACTTGCGGGTGCCCTCGCCCAGCACGTAAGGCAGGTGCCCGAACTCCGGCATCACTTGCGCAACGCCGAGGTCCAGGAGCGCTCGGTAGAGCGCGACCTGGCGGGGGGTGGAGGAGAGCAGGTCCTCGCCGCGCAGCACGTGCGTGATCCCCATCGCGGCGTCGTCGACGGGGTTGACCAGGGTGTACAGCGGCCGCCCGTTCGCCCGCACGATGACGTAGTCCGGCACCGAACCGGCCCGGAAAGTGACCGGGCCGCGGATCAGGTCCGTGAAGGTGATGTCCTCGTCCGGCATCCGCAGCCGCAGCACCGGCTCCCGGCCCTCGGCCCGGAAGGCCACCTTCTGCCCGGCGGTCAGGGTGCGATCGAAGCCGTCGTAACCCCATTCCTTCGGCCGGCCGGCGGCCACATTGCGGGCCTCGGTCTCCTCGGGCGTCGAGAACGACTCATAGGCGTAGCCGCGCGCCAGGAGCCGCTGCGCGACGTCGGCGTACAGGTCCATCCGCTCGGACTGGCGGTACGGACCGTGCGGCCCGCCGACTTCCACCCCCTCGTCCCAGTCGAGGCCGAGCCACCGCATCGCCTCGAGGAGCATCCGATAGCTCTCCTCCGAGTCGCGGGCCGCGTCGGTGTCCTCGATCCGGAAAACGAAGGTGCCCCCTACGTGGCGCGCCCAGGCCCAGTTGAACAGAGCCGTGCGGATCAGGCCGACGTGCGGGACGCCGGTCGGCGACGGGCAGAAGCGAACACGGACGGGCGAGGAAACGCGGGCTGCAGTCACGGCCAAAGCCTAGCGTCGGCCTCGAATAACGCTTCGGCCAGCACATTCGGTACAGTTCGGGAATTCACCCCCCGGTCTGCGTCATCGCGCACTACCGGCAGTCGTCTCAGGGACACGGCGGGTACCGGGGCGTGGACCGGGCCCTGTGCCCGAGGGCGGGTGTGTCCTCGGGCCACAACACGTCACGAGGTGGGGAAACGCCGATGATCAGGACAGCACGCCGTATGGTCGGTCAGCGAACAGGCGCAGGGATACTCGCCCTCGCCCTGGCGGCGATCGGGCTTCCTGCGATCGTCGCGCCGGCCGGTGCCGATGTGCTACCGACGCCGGCCCCGGCGCAGGAACGATCCGCCGAGACCGTCTCGGCCAACTCCCTGCCGACTGTGCAGCTCGACAGCGGCGTGGTCTGGTCCCAGGCCGTCGTCGGCTCGACGGTCTACGCCGGCGGCGTGTTCGCCCGGACCCGTCCCGCGGGCGCGGCGGCCGGCCAGCCGACGACGCCGCGGCAGAACCTCCTCGCCTACAACCTCAAGACCGGCGACCTGCTGCCGTTCAACCCCGAGGTCAACGGCGCCGTCAAGGTGGTCCGCGCCTCCGCGGACGGCAAGCGCCTGTACATCGGCGGCGCCTTCAGCAAGGTCAACGGCAAGGACCGCTGGAACATCGCGGCCTTCGACGTCGCCACGGGCCAGCTGCTCGACTCGTTCCGCCCGGCCATCGGCGGCTCGTACGTGAACGCACTCGCGGTGACCGCCACGAACGTGTACGTGGGCGGGCTGTTCGCCCAGGGCAACGGCGTGAGCCGGACGAACCTCGCGGCCTTCGACCTGGCCGGCAACCTGACCGGCTGGGCCCCGACCACCAACACGCAGGTCGACGCGCTGGTCGTCGCACCCAAGGGCGACCGCGTGATCGCGGGCGGGCGATTCACCACGGCGAACGGCAGCGCAGCCGCCTGCACCGCCGCCTTCGACCCGGCCACCGGCGCATCCCTGCCGTGGGCCGTGAACCGGACGATCACCGGCGGCGGCGGGACGGGCTCCGGCGTGATGGGCCTGTCCACCGACGGCACCTACATCTACGGCGCCGGCTGGTTGCAGATGTCCTGGTACTTCGAGGGTGTCTGGGCGGCGGACCCCGAGACCGGCAACCTGGTCTGGGCGGCCGACGGCCAGGGCGACCAGTACGACGTCTGGGCCGGGCAGGGCGGGGTCTACGCCGTCGGGCACAGCCACGTGGCCGCGCCCTTCGGCGGCTGGCCGGACATGAAGACGCCGGGCGGGAACTACCAGTACTCGCTGGCGATGACGACCGAGGCCCAGGGCACGCTGACCGCCGGTGGCCGGGTGAACCTCGCCGGCCGCCCCGCCCCCGCTCTCATCCATTGGTACCCCAAGTGGTACAACGGCACCTACACCGGCATGGGTCAGGCCGGCTGGAGCATCGAGGGCAACAGCGACTACGTCGTCGTCGGCGGCGAATTCCTCGGGGTGAACGGCGACGTCCAGCAGGGCCTGGCCCGGTTCGCCCGGAGCGCCGCCGCGCCCTCGACCGAGGGCCCGAAGCTGTCCGCGCAGCCGAACAACGCCGCCAACCGCTGGGAGGCACCCACCTTCGCCCGCGTCACGGGCGGCGCCCGGATCACAATCCGGCCCAACTTCGACCGCGACGACCGGACCCTCACGTACGAGTTGCGCCGCTCCGACGCCGCCGAGCCGGTGACGAGCACCACCTTCGCCTCCGACCAGTGGCTGCGGACCGGCCAGACGGTCACGCTGACCGACACCTCGGCGCTGCCGAACACGAGCTACACCTACACCGTGGTTGCCGTCGACTCCGACGGCAACACCGCGGCGAGCAGCGCCGTCAGCGGAACCACCGGGGACTACCCGATCCCGCTCACGCCGCGGCTCAACGCGGCCATGAGCGGCCTCGTCGGTACCTTCGACGGCTCGGGCACCCAGGCGCCCAAGAACGCCCGGCTCACGGCCTGGGACTGGGACTTCGGGGACGGCACGAAGGCCTCCGGTGAGGCCACCGTGAAGCACACCTACGCCACCGCGGGCCGGTACACCGTCACGTTGACCGTCGGCGATGACAAGGGCTCGATCGGCTCCGTCACCAGCGAGATCACCGCGGACCCGATGATCGCCCGGGACACCTTCGACCGGACCGGCACCACGTGGGGCACGGCCGAGGTCGGCGGCACCTGGACCACCGGCAAGGGCGCCACGGTCGCCGACCGCACCGGCAAGCTGACCCTGACCAAGGCGCAAACCCTCGAGGCCACGCTGAAGAACGCCAAGGTCCAGGACGCCGATCTCACGATGGGCTTCTCGCTGGAAAAGGCCTCGGCAGGCGGCGGCACATTCATCTCGGCCGCCGTGCGCCGCACGGACGCGGGCGAGTACCGCACCAAGGTCGTCGTCAACGCCGACCAAACCGTCTCGGTCTATCTGACCAAGGTCGTCGGCGGCAACGAGTCCTACCTGGCGTCCGGCGTGTTGCCCGAGGTCAAGCTCGGCGCCGAGGCCCCGATGCGGATCCGCCTCCAGGCGATCACTGGGGACGACGGGACCGCGCTGCGCACCCGGATCTGGCCGGCCGGCCAGGCCGAGCCCTCGACCTGGTTCCTGCGGGCGAACGACAACGAGCGCGCCCTGCAGGACCGCGGCTCCGTGGGACTCATCAGCTACCTGTCCTCCGCCTCGACGATCGCGCCCCAGACCATTCGGGTGCACGACTTCACGGTCGAGGCGCCCTGATTAAACCGGCGCGCTGATCACGTCGGTGCCCCGATAGACCGCCCAGGCCCGGACCGAACCGTCCGGGCCTGGGCGGTCGTTTGCGCCAGTTGTGTCGTCGGGTCGGTCGCTTCGATCGCTTCAGTCGCGTCGCAGGACCGGATTCGTCAGCACACCGATCCCTTCGACCTCACACTCGATCCGATCGCCCGGCTCGATCCGGCCGACGCCGACCGGCGTTCCGGTCAGAATGACGTCCCCGGGCAGGAGAGTCATGGCGGCGCTGATGTAGGCGAACAGCGCCGGGATGTCGAAGACCATGTCCCGGGTACGCCCGTCCTGCCGGGCCTCGCCGTTGACGCGGGACCGGACCGCGACGTCGCTCGGGTCCAGGTCGGTCTCGATCCACGGCCCGAGGGGGCAGGCCGAGTCGAAGCCCTTCGCGCGGGCCCACTGACCGTCGGTCCGCTGCGCGTCCCGGGCGGTGACGTCGTTGGCGACGGTATAGCCCAGGATGTAACCGGCGGCTTCGGGCGCCGGGACATCCTTGGCCAACCGGCCGACGACGACGGCGAGCTCGGCCTCGTAGCTCAGCTCGGTCGAGAAAGACGGCACCACGATCGGGTCGTCCGGGCCGACGACGGCGGTGTTCGGCTTGAAGAACAGCAACGGCTGGGCCGGCACCTCGGCGTTCATCTCCTTTGCGTGCTCGGCATAGTTCCGGCCGACGGCGACCACCTTGGACCGCGGAATGACGGGGGCGAGCAGCCGGACGCCGTCGCCCAACTCGATCCGCTCTCCCGTGGGAGCGACCGGCATGAACAACGGGTCGCCCGTCAGCACGGCGAGGAACGTCCGCTCCCCGTCGTGCTGGACGAACGCGAAGCGGGGGTCGGAACCGGTGGTAAATCTGGCGATGCGCATCGCGCCAGCGTAGCGATCGACGCAGATCGCGGCTGATCGCGGACGGCGGACGGATCGCCGGAGCCTCACGGCGACGATCCGCCGGTCGTGTGAGCCCTCAGCCACGCAGCGGTCACGCCGCGTTCCGGGTGCCTCCGTCGACGGGCGCCCCGGCCCCGTCGAGTTGGCCTGGGAGTGGTTCGCGAGTCAGTACCTTGCGCGGCGAGTCAGTACCCTGCGCGGCGAGTCAGTACCTTGCGCGGCGAGTCAGTACCCTGCGCGGCGAGTCAGTACCGACACGCCGGGAAAACGAGCACCGAACAGCCGCCAGGTTCTGACTCGGCGCGCCAGGTTCTGATTCGTTCGCGATACCTCTCGCTCGCGGCCCGTACCTCTCGTTCGCGCGCGATATCTCGACCTCGGCGTGGTACCTGTGCTTCGCCCGCGCTCCGGCGCATGAGCGCGCTTCGACGGCGGCGGTCGTAGCCGCCACTCAAGACACATGGCCCTCGGGCAGCCGGCCACCGAACCGATCGCCACCCGTTCGGCGCCACCCGTTCGGCGCCACGGGTGCCCACACCTATCCGCGCGATCTCTCATGCGGTTCGGTCGACGCCGTTCCGTTGACCCATCTCGGCGCCGCCGCCGGCTGGCAAGAAGCGAGCCCATTGTGGCGGCGATGACTCCTCCCGCCCGGTGCCCGGTGCCCGGCGCCCGGCGCCCGGCGCCCGGCCCCGTCGCGACCCGGCCCCGTCACACCCTGGCCAGTACCTCCCCGTGCACGACGACGAACCACCCGTCGGGCGCGGTGGCCCACCCCTTCCAGGCCTCGGCGAGTTCCTCCAGGGCGACGTCGTCCGCCAGCCCGGACGTCTTGGCCTGGACGGCGAAGTTGGACGCAACGCACCGCTCCGCCCACAGCCCGCCCCACCACGCGCGATCGGCGGGGGTCGCGTAGCACCACACCCCCGCCGACGGCGTCATCCCGGCCGGGTCGAAGCCGGCCGCGCGGGTCCAGGCGAGCAGCCGCCGGCCGGCGTCGGCCTCGTGCCCGTAGGCGGCGGTCACCTCGTGGTAAAGCAGATTCCACTCGGTCAGGCCCTGCGAGGCGGGGTACCAGGCCTTGGCGCCGTAGTCGGAGTCCCGGATCGCCACGAGCCCGCCCGGCCGCGCGACGCGGCGCAGTTCGCGCAGCGCGGCGACGGGGTCGGCCAGGTGCTGCAGCAGCTGGTGGGCGAAAACGACGTCGAAGGTGTCGTCCTCAAAGGGCAACTCGTAGACATCGGCGGGGCGGAACTCGACATTGCGGATCCCGCGCCCGACGGCGAGTTCCTCGGCCTGGCGCAGGACCTCCGTGGCCGCGTCGACGCCCACGACCCGCCCCGCCGCGAGCCGCTCGGCGAGGTCGACGGTAATGGTGCCCGGACCGCAGCCGGCGTCGAGCAGGTCCAGGTCCGGGCGCAGGTGCGGCAAGAGGAAGCCGGCCGAATTCTCGGCCGTCCGCCATCGGTGTGAACGCAGGACCGACTCGTGGTGGCCGTGCGTGTAGGACTGCGCGCCCTCGCGGCGCTCGGCGGAGATTCCGGTCACAATCAACGGTAGGCACGCGTCCGTCTTTTGGGAGTGGTTGGTCCATATCCTGAACGATTCGTGGTGTGGCGGATCGGCGCCGGGCGCATCCCGTGCCAAAGTGGACCCATGCGCCGCCCGCTCGAGCCCGCCGCTCTCGCCGTCGTGCCCGTGTTCGCCGGGGTCGACTTCTCGACGGCGGGCGACGCCTTGCGGACCAACGCCCGCCTGACGCTGCGCCGGGACCAGGTGCTGTTTCGCCAGGGCGACCGATGCACGGGGTTCTACTACGTCCAGACGGGCCGGATCCGGCTCGCGGTGGCCTCCCGCCTCGGCACGGCGACGACGGTCGAGATCATCGCCGCGCGCGAGACCTTCGGCGAGGCCGTGGTGTTCCTCGAGCAGCCCTTCTACCCCGTGACCGCCATCGCCCTGATGGAGTCCGAACTTTTCTTCATCTCGGCGGCGATGGTGGATGCCATGCTCGCCGCGGATCCCCGCACGGCCCGCCGGCTGCTGGCCAACCTGTCCCTGCGCAACCACCGACTGGTCGCCGACGTCGCCGCGCTCAGCCTGGAATCGGCCACGGGTCGGGTCTGCGAATACCTGCTCCGGCTGTGCCCGGAACCGCACGTACCGGGCGAACGCGTGACGATCGCGCTGGAGGACACCAAGAAGGTGGTCGCCAACCGGCTGTCGCTCACCCCGGAGAGCTTCTCCCGCGCCCTGCGCCGGCTCGCCGAGCGCGGCCTGGTGGTGGTGCACGGCTCGACGCTGATCATCGACGACCCGACCGCGCTGGCCGCCGAACTTGCCGCATTTGGAAGTCCGGGAATTTCCTGACAACCTGTCGCCAATTCTTGACTCAGGTCAAGGCGCCCGGACCTCGGGCACTCTAGCGTCGGCCCCGACGGCGCGAACGACGCGCCAACTGAAAGGACCACGACCTCATATGTTCTGCTTCCAGTGTGAACAGACGGATCGCGCCGGTGCGGTCCTGGGCTGCACCACGGTGGGTACTTGCGGCAAGGACGAGACCACCGCCGATCTGCAGGACCTGCTGATCCACGTCACGTACGGCATCGGCCAGTACGCGCACCGCGCTCGCGCGCTCGGTGTCACGGACGCGGCGGCCGACGAGTTCATGCTCTTCGCGCTGTTCAGCACCCTGACGAACGTGAACTTCAACCCGAGCCGGTTCGTCACCCTGATCGCCGCCGCCGCCGAACACCGCGACCGCCTCCGAGCCGCCTACGAGGCCGCCGCGGGCGACGCCGCCGAGACGCCGGCCGGCCCGGCGCAGTTCGTCCCCGCAACTACCCTGAACGAGTTGCTCACCCAAGCGCAGGACGTGGGCATCCTCGACCCGGCGGTGAGCGACGACATCGTGGGCCTGCGCGCCCTCAACCTCTACGGGCTCAAGGGCGTGGCCGCGTACGGGCACCACGCCGCGTGCCTCGGCACGACGTCGCCGGAGATCTTCGCCGCCGTCGCCGAGCAACTCAACTTCCTGGCCGACAAGCCGACCGACGCCGAGGACCTGCTGGCCCACGCGCTCAGCCTGGGCAGCACCAACCTGCTCATGATGGAACTGCTGGACGCGGCGAACACCGGCGCCTACGGCCAGCCCGAGCCGACCACCGTGCGGACGACGACGGTGGCGGGCAAAGCGATCCTCGTCTCCGGCCACGACTTCGGCGACCTCGAGGCCATCCTGAAGCTCACTGAGGGCACGGGCATCAACGTCTACACCCACGGCGAGATGCTGCCCGCGAACTCCTACCCCGGGCTGAAGAAGTACCCCCACCTCGTCGGCAACTTCGGCGGCGCGTGGCAGGACCAGCAGACCGACTTCGCGGCCTTCCCCGGCGCGATCCTGATGACGTCGAACTGCATCATCGAGCCGCAGCCGCAGTACCGGACGCGGATCTTCACCACCGGCCCCGTCGGCTGGCCGGGCGTCCGCCACCTCGACGACGACTTCCGGATGGTGGTGCAGGCGGCGGGCGCGCTGCCCGCCTGTGAGGACCAGCCGGAACAGCGGATCATGATCGGCTTCGGCCGGACGTCGGTGCTGGGCGTCGCGGACCAGGTCGTGGCGGCCGTCAAGTCCGGCGCGCTGCGGCACTTCTTCCTCATCGGCGGCTGCGACGGCGCCGCGCCCGGCCGCAACTACTACACCGAGTTCGCGGAGCTGACGCCGAAGGACACGGCCGTGCTCACGCTCGGCTGCGCCAAGTTCCGGTTCAACAAGCTGGAGTTCGGCGACATCGGCGGCATTCCGCGGCTGCTCGATGTCGGCCAGTGCTCCGACTCCTACTCGGCGATCAAGATCGCGCTCGCCCTGGCCGAGGCCTTCGACTGCGGCGTCAATGACCTCCCGCTGAGCCTGGTCATCTCCTGGTTCGAGCAGAAGGCCACGGCCGTGCTGCTGACCCTGCTGTCGCTCGGCATCCGCAACATCAAGCTCGGCCCGACCCTGCCCGCGTACCTCACCCCCGGCCTGCTGCAGATCCTCGTGGACACCTACGGCATCTCGCTGATCGGCGACGTGAAGGCCGACCTCGAGGCGGCGCTGGCCGGATCGGCGACCTGAGCCGTGGCTTCCTCCGACCCCGTCGCCCGGGTCTCCCCGGCCCGGAACGACGGACCGGCCGGCGAGCCGGCCGACGCACCGACCGGCTCCTCCGTTGTGCTACGGACGGCCGACGGCGTCGAACTCAGTTTCCCGGTTCCAGCCGGGCAGACGGTGCTCGACGCCGCGGCCGCGGCCGGCTCTACGCTGGTGTCGCTCTGCAAGAAGGGCACCTGCGGGGTGTGCCGCGCGCGACTCGTCGAGGGGAACGTCGAGCTGGGCGAGCACACCGAGGAGGCGTTGCCTGCCGCCGACGCGGCGGCCGGCACGATCCTGCTCTGTTGCTCGGCGCCGACGCCGACGTCGGACGTCGTGATCGAGCTGCCGTACGACCGGTCCCGCGTGCTCGACGGCGCGGTGCCCGAGCGGACGGCGCGGATCGTCGAGTTGGACCGGTGGGCGGGCGACATCGTGCGCTTTGTCCTCCAGGTGACGCCCGACGACCTCGGGTCGGCGATGCAGTTCGAGGCCGGCCAATTCGCCGAACTCGTCCCGCCGGACGGCGAGGAGTCGCGGGCCTACTCCTTCGCGAACACCGGCAACTGGGACGGGCTGGCCGAGTTCATGGTCAAGCTTCGCCCGGCCGGGTATTTCTCCGGTTACCTGGCCGGGCGGGCCGCGGTGGGCGACGAGTTGCGGCTCGTCGGCCCGCAGGGCGCGTTCACGCTGCGGGAGAACGGCCTGCGGCCGCGCTGGTTCGTCTGCGGCGGCACCGGCTTCGCGCCGATGGTCTCGATGGTGCGTCGGATGGCGGAGTGGGGCGAAGGACAGGACTGCCTGCTCGTCCTCGGCGTCAACCGGCCGGACGAGGTGTTCGCCGAGGCCGAACTGGCCGAGTTGAGCGGGATGCTGCCCGCATTGCGGTACGTCCTGCCCGTCGTCGAACCCGACGACGGGTGGACCGGTCCGGTCGGCACCTCCGTCGACATCATGGCCGCCGAGCTCGACGCCCGGCCGGCCGGGGCGGAGGCGCCGGACATCTACCTGTGCGGCTCCCCCGGCTTCCTCGCCGCCGCCCGCGCGGCGGCTGTCGCCCGGGGCGTCCCGGACGATCAGGTCTACGAGGAGCGCATCCTGGCGACGTAACGCCGCCGACCGACCCGGGCGGCGCCGCTTTCCGCCGGCGGCGCCGCTCCCCCGGCGCCGCCGGCGGTGCCCACCCTCCCGGCGCCGCCGGCGGCGCATCCCCGGCCGGATTGTGCTAGAAGGGCGAGGTGACGATCCCCACCGCGAGCCCCGAGCCGACCGCCGAACCCGCCCGGCCCGACGCGCCCGCCCGGCCGGGCGCCGCTGCGGACCTCGCGTCCCGGCTGGACCGGGTGGTGCTGTACCAGATCTACCCGCAGAGCTTTGCGGACGCGAACGGCGACGGGATCGGTGACCTGCCCGGCGTCGTCGACCGGCTGGACTACCTGGCCTGGCTGGGCGTGGACGCGATCTGGCTCAGCCCGTGTTTCGTCTCGCCGTTCGCCGACGCGGGCTACGACGTCGCCGACTTCCTGACGATCGCGCCCCGGTACGGGACCAACGACGATCTGGCTCGGCTGACCGCTGCGGCCCATGAGCGCGGCATCGCCGTGCTGCTGGACCTGGTGGCCGGACACACATCGATCGAGCACCCGTGGTTCGCGGCCGCGCTTGCGTCGACGGACCCGGCGGTGCGGGACCGCTACATCTGGAGCGACGCCCCGGTCGAGGGGTTCGCGCCCGCCCCGGGCGGGCGCGGCGGCTTTTACCGGCCGAACTTCTTCCCGGTCCAGCCGGCGCTGAATTATGGCTATGCCCGATCGAATCCCGCCGAACCATGGCGGCAACCGATCGACGCGCCCGGACCGGCGGCCAATCGGGTGGCGCTGCGCGAGATCATGGCGCACTGGTTCCGGCTCGGCGTCGACGGCTTCCGGGTGGACATGGCGTCCTCCCTGGTGAAGGACGACCCGGGCTTCGTCGAGACGGGTCGGCTCTGGCTCGAACTGCGCGATTGGCTGGACCGCGAGTGGCCCGGGCGAATCATCGTGGCCGAATGGGGCGACCCGAAGGTGTCCGTGCCGGCGGGCTTCCACGCGGACTTCATTCTCCAGTTCGGCGCGGGTAATGAGGGGCTCGCCTACCGCTCGCTGTTCGAGAACGGCGCGGGCACGGTGCACGAGATCTGGGCGACCATGGACCCGCCGGATCTCGCGCCGTGGGCCGACGCCGCGGGCCGCGGCGACGCGGCGCTCTTCGTCGAGGCGTGGCGGCAGGCAGCGGCCGCGATCGCGGCCGCGGGCCGCGGCGGGGTGGTCGGGCTGCCGACGTCGAATCACGACTTCACCCGGTTGGTCGCCGGCCCACGCGACGCCGAACAGGCCCGGGCGGCGCTGGTGCTCGCGCTGACCTGGCCGGCCATGCCGGCGATCTACTACGGCGACGAGATCGGCATGCGTTACGTCCCCGGCACGCCGAGCCTCGAGGGATCGCGGCTGACGCCCGGATACGACCGCGCCGGCAGCCGCACCCCGATGCAGTGGGGCGCGCTGCCCGACGGGCGGTTCGGGCCGGGCACCACGGGTGAGTCGGTTTACCTTCCCCAGGACCCGGATCCACAGCGGCCGACCGTGGCCGCCCAGTACGACGACGAGGACTCCCTGCTGCGCTTCGTCCGCGAGCTGATTGCACTGCGCCACGCCGATCCCCGGCTGGTCGCCGCCGCGCCCGTGGAGGTACTGACCACGCGCTACCCCTTCGCGTACCTGCGCGGCCCGGACCGTGATCTCGCCGTCGTGCTGAACCCGCGCTCGACGCCGGCCCGGATCGACCTGCCGGGCGCGGGCGGGGCCGCCCTCGTCGTCGCCCGGGGCTGCGCCCTGGAGCCGCACGGGGTGCGGCTCGACAGCTTCGGTTACGCGGTGCTGGACCTGGCGGCCGGCCGGCGCTGACCGCCGGACTCCGCACGGAACCCGTAGGCCGCAGGGAGGACGCCACCACCGATGGGCATCGGCCGCTCGATCGAGAGCGCAGCGGACGCATCCGACCATGGGTTGATGTGGCTCGAAATTGTTGGAAATACCAGGACCAATATGTCAGTCTTGGCCTGCCCGACATGCCTGTCGTGTCACCGCAACTGAGTCCGGCACCGATGCCGACCGATGGGCTCGGGCACCTGCGCACGGTGCCGATCCATCGGAAGGATATCCATGAGGAAACGTCTGTGGTCCGTCGCGGCCATCGGCGCGCTGGCGCTCCTGCCGGTCGCCCCGGCCGCCCAGGGCGCGACCGGCGACCCGGTCCCGCCCAGCGCGCTCGGCCCGTTACCCGCCCCACTCCTGGCGCGCGGTGCTCAATCGGGTCAAGCGGGCTGGACCGTCCGGACCGACGCGAGCGGGACCGCGAGGCCCCGCCCGGCCTCGATCGCCCCGGCCATGGCCGCCGCCACCGGTCCGGTGACCGCCTTCGTGCAGCTTCGGGCCGAATCGGCGATCGACCTGAGCCAACGGGGCGCCGCCGCCCCGCAGGTCCGCGCCAATCGGCAGCGGGTCCAGAAGCTGGCCGAGGCCGTTGTGCCGAAGGCGGCGTCGGCCGCCGGCCCGACGGCCGACGAGCCGCGGCGGATCACCGTGACCAGCAACGTCATTCCGGGAATCATCGTCACCGGCGACGCCGAGCAGATTCGAGGCCTGGCGAGCCGCGCCGACGTGGACCGCATCTACCACATCAAGCCCAAGTCCCCCAGCGCCAAGTACACGGACACTTTCACCGGTGTCATGTCGTCCTGGAAGAGCACCGGGTACACCGGCCGCAACGTGCGCGTCGGCATCATCGACACCGGCATTGACTACACCCACGCCGACTTCGGCGGTCCGGGCACCGCCGCCGCCCGCAACGCGGCCTACGGCACCGGCGGCACCGGGCCCATCCCGGCGGGCACGTTCGACCCGACCAAGTTCCTCGGCGGCCGGGACTTCGCCGGCCGGACGTACAACCCCTCGACCGCGGCCGGCGCCGTCCCGACGCCGGACAACAACCCGATCGACAGCACCACCGAGGGCCACGGCACGCACGTCGCCGGCAGCGCCGCCGGCTACGGCGTGACGGCCAATGGCGCGACCTTCCGCGGCGACTACAAGACCTTGACCGACATCTCGACGTGGCGGGTCGGCCCGGGTGCCGCGCCGCAGGCCGGCATCTACGCCCTCAAGGTCTTCGGCGACAACGGCGGCAATACCGCATTGGTGCCTGCCGCGCTCGACTGGGCCGCCGACCCGAACGGCGACGGCAACAACGCCGACCACCTCGACATCGTCAACATGTCGCTCGGCGGCACCTTCAACTCGGCGGACGACCCGGAGAACGCCTTCGTCGACAAGATGTCCGCCATTGGAATCCTGTCCGTCGTCAGCGCCGGCAACGAGGGCGACATCCAGGATGTCAGCGGCTCGCCGGGCAGCGCCAAGTCTGCGCTGACCGTGGCCGCCTCCGTCGGCAACTCGACGCCGATGGACGCCGTGCAGGTGACGGCGCCCGCCGCGCTGGCCAAGCACTACCCCGCGTGGCAGTCGGACTACAGCGGGGCCGACGTCACGGGCAAGGTGCAGTACATCGCGGACGGCTTCACCGGTTGCTCGACCTACACCGCAGCGCAGGCCAAGCTCGCGGCCGGGAAGATCGTCTACCTCGCGGCCACCTCCAACGAGGCGACCTGTGACGGCGCCGCCGGGACCGGGCGCGCCACCCGGGCCAAGGCCGCCGGCGCCGTCGGGATCGTGATCGGCAGCAGCACGGGCGCCAACAAGACCACATACCTGGCCGGCAACGGCCCGATCGCCGCCGCCAAGCTGACCGGCCCGACGACGACGGCGCTGTTGGCGCAGATCAAGGCCGGCACGGTCACCATGCGGTTCGGCTCGTCGATGTGGAACGCCCTCGATGTCGCGACGCCCGAACTCGCCGACACCCTCGCCGGGTTCTCCTCGCGCGGTCAGCACGGCGGGCTCGGGATCGTCAAGCCCGACGTCGCGGCGCCCGGCGTCGGTATCATCTCCGCCCTCGTCGGCAGCGGCACTTGGGGCGCCTGGGCGTCCGGCACATCGATGGCCGCGCCGCACGTCGCGGGGATCGCGGCGCTCGTCAAGCAGGCCCACCCGAACTGGAAGCCGTACCAGATCAAAGCCAACATCATGAACACGGCCCTCCAGGACGTCTACACCGGCCAGAAGAAGACGGGTACCGCCTACGGCCCGATGCGGGTCGGCTCGGGTCGGGTCCTGCCCGCCAAGGCCCTCGCCAGCACATCGCTCGCCTACGCCACCGCGAACAGTTCGCTGGTCTCGGTCGCCTTCGGTTCGGTCCCGGTGGCGGCCGCCACCGTCAAGACGTCCAAGACGGTCACCGTCGCGAACCTCGGAAAAACGTCGATGACGTACACGACGTCGTTCGCCAAGTCGACCTCCGCCGGCGGGGCAACGATCACCGCCTCGCCGGCGAAGCTCACCGTCGCGGCGGGCAAGACGGGCACGGTCACGCTCACGCTCACCGCCAACCCGGCCTCGCTGCGCCGCGACCGCGACGCGACGATGCAGAACAAGACCGGCGAGTTCATCTCGACCGTAAGCGGCCGCCTCGTGCTCACCTCGGGCTCGACCAAGCTCCGGGTGCCCGTCGTGGCCGCCCCGAAGCTGGTCAGCGAGGTCGCCGCCAAGGCGCCCGTTTACAGCGGCACGGCGACGACGGCCAAGCTTGCCTTCACCGGCCGTTCGATCAACGCCGGCGGCTGGCGCTCGCTCACGGCGCCGATGGAGCTCAAGGCCACCAGCCCGGTGCGGGCCGCCATTCCGGGGCTGCCCACGGGCCAGCTCAAGGCCGGCGACATCCGCGCGGTGGGGTTCACCTCCAACGCGCCGTACCTGAAGAACGCCGCGACGAGCTTCATGTCCTTCGGCCTGGCCATGGAGGGCAACTGGGCCACGATCGGGGTCGGCGTCCAGCCCGCGGTGGCCCTCGACATCGACCGCGACGGCTTTGCCGACTTCCTGGCCGGGGTCGACAAGTGGATCTCGGCCGACGGCGTCGCCACCACCCAGGTGAACACGTTCGCGTTGCGTTCGATCACCACGCCGACCGGGAAGAAGTACTCCCACGGACAGCTCGCGAGCGCGACCCGGGTCAACGCCCTCGACCCCGCGACGGACAGTTCCTGGTTCGACAGCAATGTGGTCCTGCTCCCGGTGAACATCGCCGCGCTCGGGCTCAAGACCACGTCGGTGATCAACGCATGGGGCGTGACCTTCTCGGACGCTGCGGTCGCGACCGACAGGCAGATCGACTCCACCCCCGCCTTCTCGGTCAAGCCGTACGCGCCGAACTATTGGGTCTCGACGTCGAGCAGCCCGGTGGTCACCTCCACCACGGCAACGCCGCTGACCCTGGCCCGGTCCTCGGCCGCGGTCTCAGCGAAGACGGGCAAGTTGCTGGTCCTGAACTTCCAGAACAAGACGCCGTCCAAGCGCTGGGAGACCCTCAGCGTGACCACCAAGTAGCGGGACGGACGCTCGCGGCCCGGCCGAGTTCTTCGGCCGGGCCGCGGCGCATGGCACGATCGAGGCGGCTCGGTAGACTCGGCCGCGAATCCACCCGGAAGGCTCATGGACCACCAGCAGATCGGCCTCAGCCACCCGCTGATCAAGCAGATCCTCGCCATTCGCAACAACAGCGCGCCCAACCGCTATCGACAATTCGTGGCGGAAGGTCTCTGGGAGCACAACCTCGTGCTGAGCGAGTCGATCGCGATCGATGCGTTCTGCTACTGCCCCGAGTTGATTCGCTCGGACGAGGCCCGCAAGCGAGTCGGGGAACTTGCCGACCGGGCCCGGCGGGCGCACCTGATCTCCGCGAAGACGCTCGAGCGGATTGCCGAGACGGGCAATCCCGGCGGCTTGATCAGTCTTGCCCGCATGCCGCACTGGGATCCGGCGGACTTCGCCTTCGACCGCGACGCCGTGGTCGTCGTCGGCGACGGGATCGAGATCCCGGGAAACCTGGGCACGCTCATCCGCAGCATGGAGGCCTGCGCTGCGGACCTGCTCGTCCTGACCAACCGGCGCACCCGGATGAGCCATCCCAAGGTCCTTCGGGGCAGCCAGGGCATGAGCCTGCGGGTGCCGCACGTCGAATTCGCCGAGCCCGCGGACGCCGTGGCGTGGCTGCGGGGGCAGGGATTTCGAGTCCTGATCGCCGATACCGATCGGAGCACCAACTATCGGCAGGTGGACTACAGCGGCCGAATCGCGATCGTCGTGGGCAGCGAACGGTATGGCGTCTCCGCGCCCTGGTATTCCGGCGCACCTGAGCGGGTGGGCATTCCGATGCTCGGCCGGGCCGACTCCCTCAACGTCTCCGTGTCGGCCTCCATCCTGTTGTTCGAGTCGGCGGCCCGGCGCCATCGCTGGTGAGGTCTTCGGCGGGGTCATCGGCGGGCCGCCGTCGCCTGCGAGAATAGGCCGGTGACGAGCACCGAGGAGCGCACTGCGACCGGCGACCGGGCCGACGACCGGGCCGAGGCCGCGGCCCGCGACGCCGAGTCGCGGCGGGCGACTCTGTTGCGCCGGTTGCCGGCCCCGACCGGGGCCGAGCCGGACCCGGACGCGCTGTTCGACGGCTTCGCCGGCTGGGCGCAGGACCAGAGTCTCGACTTGTACCCGCACCAGAGCGAGGCCCTGATCGAGTTGGTCACCGGATCGCACGTGATCCTGTCCACGCCCACCGGATCGGGCAAGTCGCTGGTGGCCATGGGCGCGCAATTCGCGGCGCTGGCCGCCCGCCGGGCCGGCCACGGCGGCCGCACCTATTACACCGCCCCGCTCAAGGCGCTGGTCAGCGAGAAATTTTTCGCCCTCGTCCATGCCTTCGGCAGCGCGAACGTCGGCATGATGACCGGCGACACGGCGGTGAACCCGGATGCGCCGATCATCTGTTGCACCGCGGAGATCCTGGCGAACATCGCCCTGCGCGACGGCGCCGCCCGCACCGGCGAGGACGCCATCAGCCAGGTGGTGATGGATGAATTCCATTTCTACGCCGACCCCCAGCGCGGTTGGGCCTGGCAGGTGCCGCTGCTCGAATTGCGCGACACGCAATTCCTGCTGATGTCCGCCACCCTCGGCGACACCTCGATGTTCGTGACCGACCTGGAATCGCGCACCCACCGGCCGGTGGCCGTCGTCACCTCCGCGCAACGGCCCGTCCCCCTGAGCTACGGCTACGTCATCGAGCCGCTGACCGAGGTGCTGGAGGAGTTGGTCCATACCCACCGGGCCCCGGTCTACGTGGTGCACTTCACCCAGAAGGACGCGGTGGCCCGCGCCCAGGCGTTGCTCAGCACGAATGTCGCCACCCGGCCGGAGAAGGATGCCATCGCGGCCGAGTTGGGCTCCTTCCGATTCGGCACCGGATTCGGCAAGACGCTGAGCCGGTTCCTCCGGCACGGCATTGGCGTTCATCACGCGGGCATGCTGCCCCGGTATCGCCGCGTCGTCGAGCGACTCACCCAGGCCGGCCTCCTGAAGGTGGTCTGCGGAACGGACACCCTCGGCGTCGGGATCAATGTCCCCATCCGGACCGTCCTGTTGACCAGCCTGGTGAAGTACGACGGCGAGCGGATGCGGCACCTGAGCGCACGCGAGTTCCACCAGATCGCCGGCCGGGCCGGCCGGGCCGGCTACGACACGGTGGGCGAGGCCCTGGTCATGGCCCCCGACCACGTCATCGAGAACCGCAAGGCGCTCCAGCGGGCGGGCGACGACCCGCGCAAGCAGCGCAAGATCGTGCGCAAGAAGGCCCCGCCCGGTCAGGTCAACTGGACCGAGGCCACCTTCGAGCGTCTGCGCGACGCCGATCCCGAGCCGCTGACCAGCCACTTCACCGTCAGCCACGCCATGGTGCTGAACGTGCTCGCCCGCGCCGACCTCGGCGCGGATCCGGTCGCGGCAATGCGCCACCTGCTCACCGCCAACCATGACACCGACGCCCAGCGGGCTGAGCACGTGCGTCAGGTGTTCCGGATCTACCGCTCGCTGCGGCGCGCCGGCGTCGTCGAGCGGTACCGGGTGCCCGACGCCGCCCGCCCGGCCGGATTCCGGCCGGCGGTTCGCCTCGTCGTCGACCTGCCGCAGGAGTTCGCCCTCAATCAGACCCTCTCCCCCTTCGCCCTGGCGGCCCTCGACCTGTTGGACCCCCGGTCGCCCGGCCATGCGCTCGACGTCGTCTCGGTCCTCGAGGCGACGCTCGACAGCCCCCGGCAGGTGTTGTGGGCGCAGCAGTCGCGCGCCAAGGGCGAGGCGGTCGCGGCGCTCAAGGCCGAGGGCTACGAGTACGAGGAGCGGATGGCGCTGCTCGAGGACGTCTCCTGGCCGACGCCGCTGGCCGACCTGCTCGAACCCGCGTTCGCGATGTACAAGCGGACCAACCCGTGGCTCGCCGACGCCGAGTTGTCCTGCAAGTCCGTGGTCCGGGACATGATCGAGCGGGCGATGACCTTCACCGAATTCATCTCGAGCTACGGCCTCGAACGCTCCGAGGGCGTCGTCCTGCGGTACCTCGCCGACGCCTACCGCGCCCTGCGCCAGACCGTCACCGAGGAGCACCGGACCGAGGAGGTCCTCGAGATCACCGAGTGGCTCGGCGCGCTCGTGCGCGGCGTCGACTCCTCGCTGCTCGACGAATGGGAGCGGCTGGCCAACCCGGAGGGCGACCTGCGGCCCGCCGGGACCGACGGCGCTGCCGACCGGCCGCTGGCGGGCAATGTCCGTGCCCTGCGGCGCATGGTCCGCAGCGCGATGTTCCGCCGCGTGGAACTCGCCGCCCGCGAGGCCTACGCCGAACTCGCGGCGCTGGGCGGCGGCTGGACCGCGGACGCCTGGGCGACCGCGCTGGACCCGCTGTTCGCCGAGCAGGGCGACGACGCCATCGGCGTCAACACCGCGGCCCGGTCCGCCGCTCTGCTCCAGGTGGTCGAATCCGGCGCGGCGCCCGGCGGGCGCGCGGTCGCGCCGGGCACGTGGTTTGTTCGCCAGGTTTTCGACGACGCCAACGGTGATCACGACTGGGCGATTTCCGCGGTGATTGACGTTGCCGCGAGCGAGGAAGCGGGCGAGCCGGTGCTGACAGTGCTCGATGTGGGGCCGATGTAGGCCTCCGGACCGAAGCGATACCGAGCCCGTTGCTTATCGTTTCATGACTCGCACTTGACCTGTTCTTGACCCTCGCCCCGACCGGTGCCCGCTTTGCTGCGCTTGCGGGGCGATAGATTTGGGACTCGGTGGGTCGTTCTGGCGATATGGAATTAATGCCGAACTCCTTCCGCTGGGTCCAGTTCTGATTTGTATGCCGGGCGCATTCCGAAACGCCTGGCTCGGCTGGTAATGTCGAGCCCGTATCCTGTTCGCTCGTGACGTTTGTCCGAACTGCTGTTCGGGCGAGTGAGGAACTGACGTGACTCTTGACTTGCCAGCCGGCTCCGCGCGCCGCTCTCGCGCGACCGCCCGGTCCCACCGCCGACCTGCCGCCCGCGCCGTCGCGGGCGTCGCGGCTGCGGCGCTCGCCTTCCTGACGATCCCCGCCGGGACCGCCCTGGCCGCCGACCCGACGCCGACGGTCACCATCGCGCCGCGCCATCACGACATCGACCCCGGCGACACCTGGACGAACCCCGTCCCGGTCGAGACCACCAAAATCATGCCCAAGCTCGATGTCGTCTTCGTCATCGACGACACGGGCTCGATGACGAACCCGATCCGGTGGGTCAAGGAGGGTCTCAACGAGATCGTCGCCGGCCTGAACCTCGGCGGCGCCTCCGACATCCACATCGGCGTGTCGACCTTCGGCGAGCGCGAGGACTACGCCGCGAACCCCGACGAGGCCTACAAGGTCGTCCTGCCGCTCGGCGACACCAGCACGAGCGAGGTCCAGGCCAAGATCAACGGGATCACCGTCAACGGTGGTGGCGACGAGGCCGAGGACGCCAACTGGGCGCTGATGAAGGCCGCCTCCGGCACCGCGTGGCGCGAGGGCGCCCAGCACGAGGTCGTACTGATCTCCGACGCGCCGACCAAACAACGACCGAGCGTCATGGTCGACGGCGCGGCCGACGACTACGCCGGCGCCAAGGCGCTGCTCGCCAAGTACCTGGTGCACGCGCAGCTCATCGAGACGGACTCGAGTTCCGCCCCCGGAGTCGACGGGTTCAAGAACATGGCCGACCAGATCGGCGCCGACTACGCGCTCACGCCGAACGCCGAAGCGGTGACCAAGGCGATCGTCCTGACCATCACCGAGTCGCGGACCGAGTGGACGATCGGCCACGAGATCGACTGTGTGTGGGAGTCGGACGGCAGCCCCGCCACCGATCTCACCGTGACCCTCGCCCCGGACAAGCTCGTCCTCGAGGGCGGCGAGAACGGCAAGTTCGATGAGACGGCGGTCGCCAAGGCAACCACCGACCACCCCGGCGATGCCGCGGTCTGCACCATTCAGCTCACCCTGAACGGGGTGTCCGTCGGGGCCGAGGGCAAGCAGACCGTCCGCGCCCAATGGCCGGCCAACAAGTCCGCGATCGGGCTCACCATCTACGACGACATGGACCGCAAGGCGCCGACCGACGCCGACGCCATCAAGGTCGACGATCCCGACGCCCACCCGATCGTGCTCGAGGTCACCAACAGCGGAGCGGCAACGCTCGAGCACGTCGTTCTGACCCCGGCACTCGCCAACGGCAAGACCGCCGAGATCACTGATCTGTCCTGCCCGTCCGGCATCCTTGAGGCGGATGGCATCACGCTCGAGCCGGGCGACATGGACCTCTGCACGGGCGTGATGGCGATCACCCGGGGCGGCCCGCACGCCGAGGCCTCCGGCAAGGTGGTCGGCCAGGCCGTCCGGGGTGAACCGAAGGAAGTTTCGGCCACCGCGTCCTATTGGGCCTACGCCGACACCGCCGCAACGCCCAACCCGACCCCGACCGCGACCGACGTCGCCAAGCCGCTGCCCCGGACGGGCGCCGACAACGTGACCCTGTACGTGGGCATCGCCGTCGTGCTCATCCTGGCCGGCCTGGCCATCACCCTGCTGATGGTGCGCGCCCGCCGCACGCACTGATCGCACGGTCGGGCTGAACTGAGCCGGCCACAACGTCCGACGAGCGCCCGGTCCGGCCCGGATCCCATCCGGTGCCCGGCCGGGCGCTCGTCTGCGCGCGGCATGGGTAGTTTTCCCCAGCTCAGTGCGGGCGACCGGATCGGGAGGTTTGCGTTGATAGCATGGTTTGCGCCTGGCCCGCCTTCGTTGGCAGCCGCAGCATTCCGCTCCACAGATGTCACTTCAAGAAAATGAGGAATCGACGTGAATGCGCTATCAGAGCAGCTCCATCAACGCGCGCGCTCCCCGCGAGGACCGGCGGGCATGACCCGGATCGCTGCCGGCCTCGCCGCCTCGGTGTTCGCGATCCTGACGGTGAGTGCCGCCGGGGCGGTCGCGAAGGACGCGACGCCGCCCGGCGACGAGACCACGACGGCGACGCAGCCGGGCGCGCCCGGAGAACAGGCGACGCGGCGGGCACCGGAACCGAAGGCCGGCCTCAGCCTGACACTCGTCGACTACGACGGCCGGACCGCGCCGACCGAGGCCGACGCCATTGACGTCGGCACCAGCGGACCCGTCCTGGTCCGGATCAAGAACACCGGCGAGGTGCCGCTCGAACACCTTGAACTCACCACCGCCGTCGCCCACGGAGCAGACGACTACCTCGTAGGATTCGTCTGCCCGCCGGCCATGTTCGACCCCAAGGCCAATGTGACCCTCGCCGTCGGCGAAACGATCGAATGCGGCGGGTTCGTCACCCCTATCCCCGGCGGCCCCAAGGCCGTCGTGACCGGAAAGGTCGTCGCAACGGTCGAGGGCGCGAGCGACATTGTGGAGGCCGCCGCCGCCTACTGGGCCTACACCCCGGCCGCCCCCACGAAGCCGGCCGCCGGTGCCCCCACGAAGCCGGCCGCCGGTGCCCCCGCGACCCCAGCTACCCGAACCCTGCCGGAAACCGGCGCCGGCGGTGCGGGCCTGTACGCGGGCATCGCGGCGGCGCTGGCGGCCGCCGGCGTGACCGTCACCGTCCTGATGGCGCGCGTGCGCCGCCCGCGCTGATCACGGAGATGAGGTTCGCACCTCGCCCCGTCCGCGATTGAGGCGGTCGTCCCGGTTCGTCGGGACGACCGCCTTTCTCGTGCCCCAGCCGTGGCGCGGTCGGCGCGCCGTCGTACGGGAAAATGGCTCGATGAGCAAGAACTCGATGGGCAAGAAGCGGCACCCGACCGGCGCCACGCCCGCCGTCGTCGCCCTCGAGGCGGCCGGCGTCGCGCACACGCTGCATCCGTACGAGCATGACCCCGCAGGCGATCTCGGCTACGGCCTCGAAGCGGCCGCGGCCATCGGCGTCGACCCGGCTCAGGTGTTCAAGACCCTGCTCGCCGCGGTGGACGGCCGGCTCGTCGTGGCCGTGGTGCCGGTCACCGGCAAGCTCGATCTCAAAGCGCTGGCGAAGGCGGCGGGCGGCAAGAAGGCCACGATGGTCGAGCCGGCCGCCGCCGAGCGGGCGACCGGCTACGTCGTCGGCGGGATCTCACCGCTCGGGCAGAAGCAGCGGCTGCGCACGGTGCTCGACTCCTCCGCGCCGGCATTCGACACCGTCTATATCTCGGGTGGCCGGCGCGGGCTGGATATCGGCTTGGCCCCGGCGGATCTGGTCGCCGCGACCGGCGCGACGACGGCGCCCATCGCCCGCGCCTAGCCGCGGCCGCTATGCCGGGACGATCTCCTTGCCGAGCGGCATCAGCGAGATCGGGATCATCTTGAGGTTCGCCCAGCCGAGCGGGATCCCGATGATCGAGATGAACAGCGGGATCGCGGTCAGGACGTGACCGATCGCGAGCCAGATGCCGGCCACCAGGAGCCAGATCACGTTCCCGACGGCGGAGCCGACCCCGGCCGTCGGCTTGTCCACCGCGGTTCGGCCGAATGGCCACAGGGCGTAGCCGGCAATCCGGAAGGAGGCGATCCCGAACGGGATGGTCACGATCAGGATGCAGCAGATCACCCCGGCCAGGACGTAGCCGATGGCGAGCCAAAGGCCGGCCAGGACGAGCCAGATGATGTTGAGGAGCGTCTTCACCCGGTCCATTCTCCGCCCCGCAGACCCCGAGGGGCTATCCGGAATCGCCCTGATCCGCGGACTCGGTCCGGCCGGCCGGTCAGCGATCGAAGTCCACCGTGAGTTCACCCGAGTCCCAGCGCTCACTCAGGCGACTCGCGTCGGCGGCGTGCGCCCGCAGGTAGCGCTCGGCGGCGTCGGCCTTGTCCCTCAGCGGCTTCGTGAACTCGGCGATCCGGTCCTCGTGGGCGGCGATGAAGGCCTTCTGTCCCGCCGCGCGCGCCTCCGCGGCGGTCTCGATCAGGTCCGTGCTCGCCTTGCACTGCACGTCGATCGCGGCCATGGCGACGTTCTGCGTCGGGCTCAGCGCGGCGTAGGCCGGGTTTGCGAACGGCAGGTAGTTCCAGCCCAGGTCGTGGTCGGCGAACGTGCGCCCGGGGGACGTGAACAACGTGTTGCCCGCGGCGGCCATGCAGGCCACCCACCGGGCGCGGGCGCGCTCCTCGGCCGGTCCGAAGGTGTCGGCCGCGTCCAGATAGGCCGTCAGCTTGCCGGTCAACTGCTCCGCGTCGAGGGCCTGCACCGCGGCGGACTGCCGACACTTCTCCTCCGCGGCGGCGGTCGCGGCGGCGCCGGCCGAGGCCTGCGCGCGGATCGTGTAACCGGGGCCGTTCCGGGTCGGCGGGTCGCCCAGGTCATAGCCGCGGCCGGCGGCCGCCTTGGTCAGGATGCCGAGGGGAAGGGCGCCCGCGTGGAGGTCGAAGTCCCGCGCGAAGGGCTCCCACTCCACGCCGGTGACCTTCTGCTCCGCCAGACACAACGTCATCGCCAATCCGTAGGCGTTGTAGGCGGTGTTGTCCTCCTCGTTCGACAGGACGAGTCGGGTGAACGGGAACGAGATCGTGGGCCGCGCCGGGTCCTGGGCGCCCGCGGCCGGGTAGCGGATGATGGCGCCCGACGGCGTCGTCGTGTTCCGTTGGGCGCCGCCGGTCGAGGTCGACGACGGCGCGGCCGCCGGCTGGGTCGGTTCGGCGATCGGTTCCCCGGAGTGCGGGCCGGTGCCGGCGGAGTCGCCGCCGGCGTCGGTCGGGTCGGAGTCCCCGCAAGCGGTCAGGCCCAGGGCCAGGGCGAGGCCGGCGACTGTGGCCGCGGCCCGGCGCAGGCCGGCGGCGGGTCGGGGCGGGCGCCGCGGGGCGGGCGACGGCGATGCGATGGTGGTACGAGGGCGGAACGGGCTGTGTGGGGACATCTCATCCTCCCGGCCGGGTCAAAAGTGGTACCAACGCACCGAAGGGCGTTGGCACGCATTCTGTCGCTCGCCGCCGGTCGCGGGCGATGGGGAGATCTCCCCGCCGCGGCCTGCCTAGACTTCCCCCATGCCTGCCAACAGCAACGACGACGCGTGCGCGCCGTCGCTTCCCGAGCGGTACCGGGCCGTCGCGAACCGCGTCGCGGCCGCCGCACGGGCCGCCGGACGAGACCCGGGCGAGGTCCGGATCATGCTCGCCACCAAGACCCAACCGGTCGACGTCGTGCAGGCGGCCGTCGCGGCGGGCGCCGACCTGCTCGGGGAGAACCGGGTCCAGGAACTCGTCGCCAAGGCCCCGGCGGTGCGCGCAGCCGCGCTCGCCGGTCGCGTCCGGGTGCACCTCATCGGCCCCCTGCAGACCAACAAGATCAACGCCGCGCTCGCGGCGGCCGACTGCATCGAGACCCTCGACTCGCCGACGCTGGCCCGCGCGGTGTCCGACCGGTGCGTGCGGGACGGGCGCCGCCTCGAGGCGATGATTCAGGTCAACGTCTCGGCCGAGGCAACGAAATCCGGCGTCGCCCCCGACGGCGCCGTCGCCCTCGCCCGCGCCGTCGCCGGCCTTCCCGGGCTGCGGTTGACGGGCTTCATGACGATCGGCGCGCACAGCCGCGATGCCGCGCTGGTCCGGGCCGGCTTCGCGCGGCTGCGCGCCATCCGCGACGAGGTGCTCGCCTCGGGCGCGCCGGGCACGGCGGATGCCCGCGAGCTGTCCATGGGGATGACCGGCGACCTGGAACTGGCGATCGCCGAGGGCGCGACGATCGTCCGGGTCGGCACGGCGGTGTTCGGGTCCCGGGTCGTGGCGCCCGGGTAGCAGTGCGCCGGGCCGGGCGCGAGGACCGACGTCGCGGGTCGAGGGCGACGCCGGTCCCGCGCCCGGCCCGGCTCAGGGTCGGAGCGCAGTGCTCAAGCGATGCTGGTCAGCGATGACCGCGGCGGTGCAGGCTCAGGGCACGACCACCGCGCGGCCGACGATCTCGTTCCGGAAGAACCTCGCGTAGACCTCCGGGCCCTCGTCCAGGCTGTAGGTCGTCGTCTCGACCGGCAGCAGGCCGCGCCGAGCCATCTCGATGACCTCGATCAGCTCCTGCCGGGTGCCCCAGTAGGACGTCCCCACCTCGGCGCCGAACGGCACCGTGAAGATGCCCACCGGGAGGGCGCCGTCGGCGACCCCGATCAGGCGGAAGACGCTCTCCATGCCCAGCAGCTTGGCGCCGAGCTCCACCGCCGGCTGCACGCCCACAATGTCGAAGACCACGTCCGCGCCCTTGCCCCCGTTGAGGGCGCGGATCGGCTCGATGGCGTCGTCGTTGGAGAGGAACGTGTGGTCCGCGCCGACGCGCTTGGCCAGCTCGAGCTTCACCGGGTCCACGTCGAGCGCAACGACGGTCGCCGGGGTGAGGAGCTTGAGCAGTCGGATGGCCATGTGCCCGAGGCCGCCCGCGCCGATGACCACGGCGACCGAGCCGGCGCCCAGCTTGTGCATCGCCTTCTTGATGGCGTGGTACGGCGTCAGCGCGGCGTCGGCCAGCGGGGCCGCCTGGACCGGGTCGAGGTCCCCGATCGGCACCAGGTGCCGGGCCGAGTCGACGATCATGTACTCGGCGAGCGCCCCGGGCGTGCCGAGCCCGGGCGGGCGGATGCCCAATCGGGCGGACTCGGTGCAGTAGTTCTCCGCACCGCCGGAGCAGGCGTGGCAGGTACCGCAGCCCCACGGCCCGTACACCACCACGGCGTCGCCCACGGCGAACTCGTCGCCGGCCCCCGGGCCGAGCTCCGCTACGACGCCGACCGGCTCGTGGCCGAGCGTCAGCGGCAGGTTGTAGGACCGGTCGATGATCTCCTTCGGCATCTGCTGCACGGCGATGTCCGAGTGGCAGACCCCGGCAGCGGTGATCCGCAGCAGAATCTCGCCCGGCCCGGGCACCGGCTTCTCGATCTCGCGGACTTCGACCGGCTCGCCGAAGCGGACATACTGGACCGCCTTCATCGTGCGTCCCTTCCGCCGTGCCCCCGCTTCCAACCGCGTCGGCCGGGCATCGTCGCCCACATGCGGTGGTGGTGCATCGGCAAGGACGATGATAGCGCCAAGATTCTTGATATCAAGGGATGCGCCGACGCGCGTGCGCCCCGTCGCGCACGGGGCGTGTGCCCGGCCCGCTCAGGGCACCCGGGCGGTCCACTGCGGCGTCGAGAACTTCGTCCGCACCAGGTCCTGTGCCCGGGCCCGCTCGGCGGCGGTAATCGCGCCGTCCACCACCGCGTACCGGGTCTTGAAGTGCTTCTCGAATGCCTCGATGACCTCGGCGCGGGGCAGGCCCGTCTGGGACCGGACCGGGTCCACCCGCTTGTTCGCGCTGGTCGTGCCCTTGTCTGAGAGCTTTTCCCGGCCGATCCGCAGCACCTGGAGCATCTTGTCCTGGTCGATGTCGTACGCCATCGTCACGTGGTGCAGCACCGCTCCCCCGGCGAGGCGCTTCTGCGCCGCGCCCGCGATCTTGCCGGCCGGCGAGGCGATGTCGTTGAGCGGCTTGTACGTTGCCCGCACGCCTACGTCGGCCAGGGCGCCCAGGACCCAATCGTCGAGGAAGGCATAGGACTGCTCGAAGGTCAGGCCTTCCACCAGCGAGCCCGGCACGTACAGCGAGTAGGTGATCGTGTTGCCGGGCTCGACGAACATGGCACCACCGCCGGAGATCCGGCGGACCACCTCGACGCCGTGGCGCTGCGCCGCCTCTGCATCCACCTCATTGCGCAGGGACTGGAACGAGCCGATGATCACCGCCGGCGAGCCCCACTCCCAAATCCGCAGCGTCGGGCGCCGGCGGCCGGCGTCGAGTTCCTCCGTCAGGACCTGATCGAGAGCGAGGTGCATCGCGGGCGACGTCGGCCCCTCGTGGATCAGCTCGAACGTGTGATCGCCCCAGCCCGTCGCCCGGCCCAGCGCCCGCCGGACGGCGATGGCGACGGCCTCCGGCGTGAACCCGACCAGCGTCGCCCCGTCGGCGGCGGCCGCCACTGCGGCGGCCAACGCCGCCACGGTCGCCGTCTCCGGCATCCCGACGACGGCCCGGTCGATCGCCTCCAGCGCGTCGTCCGGCTCCAGGAAGAAATCGCCGCTCACCGCCACGCTGGTCAGTCGGCCGGCCGCAACCTCGACGTCCGCCGCCACGAGCTTGCCGCCGGGGACCTTGTACTCTCCACGCACGCGGGACACCGTAGTCGGTCCGCGCCCCGGTTGCCGGCACGACCAGGGAAGCGCGAAGTCGCGAGGGCCGCGCGAGGGCCGCGCGAGGGCGGCGCGAGGGCCGCGCGAGGGCCGCGCG
>JAVBMU010000043.1:0-6846 GCA_031552185.1 Cellulomonadaceae bacterium | reverse complement strand
CGGCGGCGCGAGCGCTCGCGCCGGGCGTCGGCGCCGGGCGCTGGTCACTGCTGCCCCCGTCCGAGCCCGACCCGACCCGGCGGGCCGCCGCGCTGGCGCGGGTGCTCCTGGATCGGCACGGTGTCCTGACCCGGGCCGTCGCGCCCGCCGAGGGCGTGGCCTCCTCGTTCCGAGCCGTCTACCGGGTCCTGACCGAAATGGAAAATGCCGGTGCCGTGCGGCGCGGGTACTTCCTCGAGCACCTCGGCGGCTCCCAGTTCGCCTTGCCCGGTGCCGTCGACGAACTCCGCGAAGACGCCCGGGAACGCGAGCAACTTACCGCCGCGCTCGCGCGCGCCGGCAACGGCGGGTCGACCGGCCGCCGCCGCGACCCGGCGCTGCTCCTGGCGGCCACCGACCCGGCCAATCCCTACGGGGCCGCGGTCGCCTGGCCGCCGCCGACGAACGGCGCCCGCAGCCATCGGCCCGGACGCAAGGCCGGCGCCGTCGTCGTGCTGGTCGCCGGGATGCCGGCGCTCTATATGGAGCGCGGCGGTCGCACGCTACTGACCTTCACCACGGGCGAGCCGCTCGCGGCGGCGTGCCGGTGCCTCGCCGATGCGGCGCGGGCCGGCCGACTCGGCCGGATCGTCATCCATCAGGTCGACGGCGCGGCGGTACTCGCCCGAGCGGGGGCGGAACCGGTCGGCGTCGAACCGGAGGCCGCCCTGCGGGCGGCGGGCTTTCGCCTCACGCCACGCGGCCTGCGGGTGTGAGGCGATCCGCGAGGCAAGCGGACCGGAGGCACGAGAATGGCGCGCCGCCGAGGCGACGCGCCAGGTGCGCAACCGACAGGTGCGCGTTCAGCCGACCGGTTCCAGGTGTTCAGCCGGCCCGCTGTAGCCTCTTCAGCCGACCGGTTGTAGGTCCGGACTGCGGCCATGCGGCTCGCCACCCCACGAGGCGAGGTCTGCCGGCACGGTGTCGGGGATGTACAGCCCCTCGGCCACCGCAACCCGGTCGCTCACTTCGCGCAGGACAAGCGACATCGGAACGTCGAGCGCGTCGCAGATGGACGCGAGCAACTCCGACGACGCCTCTTTCTGGCCCCGCTCGACCTCGCTGAGGTACCCCAACGAGACACGAGCCGCAGAGGACACCTCCCGCAGGGTTCGCCCCTGCCGCTGGCGTGCATCCCGCAGCACGTCCCCGAACTCCCGTCGAAGAACGATCATCTGGCGACCCCCTTCCGTGTCCCGTGCGCCACCCGAATTCCAGGAGCGCTTGCTCGTCTGTGTCCGTACCCCATTCGGGGCACGGCTTCCACCGTACTCCCGCCCGGGCGGACTCACGTCCACTGGCCGGGCACCCGGTCTCTTGCCGATCACGTGCTGTCCAACGTGCCACCTGTCGACGTTGTTCCCGACCGTACCAGGATCACATAAAACTATAGCAAAGTTCACGGATCCTTCACCGGTCCGAGCGGGTTTGCCAGATTTATCTGCGCACTGCCCGCGAGCGCGCGTACGGCCAGGACCAGGCAAGACCGTACCGCCCGGGTGCGGATCTGCATCCGATCGCCCGACAGGGCCAATGCCTCCACCCACCGCCCCACCGGCGTCACGACGGCGACATAGACCTCGCCGACGGGCTTTCCCTCGCTCGGGTCCGGCCCGGCCACACCCGTCGTCGCGAGCCCGACGTCGCCCCCAAGTGCGGATCGGACGCCGTCGGCCATGGCGAGTGCCACCTCGGGATCGACGGCTCCGCGGGCGGCGAGCAGGGCGGCATCGACGCCCAGCACCGTCGCCTTGAGGTCGGTCGCATACGAGACGACGCCGCCGCGAAAGACCGTCGACGCGCCGGGCACCGCGACACACGCGGCGGCCAACAGTCCGCCGGTCAACGACTCCGCGACCGTCACGCTCCAGCCCCGGTCCGCGCAGGCCGCCAGGACCGCCCCCGCCGGCTCGTCGCCGGGCATCGAGTTACTCACGCGCCGGACCGCACTGCTTCCCGGCGCAGGGCAAGCCCGCGGTGCAAATAGTCCACGCCGGTGACGAGCGTCACGATGATCGCCACCCACAGGACCGCCCACGCGACGACCGTGATCCACCCGGGCAGGTGCGCCACCGGCAGCAGGAAGAGCCCGATCGCGATCGATTGCAGCACCGTCTTGAGCTTGCCGCCGCGCGACGCGGGCAGCACGACGTAGCGCACAATCCACAGCCGCATGACCGTGATGCCGAGTTCCCGGAGCAGGATCAAGGCCGGGACCCACCAGGGCAGTTCGCCCAGCGGCCACGCGAGCAGAATGAGCGCGGTTCCGATCAGCAGCTTGTCCGCAATGGGGTCGATGAGCTTCCCGACGTCGGTGACGAGGCCGAATCGCCGGGCCAGCCACCCGTCCACGCGGTCGGTCGCCGCCGCGACGGCGAAGATCGCCGTCGCTACCAACCGCCAACCAACGCTTTGCCCACCTTCGACCAAGAGCGCCCAGGCGAACACGGGAACGAGCGCGATGCGGGCGACTGTGACCGCATTCGCGCGATTCCACGGAGAGGGGACGTCGCCTGCCACGGGAACAGCCTAGAGGGTCCGGCGGGTCACCACGGCGAGTGTCCGTCCCGGGCCCTTTGACCCGCGCGCAACGGGGTCGCGACCGCTAGTCTCCGGATCATGTGGACCAGCGCGGCCCGTGGCGGCGCGAACGCCGTCGGCCGGCGGGGCGGCCGATCCAGCGGCCGGCCGGTCGCCTGCCTCGGCGTGCTCGCCCTCCTCGCCGGCGGCGCCGGCTTGACCGGCTGCGGGGTGCTGCCGGCCGGCGCACCCGCCACCATCCACGTGACCGCTGCTGCGCCGTCGAGCCGCGGGGCTCCGCCCAGCCCCAGCCCGCGGCCCGATGTCACGTTCACCATTGGCGCGGCCGGCGACGTGCTCACCCACGAGCCGCTGTTGCGCTCGGCCCGGGCCGGCGCCGGCTACGATTTCACCCCCCTGCTCGCCGGGATGAATGCGTACGTGGCGGGGGTCGACCTGGCCCTGTGCCACCTGGAGGTGCCGCTGGCGCCGGCCGGCTCGCGGCCGTCCGGATACCCCGTCTTCGGCGCGCCGGACGCCCTGGTCCCGGCCCTGAAGGCGCAGGGCTGGGACGGGTGTTCGACAGCGTCGAACCACTCCGCGGACCGGGCCTGGCCGGGCGTCGAGGCGACCCTCAATGCCTTCGATGCCGCCGGCCTCGGCCACGACGGCACCGCCCGCAGCGCCGCCGAAGCCGCCGCGCCCCAGCTCTACACCCTCGCCCGGAACGGGCGGACGATCACCGTCGCCCACATCAGCGCCACCTACGGACTCAATGGCTTGCCGGTCCCGGCCGGCCGGCCGTGGTCAATCCGCCTGATCGATACCGAGTCGGTCATTGCCGAATCCCGGGCCGCCCGGGCAGCGGGCGCGGACCTCGTCGTCGTCTCGATCCACGCCGGCACCGAGTACGTCACCGCGCCGACCGCGCAACAGCTCCAGGTGGACGCCGCCCTGGCGGCGAGTGGCCAGGTGGACCTGATCATCGGGCATCACGCCCATGTGCCGCAGCCGATCGTGCGGCTGCCCGGCGGGCCGGACGGGCAGGGGGTGTGGACGGCCTACGGCCTGGGGAATTTCATCTCCAACCAGGATTCGGCCTGCTGCAACCCGAAGACCGACTCCGGCCTCTTCCTCACGGCCACCGTCACGGTCCCGTGGCGCGGTCCGGCGCGGGTCACGGGGGTCGATTGGACCGCCGTGACCGTCGACCGGCGGGCGGGCCACCGGGTCGCGCCGATCCACGGCGCGCGGGCCCAATCCCGCGGCACCCTCTCCGCCGGCGAACTCGGTGCCCGGTACGGTCGCCTCGCCGCCGCGGTCGGGGCCGAGGCACCGGAGCGGACCGAGCCGCCGACGCCGTCGGGGCCGGCGCCGCTGGTCGTCCGGCGCGGCGCCGCCGGCTGACTCCCCGAGGCCGAGGAAGATCCGCGCCGGTCGAGGTAGATCCGCGCGGTCGGCGGAGGTGGTCCGCGCCGACCGGACGGATCTACCTCGGCGATCAGAACTCGGCGTCGTCGTGGTAGTCGACGGCCTCGGCGGGCCGGTGCCCATCGGTGCCATCGGCATAGTCCCGCGCGGCCGGCCTGCCGATGCCCGCCGCCGTGGCGCCCATGCCGGCGCCCGCCGACGCGCCCCCGCCGCCGCCGTCCGCACCGCCGCCGGCCCCGGCAACCGAGTCGGTCTCACCGCGGATCAGGGCGAGCGCCCCCCGCAGGTCGTCCACGCCTACCAACACCTCGCGCGCCTTCGACCCCTCCGACGGCCCGACGATCTCCCGCGACTCCAGCAGGTCCATCAGCCGCCCGGCCTTCGCGAACCCGACGCGCAGCTTGCGCTGCAGCATGGAGGTCGACCCGAACTGCGACGTGATCACCAGCTCCGCCGCCTGCAGCAGCAGGTCGAGGTCGTCGCCGATGTCCTCGTCGATCTGTTTCTTGACCGCCGCGACGGTCACGTCCTCCCGGTAGACCGGCTTGAGCTGGGTCTTGACGTGCTCGACGACGGCGTGGACCTCGCTCTCGGAGACCCACGCGCCCTGGACCCGCATCGGCTTGGCGGCGCCCATCGGCAGGAACAGCGCGTCACCCTGCCCGATCAGCTTCTCCGCGCCGGCCTGGTCCAGCACCACCCGGGAGTCGGCCAGGGACGACGTCGCGAACGCGAGCCGGGACGGGATGTTCGCCTTGATCAGGCCGGTGACCACGTCCACGGACGGGCGCTGCGTGGCCAGGACGAGGTGGATCCCCGCGGCCCGCGCGAGCTGCGTGATGCGCTGGATCGAGGACTCGACGTCGCGCGGCGCGACCATCATCAGATCGGCGAGTTCGTCCACGACCACCAACAGGTACGGGTAGCTCGCGATCTTGCGCTCCGAGCCGGGCAGCGGCTTGACCTTACCGGCCCGGATCGCGGCGTTGAAGTCATCGATGTGCTTGTAGCCGAACGCGGCGAGGTCGTCGTAGCGGGCGTCCATCTCCCGCACGACCCATTCGAGCGCCTCGGCGGCCTTCTTCGGGCTCGTGATGATAGGCGTGATCAGGTGCGGGATGCCCTCGTAGATGGTGAGTTCGACCCGCTTGGGGTCGACCAGGACCAACCGCACCTGATCGGGCGTGGAGCGCATCAGGATCGACGTGATCATCGAGTTGATGAAGCTCGACTTGCCTGCGCCCGTCGCGCCGGCGACGAGGATGTGCGGCATCTTGGCGAGGTTCGCGACGACGTAGCCGCCCTCGACGTCCTTGCCGACGCCCATCACCATCGGATGCTCGGTGCGCCGGGCCGCGGAGGAACGCAGCACGTCCCCGAGGACGACAGTCTCCCGGTCGGTATTCGGAATTTCGATGCCGATCGCCGACTTCCCGGGAATCGGCGCCAGGATCCGCACGTCGGCGCTGGCCACCGCGTAGGCGATGTTGTTCGACAGCGAGGTGATCCGCTCGACCTTGACTTTCGGCCCCACCTCCACCTCGTACCGGGTGACGGTCGGGCCGCGGGTGAAGCCGGTGACGGCGGCGTCGACCTCGAACTGCTCGAAGACGGCGGTCAGGGCATCGACCACGCGGTCGTTGGCCGCCGACCGCACCTTGTGCGGGGCGCCCTTGACCAGCGCGTCCTCGCTGGGCAGCACGTAGACGGTGTCGCCGTCAAGCATCGGCTGCACGCCCGTGGGCACCGGCGAGTTGACCGGCGGCGCGACGGCGTCCGCCGCCACGTCGGCGCGGGCCACGCCCGTGGCGCCGGCCCCCGGGCCCGTCGCCGTCCGCCCGGTGGACGGGGACAGCACGGCGGTCTCGCCCCCGCCCGCCGGTCGGCTGCCGAGCGTTCGGCGGTCGCCGGCCGTTCGACCGCCCGCGGTTCGGCCGCCCGCCGCGTCGGTCTCGGCGTCGAGCGAAGCCGCCCGCAGGAAGGCCTCGTCGCCCGCATACTGATCCAGCCCGTCGATCGGCACGGTCGCTTTGTCCGCGCGCATCGGCTTGCCGCGCCGTCCCGCGCGGGCGTGCCGCCGATCGCCGGAGGCGCCGGAGCCGCCGTTGTGCGCCGAGACGCCCTCGGCGAGGTCGAGGCCACCGCGCTCCCCCGCGGCCTCGTCGTCGAGTTCGGGTCCGCGGCCCGTCAGGCGCAGGTGCGCCGCCCGCAGCCGGCTCGGCACGGCGTGCACCGGGGTCGCGGTCACCAGCAGGACGCCGTACGCGGCCAGCAGCAGGTAGATGGGCACGGCGAACCAGGCGGTCAGCGCCGCGGCCACCGGCGTGGCGAACGCGTAGCCGATCACCCCGCCGGCGTCGCGCACGGCGCGGAAGCCGTCCCGGGGGGCCGGCAGGTCGTTGGCGATGTGCACCAAGGCGCAGGCCGCGGTCAGGATCAGGCTCAGCCCGATCACCACGCGGGAGTGCGCCTGCGGCTGGTCGGGCGCCCGCATGATCCGCACTGCCAGCCAGATCAGCAGCGCCGGGATCACGACGCCGACCACGCCGAAGACTCCGGCGACGACGGCGTGGACGCCGGTGCCGAATGCGCCGGAGACGCCCGCCCACTCGCGGGCGGCCACCACCACCGCGAGGGCCAGGATGAAGAAGGCGACGCCGTCGCGCCGATGGGCCGGATCCAGGTCTTTCGCTCCCTTCCCGACGGCGCGGGCCGTGTGCCCAACCGCATGCGCCGTACCGAGCCAGGCCGCCCGAACCGCCCGCGCCGGCCACGGCGGACCCGAATTGCGGGCGGTGGCGCCGCGCGGGTTCGGGTTGCGCGCCGGCCGGGCCGCGGGCACCGCGGCGCGGCCAC
>JAVBMU010000074.1:0-39907 GCA_031552185.1 Cellulomonadaceae bacterium | reverse complement strand
GTCAGTACCCCGCGCGGCGAGTCAGTACCCCGCGGCTGTTCGGTGCTCGTTTTCCCGGCGTGTCGGTACTTCCTCGGCGGCTCAGGTTCTGACTCGCCGCGTCAGGTTCTGACTCGCCGCGTCAGGTTCTGACTCGCCGCGTCAGGTTCTGACTCGCCGCGTCAGGTTCTGACTCGCCGCGTCAGGTTCTGACTCGCGACGCATCACCTCGTGTCCACCGCCCGCCCGACCGCTTCGAACCGGACCCACAACGGGCCCGACGAACGCCGACCGCACCGCAGCCACCAAATCCCCCCGCCGGATGCAGACCCCGACAACCACAACGAACCGGGCACCTGGTGCCTGCACTGCTACGCCACGCCGACCTATCCGCGCGATCTCTCAGTTGGTCGCCGCCGGAGCCGCCTTGCCGGTGGAGCCGTCGATCAGGGCGCGATTGCCGAGTTCGGAGCCCAGGTCGATGACGAGCAGATGGGTCCGGTCGAGGCGGTCCGGGATCGCCGTGCAGACGGGCGTGCCGGCGGCGTTGTGGGTCCGCGGCGGCGCGCCGGCGATCGCGCTCGGATCTATGCCGACGACGTTGGCGGTCACCGCGGTCCGAGAGACGACGATCTCGATCCGGTTCGGGCTGCAGGCGGTATTGCCGGCCACCGCGACGACGAGGTCGCCCGGCTCCGCACCGCCAGGCGTGCCGAACACGTCGTTGCGGTCATCGCCGATGATGTCGTAGCCGCGAATGGGCATGAGCGCGAGGCGGTCGTCAATAAACTCCGCCGCGTTGGGAGCGGCATTGCGGCGTTCGGTCGGCACCGCCTCGATGTCGCTATGGGTCCGGGAGTACTCCTCGAGCCGCTCGGCCAATGCACCTGAGTCCCAGGCGTCCGACCCGAAGCTGATGCCCGCGGAGCGCACGCCGGTGACCACGTTGACGAGGATGAACGCCGTCGTAATCACGACGACGGCGATGATGAGGCCCGCCATGGCGGGGAAACCGGCCCCCTTCGCCGGGGCGGGCTCGGGTTTGGGAGCCGGTGCCGGCTCAGGCTCATCCAGGGCGGGGTCGACGTCGTCCATGGGGGCGTCCGGCCAGGTCGCGCCGCCGGGAACGCGGCCGGCGGAGGCCGGCTCGCCGACCGACAAGGGGACGACCGCGGTGTCCGGCCCAGCCGTCATCACCGGTCGTCCTTGCTCGTCGACGGGGAAGAGGCCTGGGATCAACTCGACCGCTTCCGGTTCCGACGACGGCGGGGCCGGAGCGATCGTGGGACCGGAGATTGAGGGCATGCCCCGGTTCGTATCAGTGATCACGTCGTCCCCTCCCGCCCAGCGGAGCGAATTCGCCACACAGCCGCGCAAAATACCATCGTCCACGCATTCGTGCAGGTGAGGAGCCCTGGCTTGGCGCTATGGACCGATCGGCGTCACTTCGGGGACCAAAGTCATGGTGATGCCGGGCTGATCGACTCTCGGCGGCGGGCTGCTCAGGCTATCCGAGTCGCCGAGACAGCCCCGCGCCAAGCCGACCAGCATGATCGCCAGCACGGCGAAGAACCGGGCCGCCGCCCTTCCGCCCTCCTTCGACCGCCGACTGCTGGTCGCCTTCGGCGGTTGCGGTGCGCGGCTGGGTTGCGGTGCGCGGCTGGGTTGCGTGGCCGGCCCGCCGAGGGTCTGCGCCGGCTCAGGGTGTCCGCTCGGGTGCGGTGAGAGCGGCGGGTAGGCGAGGGGCCGATACTCCGGCGCTGAATAGACGGGTGCCGGCCCCCGGGGAATGCGACCGCCTCCGGCGCCCGATCCGGCCCCCACCGGGGTGCCCGCGGCGGACGCGCCGGCCGGCGGAGCCAAGCGGGACCGCGAGGCGGTGGTGCCGGCAGACCCGTGATGTCCCGCCGTCAGCAGACCGGCTGCCGTCAACGTCGGCTTCCCGCCTGTCGGCTTCCCGCCTGTCGGCCCCCCGCGTGCCGGGGTCGCTAGTGCCGGGGTTCTGAAGGGCGGCGGGGCCGAGGGCAGCGCCCCGAGCGCGGGCGGCGCGGCGTCCGGCGTTGCGAGCGGCGGCATCGCGAGGGACGACATCGTTGCGGGCGGCGCCCCGAGCGCCGTCGTCAGGGCCGACGCTCCGAGCGGCGACGCGGGCGTGGCCTCGGTGAAGAGAACTGAACCGCCGCTGAGGGCCGACCCAGTTGGGTGGGCGGGCGTCGTCGGCTGGTCGAAGAGCGCGCTCGACGTCCCGAAGAGGGAACTTGCGGTGAACAGGGCAACTCCCGTCTCTTTGCCCTCGACGTGGGGTTCGTGCTGCTCACCGGTCGGTCGAAGTGCGCGCCGCCCGCCGGTCCGAGTCGAGGCTGCCGGGCGCGCGCCGGCCGGGCGGACACCAGCCGCGGTGACTCGCGCCGGCCCCGATCCGGGCCGTGGCGTCAGGGGGCCGACGGGGATACTCACCGGTCCGCCCCGGCCTGTTCGTGGCACACCCGTCCGAGAACATTCATGACGGAACCCTAGACGAGCGATTCCACGTTGTCGCCGGCCCCCGCGGGAATACCGCCCGCGAGGTAGAGGTACCGCGAACGAACGAGAGGTACCGAGCGCCGGACCGACTGATTCGCGACGTTAAACCTCAGCCTCGTTCGCGATACCTCTAACTCGCGCCACATCCCTCTGCCTCGCCGGCCGCCGTTGCCCGCCGCCCCGCAGGTGCCGGTCCGGGCACAACGCCCGACGGCGGCCGCGCGTACGTGTCGCTCCGAGACCGTGGATGAGCGAAATGCACGCGGGCCGCCGTCGGGACGGCGTCCGCCGGCGTCGGGAACGTGGGGCACCCGACGCCGGTCGATCCGGGCGCGCAGGGCGCCACGGGCAGCGTGTCACGAACCCGGCATCCCGGCAGCTTGAAAGCGGACAGCGGGGCTATCTCGGGCCGGCGCGGCGGTAGAAGTGCCCTGTTTCTCGCCCTCTTCGAGGCCGGCTGAGAGGATTATGACGCGGTGTCTGTAATATCCGCCAAGCCCGTCCTGCAATAGGTAATAGGGTTACGCCATCATTTGCTATGTTCGCGCGTGTCGCACGAAAACTAGGCAACTCGCCGGTCCTGTCCCGAGGCCCCGGCGACCGAAGAAAGGCGACGACATCGTGACATCGAGACGGGCGCTCGCCGTGGTTGCAGGCGCAGCGCTGGCTTTGACCGCCCTGCCGGCCGGTTCGTCCCTCGCCGCGCCCACTGAGCCTGCCGCGCCCACTGAGCACGCCGCGCCCACCGAACTCGACGCCATCACGGCCGTCCGGATCACCGACGTCACCGACGACGTCGTTGCCGGCACGGGGATGAGGGTCGAGGCCACGTGGCGCGCGCCGGAGGGCGCCGAGCCGGGGGACGGGTTCGAACTCAATCTGCCGTCGGCGCCGCAGGTCACCGCGGCGGCAGCGACCTTCGACCTGGCCGACCCGGCGGGCACCACCATCGGCGCGTGCACGGCGGCCGGGCCGACTCTGGCCTGCACCTTCGGCGCCTACCTCAGCACTCACACCCAGGTGCACGGCACGCTGTCCTTCTGGGCGGTCTCGACGCCGGGCGTGGCCGGCGGGCAACTCGTCCTGACCACCGGCGCCGGTGCGACGTTCGAGGTCGGGGTGCCGAAGCCCCGGTCGCTCGGCAAGCCGTCCGCGTGGTTGACCCGGCCGGTCAAGGACGGCGCCCTGCGGCCGACCGCCGCGGGCGTGTCCCTCGCCTGGGGTCTGCATCTGCCGGGCAGTTCCCTGGTGGCGGACGGCGCGCCTGTCGTCGTCACCGACGCCTACGACGAGCGCCTGACCGCCGACCTGTCGACGCTGAGGGTGTACGCGGTGGATCGGGCCGGCTGGAGCGGTCCGCACCGGTGGCGGGCCGGCACGTATCTCGACGCGTCGTCCTACACCGCGATGCCCGGCCCGGGCGACCGGTTCACGTTCGCGTTCGACAGCGCCGCGGACATCGACCCGACGATGCTCTACGTCGTCACCTACGAAACCGACTTCAAGGACCCGGCGCGCGCGCGGTCCGGCGACACCTTCACGAATTCCGCGACCGGCGGCGGGTGGCACACGCGGGACACCGTCACCTACCGCGGTGCCGGCGGCGTGGGCGTCGGCGACGCGACGGCCGCCGCGACGACGACCCCCACACCGCCGGCGAAGCCGGTGCACACCGTCACCGTGGGCACGGAGATCCTCGGCGTCTACCCCGGTGCCATGGTGCCGGCGGCGTTCGAGATGACGCTCGATTGCGCCGACGACGACGGCCGCCCCCGCGCCGGATTCCCGAAGTCGATCGCCGTCAGACCAGGTCAGGACGTCACGGTGGCGGGCGTCCCGGAGGATTCGACCTGCACGATCGAGGAGACCCCGGATCCGGCCGCGCCGCACCACTTTCCCACCTACTACCTGGAGCCCGGCGACGAGTTGCTCGTGGACGGCACGTTCGACGTGACGGCGCACAGCCCGGCGAATCTGCGACTCCTGGTGGTGAACGACTACACGCCGAGGCGCAGCAGCGTCCCGATGGTGATCCGCAACGCGGTTCACGGCGCTGCGGCGGGTGCCGTCCCGGTCACCGCGAGCTTCACGCTCGAGTACACGATCGACGCACCCGGCACCGCGGACGACCGGACCGGCACTTTCACCCTGACCAAGGAGGACAGCGCGGTGCTCCATCCGATTCCGGGGGGGTCCGTGGTCGTGCTGCGCCGGGTGGCTGCGGCCGAGGTGCCCGGCGTCGCGTGGGGCGAGCCGCGGTTCATGGTCGGTGGCGAGAACCTGGGCGCGACGGCGCGGGTCGCCGTGCCCGCGGGCGCCGGGCTGGTCAGCGTCGACGTCGTGCAGCCGGCGACCGCCGCCCAGACGGCGGTTGCCCCGGGGGACCGCGGGCCGGCGGTCGGCGGCCGCGAGGGCGCCGGCGGCCTGCCGATCACCGGTGCTCAGGTGGGCGGCGCCGCAATCTCGGCGGTGCTGCTGGCGATTTTCGGCGCGGCGCTGCTCTGGCTGCGGCGTCGGGCAACGGCCTGAGCGGCCTCGCCAATATCTCGCGGCGGGCCGGGCCGGCGTGGCCTGCCGTGGGGTGTCGGTGAGGAGTGCGACGATTTGTCCATGGCGAGCATTGTCATTGTTCAGGGCGACATCACGAACGAACGGGCCGACGCGATCGTCAACGCCGCCAATTCGACACTGCTCGGCGGGGGAGGGGTGGACGGCGCCATCCACCGACGCGGCGGACCGTCCATTATCCGCGCATGCCGAAAGGTGCGTGCGGAGCGTTATCCGGACGGATTGCCCGCCGGAGAGGCGGTGACCACAACCGCGGGCCGGCTGGCGGCGCGGTGGGTGATTCACACGGTCGGGCCGGTGTGGTCGGCCGAGGAGGACCGGTCGGCCGTGTTGCGCGCCTGCTATGTGAACTCGATCCGGCGCGGGCATGAGGTCGGCGCGGCCTCGATTGCATTCCCGCTGGTGTCGGCGGGGGCGTACGGCTGGCCGGTCGCGGACGCCATCCGGCAGGCGGTCGCGGGCATTGGCGAAGGGTTGGCGCGGTGTGCTCCCGGCGGGAACTGTGCCCGGACCTCGGGCTCGGCGCATCGCCCCGCCGTGCGGCTGGTGGTGTTCGACGACGACGCGGCCGAGGTGGCCCGGCAGGTGGTGGCAGCCGCCGCCGGGTGAGTGACCGGTCGGGTCCGGGTGGTCGAGCCGGGTGAGCGGCTTGGTGAGCGGCTTGGTGAGCGGTGGCGGTTGCGACCTCGACGTCAGCAACCGCCACCACCTATACCCAACACGTGCGATCGACGCCGGTTATGACGCGCGGCTCGGTTGCCGGCCCGCTCGGTCGGATTTGTCTACGCTGGGAGAATGACGACCGCCGGGGGAGACACGCTGCGATCACATGTCCAGGACGCGGATCTCGCCGTCGAAATCCGCGGGTTGCGCAAGGCTTTCGGCCCGGTCCAGGCGTTGGCCGGCCTCGACCTCACGGTCGAGGCGGGTCAAGTCGCCGGGGTGTTGGGCCCGAACGGCTCCGGCAAGTCGACCACCATCCGGATTCTGCTCGGCCTGCTCCGGTCCGACGCCGGGCACGTGCGGGTGCTCGGGGGCGACCCGTGGCGGGACGCCGTCGCGCTGCACCGCAGGCTCGCCTATGTGCCCGGGGAGGTGAACCTGTGGCCGACCCTCACCGGAGGGGAGGCGATCGACCTGCTGGCGCGGCTGCGCGGCGGCGTCGACCCGGCTCGCCGGGCGGAATTGCTCGAGCGCTTCGAACTCGACCCGGCCAAGAAGGCGCGCACGTACTCGAAGGGGAATCGGCAGAAGGTCGCCCTGGTGGCGGCGTTGGCCTGCGATGTCGACCTGTTGATCCTGGACGAGCCGACCTCCGGGCTGGACCCGCTGATGGAGGCCGTGTTCACCGAGTGCATCCGGGAGGCGGCCGCGGCCGGCCGGTCGGTGCTGCTGTCGAGCCACATCCTGGCCGAGGTCGAGAAGCTCTGCGACACGGTGACGATCATTCGCGCCGGGCGGGCCGTGCAATCCGGGACCCTGACCGCCATGCGGCACCTCACCCGGTCCACGATCACCGCGGTGACGGCCCGCGACCCCGGGCCGTTGCGGGGCATCGAGGGGGTACACGACCTGGCGGTCGTGGCGACGGCCGACGGGCCGCGCGTTCGCCTCGCGGTGGACAACGAGCGGCTGGAAGCAGCCACGCGGGCGCTGACCGACCTCGGCCTGCGCAGCCTTCAGGTGGCGCCGCCGTCGCTGGAGGAACTGTTCCTGCGCCAGTACGGCGACGACGTCGCCCGGCCCGACGACGCGGACCCGCGGTGAGCGGGCCGGTCGCCGGCTCCGCCGCGCGGTCCGCCGGACCCGCCGGGTCCGGCACGGGGTCGCGCGCGATGCTGCGGTTCGCGCTGCGTCGGGATCGGGTCCGGGTCCCGGTCTGGGCGGGCTCGATGGGGCTGCTGTTCGGCTACGCGGCCGTCGCGCTGGATCGGCTCTACCCGACGCAGGCCCGTCGGCAGGACCGGGCCGAACTGGTCTCGAGTCCGGCCGCGATCATGATGTCCGGACCGGGCTACGGCACGGAGCACTACACGCTCGGCGCAATGCTCGCGAACGAGATGGCACTGACGACGATGATCGCGGTCGCGATCATGAGCCTGCTGATGGTGGTGCGCCACACCCGCGCCGAGGAGGAGACGGGCCGCGGCGAGTTGATCCGGGCGGCCGTGGTCGGGCGGCACGCGCCGGCGGTCGGCGCGTTCGCGGCGATGTTGGTCGCGAATCTCGCGGTGGTGGTCATCGTGACGGCGGCTCAGCTGGCGGTCGGGCTGGAGCCGGTGGATTCGGTTGCGCTCGCCGTGGCCATCGGGGCGGTGGGGGTGGTCTTCGGGGCGGTCGCGGTGGTCACCGCGCAGGTGACCGAGCATGCCCGGGCGGCGAGCGGGCTGGCGCTGGCCGCGCTGGGTGGGGCATTCCTGCTGCGGGCCGTGGGCGACGTCGAGCAGGTGCACGGCAGTTGGCTCTCCTGGCTGTCGCCGATCGGTTGGGCGCAACAGATCCGGGCGTTCGTGGACCTGCGGTGGTGGCCGCTGCTGCTCTGCCTGGTGGCGGTGCTGGCGCTGGTGGGGATCGCTGCGGCGCTGGGCGCCCGGCGCGACTACGGCGCCGGGCTGGTCCGGCCCCGGGCGGGGCGGGCCGCGGCGGCGGCCTCGCTGCGGGGTCCGTTGGCCCTGGCTTGGCGACTGCAGCGGGGAGCGGTGGCGGCGTGGGCCGTCGGGATCGCCGTGATGGCGGCGGCCGTCGGGACCTTCGTCGAGTCGATCCCGCAGATGCTCGACGAGATGGGCGGCCCGGACTCGCCGATCGGCAAGCTGATTGGCGACGAGGATCTCGTGGCCGGGTTCATCGCCGTAGTCACGATGTATTTGGTGCTGGCGATCTGTGCCTTCGCGATCTCCTCGGCATTGCGGGCCCGCACCGAGGAGCAGTCGGGTCGCTTGGAGCCGCTGCTCGCGACGGCGGTGGCCCGGTCTCGCTGGCTGCTCGCCCAGATGTTGGTCACCGGCGGCGCGGGCCTCGCGCTGCTGGTGCTCAGCGGCCTGGCGCTCGGTCTCGGGGCGCTCTCCACCGGCCGGTCGGACCCGAATCTCGGCGAATACCTCCTGGCACAGCTTGTCTATGTCCCCGCGATCGCACTTGTCGTGGGCCTGGTCTGGGCGCTCTACGGCCGGTGGCCGCGGCTTGCCGGGCTGCCCTGGGCGTTGGTGGCGTGGGGGTTCGTGGTCGGGCTGTTCGGGGTGCTGCTGGACCTGCCGCAGTGGCTGCGGGACGTCTCGCCGTTCGAGCACACTGCCCGAGTGCCCGCCGAGCCGGTCGAGGCCGCCCCGCTGGTGGCGATGGTTCTCGTGGCCGTGGTGTTGCGGGTCGTCGCCGTGGCGACGTTCCGGCGACGCGACCTGGCGCCCTGAGCCGGCGCCCTGAGCCGGCGCCCTGACTCCGGCGGGTTTGCTCAACGATGACACAAAAACGCCCCATTGTGCCGGCCATTGAATGGCCAATGAATCGCCAATACTGCCCTTGACAGCGCAAATAGAGCGTTCTACCGTCGCAAGTGGGCGAGGGCAACTTGTCCGCTTCGTCCCGCCGACCTCGGCGGATGCGACCTGCCCTCGGCACCATGATGCGAGGAGGCACCCATGCAGTTAGTCCATCCGCGACGCGCGCCCCGGCGGCTGGTCGCCGGCGTCGTCGCCCTCGGCGTCGCGGCGGTCCCGGCCATCGCGACCTCAGCCGGCGCGGCCGGCGTCGACATCCCGGCCACGCCGGCCCCGGTCCCGGTGGCGGGTGACGCCCCGTGGACCAAGACCGTCACGTGGTTGGTCGGTGAACTCACGCCCGCGGAGAAGGTCACCGTGTTGTTCCGGGGCACCGACCCCGACGCCCACGGGCAGGCCGGCTACCTGGCCCCGATCGCTCGGCTGGGCATCTCCGAGACCCGGCACGTCGACGCCCTGGGCGTCAACGTGCGCGCGGACGCGACCGGCTTCCCGACCCGGCTCGGCCTGGCCTCGTCGTTCGACCGCTCCGCCTACACCACGCTGGGCGAGCAGGTCGGCAAAGAAGGCATGAACGCGGACCTGAACCTCATCTACGGTCCGCAGGTCGACCTGGCCCGGTTCCCGTCCTGGTCCCGCAACCTGACGACGAATGGCGAGGACGCCTACCTGTCCGGCGTCTTCTCCGCCACGGAGATCAACGGGATCCAGAGCACCGGCCTGATGTCCCAGGTCAAGCACGTCGCGTTCTACAACGGCCAGAGCCAGTCCGTGCCGTCGCTGCTGAGTTCGCAGTCCGCGCACGAGGTGTACCTGTTGCCGACGCAGACCGCGATCGAGGACGCCAACGTGACCTCGGTGATGTGCTCCTACGCGACGTTCCGGATCGTCGGCGAGGAGTCGGTCCCGAACTACGCGTGCTCGAACTCGAACCTGAACCACAACATCCTCAAGACGCAGTTCAACCTCAAGGGTTTCATCACGTCGGACTACACCGCCGCGAAGAACGTGAGCGACCTGCTCAAGGGGATGGACAACGAGTTCGCGACGAGCCACTTCAGCAACCTGTTGCCGCTGATCGAGCCGACGTCGTCGTCGTTCGACCCGGATTACGCCAAGGCCGCCGACCAGGCCGTGGCCCGGATGCTGTACCAGTACGAGCGCTTCGGCCTGCTGGACAACTCGAAGATTCCGGCCGCGTACCGCTCTGCGATTCCGCAGCACGGCGACGTGACGTCGACCAATAACGCGGTGACGATCGACAAGGCCGAGGGCTCCCGGGTCTCGCTCGACCTCGCCCGCCGGTCCGGCGTCCTGCTGAAGAACAACGGCAACGCGCTGCCGCTGTCGACGTCGGCGAAGGTCGCCGTCGTCGGCCCGACGGCGACGCTGATGCCGGCAAGCCCGGGCGGCGAACGTTCCCGCGGCTTCGGCGACCGGAACAACTACTCGCCGCTCGACGCGATTCGCGACGCCGTCGGCACGGCGAACGTGACCTCGGCGCCCGGCGTCGACTGGTACGGCACCACGATCCCGTCGGCCGCGCTGCGGACGACCGACGACGCGACCGGCGTGCCGGGCCTGGTCCGCACGGCCGTGGCGCCGGACGGCACCACGACCACGCAGACGGACACCATGCTGGACGGCCGGCAGAGCAACCTGCTGCGCAACCACAGGTACACGTGGACCGGCTACCTGAACGTCGCGACGGCGGACAATTACCAGCTGCTGTTCCAGCGCCCCTACGGCACGGACAACACGCTGAACGCGGCGAATCCCGCGACCCGGGCGTCGTACAACCAGGGCTTCGCGCCGGCGTCCGCCGGTACCGTCACGTTCAATATCGACGGCGGCGCCAACCAGACGCTCGCCAACCCCGGCGGCAACATCCTGCAGAACACCATCCCCGACGGCGCCTACGCCGCCAACGGGCAGTACTTCGGCAAGGACAACACGGGCGTCGCGCTCGACTTGTCCGCCGGCTTGCACAAGATCACGATCACGTACAACCCGTCGATCAACGCGGCCACCACGCCGACGTTCCGCTTCGCGTGGGCGCCGCTGAACCAGAACACCGAGGCCGCCAAGGCGGCCGCCCGGGCCGCCGACACGACGATCATCTTCGCCGACGACTCCAACCCCGGCACCACCGCCGGCGCCGGCCCGAACTCGTCGGTCAGCGCGGCCCTGCGCCAGATCAACGCCAAGCAGGCCAAGCTGATCACGGACGTCGCCGCCGCGGCCCGCGGGGTCGGCAAGAAGACCGTGCTGGTGATGAACTCCGGCACCGCCGTCGCGATGCCGTTCGCTCCCCAGGTCGATGCCATCCTCGAGATGTGGTACCCGGGTCAGGAGGGTGGGACGGCGACCGCCGACCTGCTGTACGGCAAGTACAACCCCTCCGGCCGGCTGCCGATGACGTTCCCTGTGGACGACAACGCGACGCCGTTCACCAACCACCCGGCGTGGACCGACGGCACCCAGGAGCCGGGCGAGGCGACGAGGACCATCAAGTGGGGTGACGGCGTCAACGTCGGCTACCGCTGGTACACCGACCCGGCGTCGAACGTCAACGGCTACAAGCCGCGGTTCGCGTTCGGCTACGGCCTGTCCTACACCACCTTCGACCTCGGCGGCCTGGCCGTGAAGAACGCCGCCGACGGCGGCCTCGACGTCACGTTCACGGTCACCAACACCGGTTCTCGGCGGGGCGGGACCGCGCCGCAGATCTACCTCGGCCCGTCGCCGGACCTCAAGGCCCCGGTGTATGACGCCAACGGCCTGGTCATCGACGGGTTCCAGCAGTCGGAGATGAAACTCGTCCAGTTCGACCACGTGGACCTCGAGCCGGGCGCCTCGAAGACCGAGACCCTGCACGTGGACGTCCAGCAGTTGTCCGCCTGGGACACCAAGGCCCAGAAGTGGGTGCTGGGCACGGGTGACCGCAAGGTCATGCTGGCCGCGGCGTCGAACGACATCAAGCAGACCGTGACCAAGAACGTGCCGGCCTCGCTCAAGGCGCCGACCGTCACCACGAACCCGCCCGCGAACGTCACCGCGAACGTCGGCGCGACGGTGAGCCTGTCCGCCGCCGCGACCGGTACCCCGACGCCGACCGTGCGCTGGCAGCGCAGCGTCGACGGCATGGCCTGGACGGACGTGCCCGGCGCGACGTCGACGACGTACACCTTCACCGCCGCCGCGGCCGACGACGGCGTGCGGGTGCGCGCCGTGTTCACCAACGACCTCGGCAGCGCAATGACCACGGCCGCCACTGTGCACGTCACCCGGCCGGCGCTCACCGCCCCCGTGCTGTCCGCGACCGCGGGCGTCGTCTCGGCGGGCGGCAAGCAGTGGACGCGGGGCGGCGTCACGCTGTCCTGGACCTCGGCCGGCGCGTCCGTCGCCCGGTACGAGGTGCTGAACGGCAGCACCGTGCTCGCCTCGCTCCCGCCGACGAGGACCAGCCTGACGGTCTCGCTGGATCAGGGCGCCGTCGCGCACCAGTTGTCCGTGCGGGCGGTCCCGGTGGACGCGCTGGTCCCGGGCGGGGCCAAGACGTCCAACGTGCTCAGCGTGACCGTGGACAAGACCGGGCCGATCGTGAAGTTGACGCCGCCGGCGGCGCCGGACCAGGTCGCGTCCTGGACCAAGGTCTCGGGTACGGCCACCGATTCCGGTTCCGGCCCTGCCAAGGCCGTGTTCTACCTGGTGGAGCTGCGCGGCTCGACCTACTACGCCTACCAGAGCGGGAAGTGGGTCGCGGCGTCGAACCTCGCCGATGCCAAGGAGAAGGCGATCCGGATCACCGCCCCGGTGTCCTCGACCGGCACCTGGTCGGCCTCGGTCACCGGGGTGGCCAAGGGCATCCTGCGGGTCTACTGGTCCGGCGCGGACAAGGTGGGCAACTGGGCGCCCACCGTCGTCGAGACCTTTACCGTGCGGTAGACCGACCCGGCGGTCACCGATCGCCGGTCATTCCAGCGGCCCCGCCCGGCCCGACCGGGCGGGGCCGCATTTTGTCCGCACAGTGGCGCCGGGATCCTTCGGGGTGGGTCCGGGTCTTGGTCGCTCGGTCGGAGCGCCGTGTGATGCCTGGGAGAATGGAGTATGGACGTTGTGACGGTCGGTGCGCTGGGAGCGCTCGCGATCGTCGTCGTCACCGCCTTGGCCCCGCGCGTCGGGGTCTCCGCCCCGCTGGTGCTCCTGCTCTTCGGGGCCGGGCTCGGACTGTTGCCAGTTGTCCCCGCGATCTCGGTCCAACCCGAGTGGATCCTCGCCGGCGTCCTGCCGCCCCTGCTCTATTCCACCTCCGTCGCGATGCCGACGATGGACTTCCGCCGGGACCTGACCGCCATCAGCGGGCTCTCGGTCCTGCTGATGATCGTCAGTTCACTGACCCTCGGTTACCTGTTCACCCTGCTCATCCCCGGGATCGGCCTGGCGATCGGCATCGCGCTCGGCGCCATTGTCAGCCCGACCGACGCCGTCGCCGTCACCATCATCCGTCGGCTGAATGTGGCGCCGCGCCTGGTCACCGTGCTTGAGGGGGAAAGCCTGCTGAACGACGCCACCGCCCTGGTGCTGCTGCGGTCCGCGATCGCCGCGTCGGCGGTCGCGATGTCGGTGGCGAAGGTGGCCTGGACGTTCGTCTTCTCCGTCATCATTGCGGCCGGGATCGGGGCGATCATCGGGCGACTGAGTCTCGCCGCGCGGTCCCGGATCGGGGACGCGAGTCTGAACACGGCGATCTCCTTCATCGTGCCTTTCCTCGCCTACGTCCCGGCCGAGCACCTGCACGCGTCCGGCCTCGTCTCGGCCGTGTCCGCCGGCCTGGTCGCAGGTGCGGGCAGCGCACGGTACCTGCGTCCCGAGGACCGGATCGCGGAGGCGGCGAACTGGCACACCCTCGAGGTGCTCCTGGAGGGCGCGGTCTTCTTTGTCATGGGCCTGCAGTTGTACGGGCTCACCGTGGAGTTCAACGAGGAGGGCGGTGCGCTCGGCCGGGCCGTCTGGATCGGGGTGCTGGCGGCGACGGCGGTGTGCATCGTGCGGGCGGTCTTCTTCATACCGCTGCTTGCGATCCTCGGCTGGCGGGACAAGTACTCGACGGCCGCGCGGGACCGGATCGTGGCGATCCAACGTCAGGTCCGCGGTGAACTCGAGAGTTATGCCCAGTTCCACGCCGACGACGGCACGCCGGGTCCCGCCCGGCCCGGCAAGCCGGGTTCGGCCAAGGCGGGTTCGGCCAAGGCGGGTTCGACGAAGGTGGGCTCGAGGAAGGCCGGGTCGAAGAAAGCCGGTTCGGGCAAGTCGGGCACGGTTAAGCCGGGTTGGGCCAAGCCGGCCTCGGCGGCCGGTGGCGTCGGCGAGGTCCGCGCGACGGTGGGCGACGACGTCGGGCCGGCGGCCGGCGCCGCGCCCGCGGCGGGAGCGGGCGACGTCGTGCCGGTCGGAGCGGGCGGCATCGACGCGGTCCGGGCCGGCGTGGGAGATATCGGCAAGGCCTCCGCCGCGCCCGCGGCGGCCGAGCGGCCGCACCGGGTGCACCTGCCGAGCGGGCTCAGCCCCCGGCTGACCCGCCGGGCGGCCGACGCCCACTACCGGGCGGCGCAGTCGCTCGGGTGGCGCGAGGGCGTCGTGCTCGTCTGGGCCGGGATGCGCGGCGTGGTGACCTTGGCGGCGGCGCAGTCGCTGCCCGAGGACACCCCGCAGCGACCTACGCTGGTGTTGGTCGCGTTCGTCGTCGCCGTCGGGACGCTGCTGGTGCAGGGCGGCACGCTGTCCTGGGTGGTGCGCAGCCTCGGGCTCGTCCGGGTTCGGCGGATCGACCGGGAGGATCGGCGCAGGCTCGTCGCTGTGCTCGGGGCCGCCGCGGAGAGCGTGATCGCCGACCCCCAGCTCCGCCGCCGCAACGGCAAGCGGTACGACCCGAACGCGCTCGCCCGGGTTCGGCGCCGCGTGGTGCGGGACGAGCAGGAGATCGTCACGGGCGACGCCCGCGGCGCGCGTTCCGCCCAAGGCAACCAAGTGCGTGAGCTGCTGCTGCGGGTGATCGCGGCGCAGCGGGCCGCACTGCTGGAGGCGCGCAGGCTCGGGATCTACCCGTCGGCCGTCCTGCGGGACGCCCTGGCGGTGCTTGATGCCGAGCAGCGCTCCACCGAACTGAAATGGCGGCAGGGCTGACGGTGAGCGGACTGCCGCGCCCCCGAACCAATGGAACTCGATAAATGGACATTTTGGTCGTCTACGTCGTCGGCGCGATTCTGGTGGTGGCGGTCACCGCGGTGGCGCCCCGGGTCGGCATCGCGGCGCCGCTGTTGCTGGTCGCCCTCGGCGTGGCCGTGAGCCTGCTCCCGGCCGTCCCCGCGGTCGAGATCGATCCCGAGATCATCCTGGCCGGTGTGCTGCCACCGCTGTTGTATGCGACCTCGGTCGCGATGCCCGCAATGGATTTCCGCCGCGACTTCGCGACGATCGGCGGCCTGTCCGTGGTGCTGGTGGTGGTGAGCGCGCTCCTGCTCGGGTGGGTCTTCGACCGGCTGATCCCCGGCATCGGGTACGCCACGGGCGTTGCCCTGGGCGCGATCGTCAGCCCCACCGACGCCGCGGCCACCTCGATCGTGCGCCGGCTGGGGGTGTCGCCGCGGCTGGTCACCGTGCTGGAGGGCGAGTCTCTTTTGAATGACGCTTCTGCCCTCGTGATGCTCAGGTCGGCAGTGGCGGCGATGGCCGTCTCCGTCTCGGTGCTTCAGGTGGCCTGGGATTTTGCCCGGGCGGTCGCCATCGCCGTGGTGATCGGCGTCGTCGTCGGGCGGGTGTCGCTGGTGGTGCGCCGGCGGGTCGACGAGGCCCGGGTCAACACGGCGATTTCCCTGTTGGTGCCGTTCGTCGCCTACTTCCCCGCGGAGCTGCTGCACGCGTCGGGGCTGGTCGCGGCTGTCGCGGCGGGGATGGTGGCCGGGGTCCTCGGGGCACGGCACCTGCGCCCGCGGGACCGCCTGGCCGAAGCGACGAACTGGCGGACGCTGGAGGTGTTCCTCGAGGGCGCGATCTTCTTCGTCACCGGGTTGCAGTTGTACGGCGTCGTCGAGGACGTGAGCCGGGACGGCCGCGGGGTCGGTCCGGCCGTGGCGCTCGGCGGGCTGACCATCGTGCTGGTCCTGGTGATCCGGGCCGGGTACCTGGCGCCGCTGCTGTGGTGGCTGGGCCGCAAGGCGAGGGCCGAGTCGCGCGCTCGGGATTTCCTCGCCGGCTTCCAGGCGAAACTCGACGCCACGGACTTCGGGGTGCCGCCCGGCGGCGGGACCGGCGTCGCCGCGGGGCCGGAGGGAACGGCGCGAATCACGGGGGCAACGGCGGGAGTGCCGGGAACGGCGGCGGGCTCGGATCGGGATGCCGGGGTGGGCTCGGCGCCGGGCCGCGGAGCGGCGTTCGCCGAGCTCCGGCCCCCGCAGCCCGGCCCGTTCAAGCGCCGGGTGAAGCGCCGGGCCAAGCGCCGGGCCGCCGAACTCAGGCAAGACATTCGCCGGGCGACGGCGGCGGGCGCGGGGCAGGACGAGCGGGCGGCCGTGGCGCACCGCGCCGAGAGTCTCAGCCGACGGATCACCCGACAGGTCGCGGATATCGACTACCTGATGGCCGAGCCGCTCGGCCCGCGCGAGGGCACCGTGCTGGTGTGGGCCGGCATGCGCGGCGCCGTCACGGTGGCCGCGGCGCAAACCCTCCCGGCCGACACTCCGGGACGATCGACCGTCGTGCTGGTGGCCTTTGTGGTCGCCATCGGCAGCCTGCTGATTCAGGGCGGCACGTTGACCGCCGTGGTGCGGCGGTTGGGGGTGGGCCGGCCGGCCGTGGTCGACCACGGCGAACGGCTGCGGCTAATCGGCGAACTCGGCCAGGCGGCGGCCGGCGTGGTTGAGGATCCGGAACTGCGCCGCCGCAACGGCTCGCCCTACGATCCGCAGGTGCTCGACCAGGTGCGCCGATCCGTCGCGGCCCAGACCGCGCGGATCGACGCCGAGGACGACCCGGCGAGCGCACACGCCGCGGCCATGGCGGAGGCGCGCGAACTGCGGGTGACGATCATCGAGGCCCAGCGTGCCGCCCTGCTCGACGCGCGGCGGCTCGGCACGTACTCCTCCACCGCGCTCGAGGATGCGCTCGCGATCCTCGACGCCGACCAGCTCAGCGCCGAACTGCGCCAACCCCCCCATTGACCGCCGGCGGCGCCCGCCGTGGCGCCCGGTGGCGTGGCGCGGCCGGGGCGCCGGCCGCCTATAGCGGCCGGCAACTCGCGCGTTCGACGAGCTCGGTGGGCAGGCGCACGTGGGATTCGCGCTGGATGCCGTCGACGAGGTCCACCAGGAGCCGCAGGGCCTCGATTCCCATCCGGCGCAGCGGCTGGCGAATGGTCGTGAGGGGAGTGGCCGCGAGGGCGGATTCCGGCACGTTGTCGAAGCCGATCACGGACAGGTCATCGGGGACCCGCAGGCCGAGGTCGGCGGCGACCTGCATGGTCGCGATGGCGGAGAGGTCGTTCGCGGCGAAGATCGCCGTCGGCCGGTCGCTCGACTTGAGCAGTTCGCGGGCGGGTCCCGCGGCCGTTTCGGCCTTGTAGCCGCCGACCCGAACCAGGTTCTCGTCCACCGCCACCCCGGCGTCGTGCATCGCCTGGCGGAACCCGGCCTCCCGCAGTCGGGCGGATTCGAGGTCGGGGCGGCCACCCAGGAACCCGATCCGGCGGTGGCCGAGGTCAAGCAAATGCCGGGCGGCCAGGATAGCCCCGCCGAGGTTGTCGCAGTCGACGGTCGGCGGGCCGGCGGGTCCGGTGTGCGGGTCGACGGCGACGACGGGGATCCCGGGGCGGGTCACGGCCACCGTCGGGGTGACCAGGATCGCGCCGTCGATCAGGGTGCCGGCGAGGCGGGACAGGTTGCGCTGCTCCCAGCCTGGATGCGCGCCGCGCAGGCCGCCGGAGTAGGCGAGCAGCTCGTACTCGGTGTGCGCCACGGCCTCGGAGATGCCCTTGAGCAATTCGGTCGAGTATGGCTCGAATTCGGGAACGAGGATGCCGAGGACGTTGGTCCGCCGGCTGCGCAGGCTCTGGGCGCCGAGGCTGGCCTCGTAGCCCAGCTCGGCGATGACCCGCTGCACCTGCGCCACGGTGGCGGGGGCGACGCCGTAGCGTCCGTTGACCACCTTGGAGACGGTGGCGACGGACACGCCGGCGACTTGGGCGACGTCGGCCATTTTCACGCGGGGCTGCATCTCCACGAAGTGGATCATAGGCACACGGGCTCGTATCGGAAACGTTATCGATAACGTTTGACAGCGATCTGACCCGGTGCAATACTCGCTGGACGGCAAGCCGCCAGAGCGTCGGTGACGGCGCTTTCAAGGCCGAGCAGGTGGACGGCAAGATCTACGCCATGCCGGTCTCGGGGCTTCCGGGCGGGTTCTGGTACAGCCAACGAGGAGGCGGCCGCGATCGACGGCTGCTCGCGGCTCGGATTCTTCTTCAGAATGGCGCTGCGGCTCTCGATCCCGGGCGTGCTGACCACCGGCATTCTCGCCCCAATACTCGGTCGACACCGCCCGGGTGTTGGCCTGCACGTCGCTGTCGATGATCCCCGCCCTGGTGTGGTCGAGCCGGGTGAGGTCGACCTCTGGGTCGGCACCCCCGTGCGCCGCGAGGCCGAGGCGCGGGTGTCGCTCACCGGGCCGGTGCATCGCGTGACCACCGCCTCGCCGGGCTGACCCGGAGCGTTGTCCAGTGAAGTCGACCGGTGAAGTCGACCGGTGAAGTCGTCGACATTTGTCCGCGGCTTATACCGCAGGCGCACCAGAATGTAGCGGAGGTCGGCGCGACGCACCCTGTCGGGTTCGGTAGTCTCATCCTGTGATTACTCGTGAAGAGTGCATCCACGAAATCTCTATCGATTCGTGCGCGTACTGCACCCCTCGAACGCAACCGACGCCCATGCGGGCGCCGACGGTGCGTTCCGTGCGGGGCAAGGCCCCCGCACCCCGCTCGGCCGAGGCCCAAACGGTTCATGCCGAGGCCCCGGCGCTGACGAACGCCTGACGGTTCGCTGACCTTCGAGCGATCGAGCCGAGCCCGTCATGAGGTTCGGCCGGACCGAGCCTGATGACGCCCGGCTGCGCCGCGCGTCGAGGGATCGGGTCAGGTTCCGGTCAAGTGCGCTCGGCTCAGCGTGGGTCGGCTCAGCGTGGGTCGGCTCGGCGTGGGTCGGCTCAGCGCAGGTCCAGCCGGTCCTGCCAGCGGAACTCCGGTTCGTACCCGAGCACGCGGCGCGCCTTCTCGATGGACAGCAGCGTCTCGCGCCCGGAGACCTCGTGGCGCACGGGCACGGCCGGAAACTCGGCCGCAAGCAGGTCCGCCGACGGGGTCCGCATCACGGTGTCCGACGCCGCGATGATGAATGCCTCGAACCCGAGGACGTTGCTCTCCAGGGCGAGCCGAACGGCCTGCGCGCCGTCGCGCGCGTCGATGTAGCCCCACAGGTTCCAGCGCCGCACCCGCGGATCATCCTGGAACGACTCGAAGGCCGGGTAGTCGGCGTCGTCCATGACGTTGGAGAAGCGCAGGCCGGCGAGCTTGAGCCGTCGGTCCCAACGGGTGAAATGGCGGGCCATTTCCTCCTCGACGGCCTTGCCGAGGGCGTAGGTCGACTCCGGCCGGACCGCGAACTCCTCGTCCAGCGGCGCGTACGGCGGCGGGATGTCCAGCGGGAGGCCGAGCAGAGTCTCGCTCGAGGCGAACACGACGTTGCGCACACCCGCGATCCGGGCCGCCTGGAAGACGTTGTAGGTGGCCGGGACGTTGTTGTGAAAAGTCGCCCCGTTCGGGATCTGGCCGGGGGCGGGGACGGCCGCGAGGTGGGCGACGGCGTCGACCCCCGCATAGCGGTCGTCGATGCCGGTGAACAACTCGATCACCTGGCCGAGGTCCGTCAGGTCGGCCCGCGTGAACCGCGCCGGCTGGCCGGGCGGCGGATCGGCCCGGTCCACCGCGATGACGTCCCAGCCCCGCTCGGCGAGGTGGACGACGACGGCGCGGCCGAGTTTGCCGCTGGATCCGGTGACGACGACACGGGCCACAACGGTCCTTTCCGACGTCGGACCCCGGTGCCGCCCGGGGTGCCTTCGCGGCTGTGGGGTATTGACGGTATTGAGCTGGTCTGTAGCCTTGAGGTAAAGCCATGGTAGTCCGGTGGCTATGACGGTCGAGGTTTCGAGGCGGTGAGTCGCGTTCTCTGGATGATTTGGATGGTCCTCACGGTGCCCGTGAGCGCCATCGCGTACAGCTGGTGGGGGGTCGCAACAGCGGTGAGGTGCCTCGCCGTCGGGTTCGGTGGCGGCCTGCTCATCATCCTGGGCGCGGATCGTGACGACCGGAGCATCGTCCTCCTGGCGGTGGCCGCCGGCCTGTTTGCCCTCGCCCTGGTCTGGGTGCTCGACACGGGCGCGCCGCGCCGCGGCCTCCGTTTCCGCCAATCCGGTTCGGCACGTCGGCCCGCGGCGGTCCACGGCACCGCCGAGGTCCGCGGGTCCGCCGAGGTTCGCGGGTCCGCCGAGGTTCGCGGCGCCGGCGCGGTCGGCCCATCCGGTTTGGTGCGGCTGCGCTCGGACCTCGACGACACCACGTCCCGAAGCTGAGGTACCGGCTCGTCAGCCGAGTTGGTCCCGGAGCCAGGCGACGTCCGCCGGCACGTCGGCGTGCGTCTCGCAGATCACCGGGGCGCCGGCCGCCCGGATGACGCCCAGCAGGGCCGCGGGTTCGATCGTGCCGGCGGTGAGGCTCGCGTGCCGGTCGGCGCCCGACCCGGCGGCGTCGCGGCTGTTATTCGCGTGCACCAGGTCGATCCGACCGGTGATGGCGCGCACGGCAGCCACGGCGTCGGCCAGCTCGAGGCCGCCCGCCCAGGCATGACAGGTGTCGAGGCAGAATCCGATCCGATGCCCGCCGGCGGCCGAGGTCACCGCCGCCCAGAGCTGCTCGATCCGGTCGAGCCGCCGGGCCATCGCGAGGTCGCCGCCGGCGGTGTTCTCGATCAGGACGGTGACGTCGGTCTCCAGCGCCTCGACGGCCTTGCGCCAGTTGTCGAACCCGACGGCGGGTTCCTGCCCCGCCGTCACGTGCCCGCCGTGCACCACCAGCGCCGTCGCCCCGACGGCCGCGGCGCCATCCGCCATCGCCTGCAGGAGCTTGCGGGAGGGGATCCGGATCCGATTGTTCGGGCTGGCGACATTGATCGGGTACGGCGCGTGCACGACGAGTTGGAGGTCGGCGGCCTTCGCGTCGGCGGCCAGGGCATCCGCCCCGCCCGGGTAGCTGAAGACCGGCCCCTTCCAGCTCTGGGGGTCACCCAGGAAGATCTGCGCGACGTCGGCCCCGATCGCCCGGGCCTGTCCGATGACGTCCGCTTGGTCGAGGTGGGCTCCGATTCGCATGTGTTCACCATAGGTGCTGGGTAGCCTCAGGCGTCGGGTACCGCTCAGGCATCGGGTACCGCTCAGGCGTCGGGCGCCGCGTCGACCCGGAAGGCGAAGACGCCCGTCGGGTCGTAGGCCGAGCGGACGGCGTCGAGCCGGGCGGCCGTCTCGGGCGACCAGGCGCGGGCCAGGTTCTGATCCGTCCACGGCCCCCCGAGCAGGTTGATGTTCGTCTCCGGGGCCGCCCACGGGATGCTCCACGAGGAGAACGCCGCGGCGCGCTCGGCCATCTCGTCGATCCGCCGCGGGTCGGCGCCGACCAGGCCGGCCTGGAAACCGGCATCGCGACCGCCCGCCGCGGAGCCGCCGTCGACGTCGGTCCGGGTGGCCCCGCCCAGGTGCCGGATCTCCGCCGCGAGGAAGGGCGAGTCCGCGCCGGGGCCGAAGGCGCCGAGAAAGGCCCCCGCGAAGGTCTGATCGGCGTCGAGCAGCGCGGTGCCGCGCGACCACATCGGCCCCGGTGCATCCGGTTCGTTGTGAATCATGGCGACGGCGGCGGCCGGCATCGGTCCGATCGTGTCGAAGAGGGCCGGCGCGCAGGCCCGCAACGGGGCCACCAGGCGCTCGCCGTCGGCGGCCGGGCCGGGGTGGGCGAACCGCAGCGCGGCCACGGTGCGGCCGCGCAGCGGCTCGGGGATGAACTCGAAGTCCGGCAGATTGAGGATCGCGACCGAGGTGGTGACGGCGTCGGGCGCGGCGGCCGCCCAGTCCACCCAGGTCCGGATCAGCTTCTCGGTGTGGGCACCGTCGACCACCAGCGACCCCCCGTACACCTGGGTGAGCGGGGCGAGTTCGACGTCCACCCGGGTGACCAGGCCCAGGCCACACTTGCCCCCGCGTAAGGCCCAGTACAGGTCGGGTTCCTGGTCCGGGCCGACGTCGACGGAGCCGTCCGCCAGGACCACCCGAAAGCCGCGCACCCAGTCCGTGGTGTACCCGTGGCTGCGGGCGAGCGGGCCGAGCCCGCCGCCCAGCGTGTACCCGACGGCGCCGACATGGGCGGACGAGCCCGTGACCGGTGCCAGACCGTGGTCCGCCGCGGCGGCGAGGACGGTGCTCCAGCGCACCCCCGCGTCGATCGAGGCCACCCGGCGGTCCGGATCGATGCGGGCGCCCGCCAGCCCCACCGTCGTCACCAGGACGCCGCTGGTCACCGGGACGACGGCGCCGTGTCCGGTCGCCTGCACCCGGACGGGCAGGCCGTGGTCCGCGGCGAAGCTGACGGTCCGCTCGATGTCCGACTCGTCGGCGGGGGCCACAATCAGGTCCGGGTCGTGTCGCACCAGCGTGTTCTGCGGCGCGATCAGGGCCGCGGGGTCGTGGTCGGAGTGCGGCGGCCCGCCGCGGACGAAGAGTTCGCCGACCAGATCGGCGCGCAGGGCGTCGATGGCCGAGGCGGCGGGCGTTGGCATGAGCAATTCCCCTTCGGCTCAGTGCAAAGGCGAGTGCAAAGGCGAGTGCAAATCCGCGCGCCCGCCCGGCCCCCATCGACCCAGCCCCCCATCGGCCCGGCGTCGGCGGACGCCACCGTCCAGCATCACCGAGGTCCCCGGCGCCCGCCGGCCGGCCCGTCGGAGCCATTCGCCTCATCGTCCGCGAGCCGGCCGAGGGCCTCCAACACCCGGGTGACGGACCCGCCCAGGCGCCATCGATCGGTGAGATCGGCGAGCCGGTCCGGATCGATGGGTTCACGTGGAACGTCGTCGGGCCCGACGTCGACGGGTGCGTCCGGGGCGACCCGCACCACGGCGGGGGCGACCTCGAGGTAGGGCGCCGCCTCGGTGAGGCGGCGGCGTTGGACGGCCGTGAGGCCGGGATCGCCCGCGTCGCGGGCGGCGAGGATGCCGGCGAGCGAGCCGTACTTGGTGAGGAGGGCCACCGCGGTCTTCTCGCCGATGCCGGGCACGCCGGGCAGGCCGTCACTCGGGTCGCCCCGCAGGGTGGCCATCTCCGCGTAGGCGGGTCCGCTCGGCAGGCCGTACTTCGCGGCGAGCCACGCCTGGTCCACGACGTCCAGCCCGCGGATCCCCTTGACCGGGTACAGCACGACGACGCCCGCGTCGTCGTCCACCAGTTGGAAGAGGTCCCGATCGCCGGTCACGATCTCGAGCCGGGACCCGTCCCGGGCCGCGATCGCGCGGGCGACCAGGGTGCCGATCACGTCGTCGGCCTCGAAGCCGGGCGCGCCGACGCGCGCGATGCCCAGGGCCGCCAGGACATCGACGATGATCGGGACCTGGACGGCGAGCGGATCGGGTGTCACCTCGACGTCCGGGCCGGCGGGGACCTCCTCGGCGACCCGATGCGCCTTGTAGGACGGAATCGCCGCGACCCGCCACGCCGGGCGCCAGTCGTCATCCCAGCAGGCGACGATGCGCGTGGGGCGCCGCTCGGTGAGCAGGTAGGCGATGGTGTCCAGCAGTCCGCGCACCGCGTTGACCGGCGTGCCGTCGGGCGCCCGCAGCGTGTCCGGCACGCCGAAGAAGGCGCGGAAGTAGAGCGAGGCGGTGTCGAGCAGGAGCAGCTTGTCGGGACGCGGCATGGTTCATCGTGGCAGACGACGGCGTCGGCCGCGGCTGGGGCTCGTCACCTGCGGAAGGCGGCGGGTTCGCCCGGCTCGGCGGGGCGATCGGTGGGCCGGGCGAAGTAGCGCCACGGGAACCAGAGGCCGCGGATCGGGTGCCAGCCGGCGCCGGGCTCGAGCCGGTACCGGTCAAGCAGGTTGGTCCGCTGGTGCTCCCACTGCACGGGCGAGCGTTCGACGTCGTGATACAGCGCGCCGAAGCCGACGCTGTGCCAGCCATGCCGGCCGGCGTCGGCCAGGACGTCCATCTCGTTGAACGCCGTCAGGCCGACGATCCGGCGTCGCTCGGGCACGTCGGAACCGGCGTCGGCGGTCCCGGCTGCGTCGTCGGCGGTCGCGGGGGCGGTCGCGGCCGGGGTGCCGTGGTCGGGGGTCGCGGCCGGGGTGCCGTGGTCGGGGGCGTCGGCGCGGCCGAAGCGCTGCTGTGCGGCCTGCCGGGTGGTGCCGAGGGTCTCGCCGATCGCGGCCCAACTCGCCCCGGCGGCGCGCGCGGCCGTGACGGCCCCCTGCAGAATCTGGGCCACCTCGCCGTCGGTCCGCGCGGTCAGGTCGACCAGTTCCAGGTGCGCATCGGGCTCGGTGACGAGCCGGGCGGCCAGCGTTGGGTCGAGTTGGCTGAGCATGGTCGCGACGGCGATGCGGATCTGCTCGTCGGTGGGCCGGGGGGCGGTCATCGTCGGCTCCTGTCAAGTAGTGATTGACGTTGATGACAAATATGTCTTGACGGCTGCGGCCGTGTCAAGCAGAGGTTGACTGGGCGCCTGGACGTGCTCCGGGTGCTGCGGCGTCGACCGTCGCGAGCTGCCCGCCGGCCGCGGCCGGCCTTGGATGAGCGCGCGCTGCGCCGACGGTCGATGAGTGCACGCGAAGTCGCCGGGGCCGGGGTCGTCGGACGCCGAACCCGTGGTTACTTGCAGTTCTGGCGCCAAAACTGCAAGTAACCACGGTTTCGGCGCCACGGCGGGCCGCCCCACCGCACCGGCGTTCGCACCGGCCCCCGCCGGCGACGGCGGCCACTTAGCCGGCGACGGCGGCCACCAGGCCGATCCCGGCCGCCGCCGCGAGGACGGTGAGGATCGGCGTCCCCGCGGCATTCCCGACGGCCGCGAAAGCGCGGCCCGACCTGGCCAGGCGCATTGTCTCCACCATCGCCGTCGAGAAGGTGGTGTAGCCGCCGCAGAAACCGGTCGCCAGGACCAGGCGCCAGGGCTCGCCCGCCGCGAGATACGTCACCGCACCGGCGACGATCCCGATCAGCAGTGAGCCGCTCACATTCACCACCAACGTCCCGAGCGGGAAGCCCGCCCCGGGTCGCCCTGCCCCGCGGCCGGCGAGTGCGGCGGTGACGACGCCGTCGACCAGGAAGCGGGCCGCCGCGCCCAGCCCGCCTATCGCGGCCAGGAGAACGACGACGCCGACGGGCTTCGGTGCGGCGGCACCGACCGACACGACGCAGAGACCCGCGACGACGGCGAGGAATGCGGCGGCGGCCCTGGCTGGGCCGGCGCCCCCGGCGGCGCTCCCGGCGCCCGCCGGCCGGGGCGCGGGCGGCGGCAAAGGCCGGTGCGCCCAGAGGCGCGGCGGCCTGGTTCGGATCCAGCCCGCCGCGAGCGTCGTCCCGGCCAGGCAGGCGCCGAGCCCGAGGAGGACCGACCCGCCGGCGTAGGCGATCGCGAGCGTGATCCGCCCCGCTCCGAGCAGCCGCGCCGTCTCCAGGGCGAGGCCGGAGAACGTCGTGAACCCGCCGAGCACGCCCGTGCCGAGGCCGAGCCGGATCCGCTGCCCGCGGGGCGATTCCGGCCCCCGGCCCGCGAGGGCGGCCGGCAGCAGCCCGAGCAGGAAGGCGCCCGCAACGTTCCCGATCAGCGTGGCCACGGGCAGGCCGCCGAGGGGCGGCCAGGCCGTGGCGATCAGGTAGCGCGCCGCGGTACCCGCCGCACCGCCGGTGGCGACCAGCGCGGCGAGGCCGGGCCGCAGGAAGGCCGGCCGGCTCACCGCCGTTCGTCGTCGCGCCCGGCCGCCCGGTCCTCGGCCGCCTCGCGCTCGGCCGCCGCCGCCTCCTCGGCCGCCGAGGCCGCCACCGCATCCGCATCCGCACCGGACTCGACGCCGTGCCAGCGGCGGTCGCCGTGGTCCTCGGGCTCGGGATCGTGCAGCATGTGGGACTCGATCAGCTCGTGCCGCTCCAGGTAGGTGTCCGCCACGGCCTGAACGGTAGCGGCGATCGGCAGTGCGAGGAATGCTCCGATCGGACCGAAGACGGCGGCGAATCCGAGCACCACAAGGAACGAGACCGCCGGGTTCATCTTCATCGCCCGGGCCGAGACGCGAGGCGCAAAGATCAGGTTCTCGATCTGCTGGTAGCCGATGATGAACAGCAGCACCGCGATGGCCTGCGGGAGGCCCTGGGCGGCGAGCGCGACCACGACCGGGAGCGCGCCCCCGAGGTAGGTACCGATCGTGGGCACGAATTGCGACACCACGCCCGTGAACACCGCCAGCGGCAGCGAGTACGGGGTGCCCAGAATGGCCAGGAAGGCAAAGGTGAAGACGCTGGAGAGCGCGGCGAGGACCAGCCGCGAATTGATGAAGTCGGAGACCTTCCGCTGCGAGATCTCCCAGATGTTCAACACTTCCTGCTGCCGGTCCGGCGGCAGCCAGCGGCAGATCGCCACCCGCAGCTTCGGCCCGGCCGCGAGCAGGTAGTACGTCACCAGCATGATTGTGGTGACGGCGAAGAGTCCGCCGAGCAGCGTGGTACCGACCAGGACGACGCCGGAGGTGATGTTCGGGCCGAAGCGCGCCATGCCCTGCTGCACGAGTTCCTCCGAACTCGGCACCTGGACGTCGAGATGGGATTCGATCCACTTCTGGGCGTCGGAGTAGAGGTCGGGGATCGTCTGGACCAGCTGGATCATCTGCTGTACGAAGAGGTTTCCGAACAGCGCCAGCAGCACCAGGACGAGGAGGATCGCCCCGAGCAGGGCGACGCCGGCGGCGGCCCCGCGCCGCCATTTGTGCTTGACCAGCCAGACAACAATCGGCTCCAGGGCGAGCATCAGGAAAAACGAGATCAGCACATTGACGAGCAAGGCGCCGAGCGAGCCGAGCGCGCGCCAGAGGAAAATGCCGATGAAGACTGCGGCCACCGTCATGGCCAGCGCGCGCGGCAGCCAGCGCGGCGGATGGCGGGAATCCGCGGCGGATCGCGCCGCCGTATCCCCGGCGCCGGGCGCCCGGGCGTGGATGGCCGCGGTATCCGCGGGCGCGCCGGCCGTCGGTGTGGCCCGGGCCGGCCGGTTCTTTGCGCCCGGACCGCCACCCGGCGGCTGCCACGCCGGCAGGCCGGGGTTCGGCCGGGGCGGGTCCGCCGATCCCCCGTTGATGCCGCGGCTTGCGCGGGTCTCGTCGTCTGCCGTCATACGGGGACGCTAACGATGACGGCGCGATCACGCCCGCATGGCGCGCCGAATCCGAGGCCCACCACCGCCGGCACCGGCCGCCTCGCCATCAGGGCGCGGCGGCAATGGGGTCGGTGCCCGCGACGGGATCGGGTCCGGCGGTTGGGGCGCCGGCACCGATCGCGTCGTCACGCACCCCCAGCAGGCGGGCGGCCGGGCCGCCGGTCAGTCCGTAGAGCACCGCCGTCGCGAGGATGACGCCGAACACCACGGGCACGACTTCCTCGAACGGCTGCCCGGCGTCGTCGAACCGCAGCGCGAAGACGGACGCCGTCGACGCGGCGACCACCCCGCGCGGGGCCATCCAGGCGAGCATTCCCCGCTCCCGCCAGGACAGCCGACTGCCCGCGGTGGTCACCGCCACCATCAGCGGCCGCAGCACCAGGACCAGGAGCGCCACCAGCGCCAGCGTCCGCGGGGCCCACCGCGCGAGGTCATCGAGGTCCACTCGAGCCGCGAGCAGGATGAACAGCGAGCCCACCAGGATCAGGCCGATGTGCCCGCCGAACTCGTGCAGGGGTTCGATGCCGACGACGCGCTGGCTCGCCAGGGTGACGCCGAGGCTCGTCGCCGCGAACAGGCCCGCCTCTGGGTGGAACGCCTCGGCGGCGGCATAGGCGCCGAGGGCGACCGCGACGGCGACGGCGACATCCGTGGCGGCGGGCAATCGGCCCCAGCGCAGGACGACCACCAGCGCCGCCGCGGCGATCACGCCGGTCCCGATCCCGACCAGCGTGGTTTCGCCGAGGTGCGAGCCCTCGGAGTGCAGCGCCAGATTTGCCGCGGTCAGCGCCACGATCGCGCCGATCGGATCGATGAAGATGCCCTCGAATTCCAGAATTGACTCGACCGGCTGCTGCGGTCGGACAATCCGCAACAGAGGCCCCACCACCGTGGGGCCGCTGACGATCAGGATCGCACCGATTACCGCCGCCCGGGACCAGTCCAGGCCGAGCACGAGGTGCGCGAACGCCGTCGCGCCCACCCCGGTCAGGACGGCGCCGAGGGTGACGAGCAGGATGACGGGTCGCCGCGCGCGCCCGCGCAGCCGGCGCAGATCGAGTTTCAGCGACTCCTCGAACAGCAGGAGTCCGACCGCCATCGAGACCAGTTCGAACAGGGGCTCGCCGAAGATGTCGTCGGGGTCCAGCACGCCGCTGACGGGGCCGACGGCCAGGCCGAGGGCAAGCAGCAAGATGATGGAGGGCACCGCCATCCGCCGCCCGACCACCTGCCCGGCGACGCCGAGCGAAACCACGACCGCAATGCCGGCGGCGAACCCGATCCTCATGGCGACCATCGTCGCGGCCCGGGTCCGACCCGGCGCGGCGGCCGGGGCCGAGCAGGCCGTTTGACGAGCGGACAAACGCGACTTGGGTGACCATCGAGGGGAGGGCCACCGTCGGGTAGTCCCCGACGGGCGAGCCATCGGAAGGGATACCAGAAATGGCACGTCAGTCGGAAGTCACGGTCTGGGTCGGTTGGGTCTGGTTTGCGGGCATCGTGCTCGTGACACTCGGATTGTTCAACGCGATCAGCGGGCTGGTCGCGGTGTTCTCCCCGAATACGTGGATCGGCGCCGGACAGGGGCAGGTCGTGGTGCTCGACGTCTCGAGTTGGGGCTGGGTCCACCTTGTCATCGGCATTCTGATTGCCGCGGTCGGCGTGTTCCTGTTCATGGGGCAGACCTGGGCCCGGATCACCGCGATCGTCCTGGTGGTGCTCAACGCACTCGCGCAATTCTCGACCATGCAGGTCACGCCCTGGTGGTCGATCGTCACCATTACCCTCGACGTCTTCATCCTGTGGGCCCTCGTGGTGCACGGCGAAGAAGTTGAGGCGGCGGCCCGTTCGGTGTGAAACCGCCCGCACGTGGCGCCTGCGGGCGCGGCGTGGACGAGAGGAGCCCAGCCATGACCCTTCGATTCGGCCCGGCCGACGTCGTCGCCCTGGCCTTTCCCACCTCGCGAGTGCCCGACGCCGTCCGCGAGGCCACCCTCGCGGCCTTGCGTTCCGGCGTGGTCACGTTGCTCGATCTGGTCGTGATTCGCCGGTCCGAGGCCGACGAACTGGAGATCCTCGAACTGGAGGACCTGGAGGAGGACCTCGGCCTGGCGGAATTCACCGTCTCGCGGCAGGGCCTGACCGGCCAGGAGGACATCGACACCTTCGGCGCCGCACTCGCGCCCGGGACGACGGCGCTGGTGCTGGTCGTCGAACACACCTGGGCTCGGGACATCGTCGCCACGGCGGCCGACGCCGGGGCGATCGTGCTCGCGGCGGAGCGCGTCCCGGCCGCGGTCGTGGAGGCGGTGGTCGAGCTCGCCGAGGCCGGCTGAGCCGGCCGCGACCCGAAGACGAGGACGCAGGACGACGGACGAAGGAGGGTGACATTGTGATCGGTCGAATCGGACGCCCGGGGCTGATCGGAACGGCGGCCCGGACGGCGGTCATCGTCGGTACGGCGTCGGCGACGAACAACGCCATGAATCGCCGCCGGCAGGACCGCGCGGACCAGGAATACGAGTCGCAGCAGTACGCGGCGCAGCAACAGCAGCAGCAGATGGAGGCGGCCGCGCGGCAGGCCGCGGCACAATACGGCTCGCCGCAGGCGGGAATGCCGGCCGCGCCGCCCACGCAGGACGCGATGATCGACCAACTCCACCGGCTCGCCCAATTGCATTCCCAGGGCGTGCTGACCGACGCCGAATTCGCGACCGCGAAGGCGAAGCTCATCGGTTGACGGCGCCCGATCGAGGGCGCCGACGGGATCACAACTCACACCATCCGAGGAGGCCCGGCATGGCGACGTTCACGGTCTGGAAATACGACACGCCCGACGGCGCCGAACGGGCGCAGAAGGCATTGCGGGCGGCCGAGGCGGACGGCATCGTCACCATCATCGATCGCGCAATCGTGAGTTGGCCGCTGGGCGCGGACCGGCCGACCACTCACCATTCGCACGACAGCACGGGCCGGGCGACGGGGTGGGGCGCATTCTGGGGATTGCTGTTCGGCATCCTGTTCTTCATCCCGGTCATCGGGGCCGCCACCGGTGCGGCGATCGGCGCGATCAGCAAGACCGTCGGGGCTGTCGGCATCGACTCCGAGCAACTCGACACCATTCGCGCGGAGGTCACGCCCGGGACGTCCGCCCTGTTCGCGATGACGGAGGATGCGGACATGGACCGGCTCGGCGAACGCATGCACGGGCTGAAGGGGACCTTGATCGCCACCAACCTCACGCCGGCCGAACGCAAGCTCCTGCTCGAAACCTTCGGCTGAGGCCGGCCGGCACTCCGGAACGTTGCGGGCGTCGCCCGGGCGGCAAGGCTCACGCGGCTGCGCCGGCAAGTACGCCACGCAGTGGACCACCCTCGTGCCCGGGGGGCCGACCAGGCCCCGCGCGATGCCGAGGGCAGTCCGATAGGACCACCCACGCGCCCGTGGAGCCGACTGTCTGATCCGAGCGCTTCCAGCCTGGGAACCGGGACCACCCACGCGCCCGTGGAGCCGACCTGGCTGGGGCGGCCGTGATGTTCGCCGCCGGGGGACCACCCACGCGCCCGAGGAGCCGACTTGTTAGGGCCCTAACAGGCCGGTGGCTTCACCGGACCACCCACGCGCCCGAGGAGCCGACGTCGTCCTGGCGTCGGTCGACCGCTGGTAGTACGGACCACCCACGCGCCCGAGGAGCCGACGCCGGTGTCGGCATGGGTGAGATGGGTGCGATCGGACCACCCACGCGCCCGAGGAGCCGACATCACACCATACGTGCTTGTGTGCTGCGTTGCCGGACCACCCACGCGCCCGAGGAGCCGACCGGGTGCAGGTCGCCGTGGAGCATGAAGAGTTGGGACCACCCACGCGCCCGAGGAGCCGACCCGTCGCTGTGGCGGATGCTGAACAACTACGTGGGACCACCCACGCGCCCGAGGAGCCGACCCTTCGTGACCTGTGCCGATATGTCAGCGCAGTTCGGTTTTCGCTCGGTCAGGGTGTGGGTGAGAGATCCGTTGCCGGCCTCTGTGACCTCGGTGGGCCGAGGTCTTGCCGGACAAGGTCAATCGCCGGCGCACCGGGTCTCGACCGCACATCCGGCCGTTTTGCGTCTCCCGCGTCCGCAGGCGACGGGTTGCCCAGAGCTTGCATGCCTAGGGCTGCGATGTTCCGCGCGGCGTTGAGGTCGCGGTCGATGACCAGACCGCACGTACCGCACGTGAAGGTCCGCTCGGACAGGCGCAGCTTGGCTTTCACTGTGCCGCACGCCGAGCAGGTCTTCGAGGTCGGCGCGAATCGCGCCACTGGTACGAGAAGGGACCCGTACCAGGAGGTCTTGTATGTGAGTTGGCGTCGGAACTCGCCGAACCCGACATCGAGGATTGCCCGGTTCAAGCCGGATTTTGCCGCGGCGCCGTTGGCCAGGAACGTCCCGGGGTGGTCCGGGTCTTCGATGGCGGCTGGTGCGCTCGTCATACCCCGAACGTTGAGATCCTCGATGGCAACTGCTGTGTGGTCTGCGGCGAGCCGCTTGGTGAGTTCGTGGATGGTGCCCCGCCTGCGCATGGCAACTTTGTGTTGAACCCGCCCGAGTTCGGATTTCGTGGCGAGCCAACCCCGCGACGCGGGGGTGCCCGCCGTCGGCTCCTGTTGGCGCGACAGGCGTCGCTGGAGCCGGCCGATCCTGCGCGCCGCGGCGCGACCCACTCGCGGGTTCTCGACGACGGCGCCGGTCGAGAGCGTGGCCAAGGTCTTGATTCCGAGGTCTACACCGACAACACCGGCGTCCCTTTGTCGGCGGTCGGGCGTCGCCGGCGAGACCGCGCCGGAGGGTGACATGACCATCCGCGGTCCGGGTTCGGGCATCGCGACAACGATCGCGACGTACCAGTACCCGCCACTGCGGCTGAAACGGGCCGACTTGGGCACTCCGCCGCGACGGATCAGCCGGCGTAGTCGGCGGGTGTTCTCGTGGACCCGCAAGGTCCCGAGGCTGGGGACCTTGACGCGATGCGCGCCATCGACAATCCGCCAAGGATCCTGTCCCTTGACGACCAGGTTGAAGATCGCAAATGCGTCCGTCGCGCGACCGCGCTTCTTGAACCGCGGCCAGGCCGCCGGTCGCCCGTCCTTGCGGGGGCGGGATCGCTTGGATCCCCGATGCCCGCCGGTGTTCTTGTAGTACCGCTCGAATGCGGCATCCAGCGCCTGCAGGGAAGAGGACACGGCAAACCGATTGACCCCATGATCCTCGGCCTTCCACCAAGCGAAACGCGAGTCGGCTACCCGCGCCTCCGCCGTGAATCGCTTGCCGAGAGCTGCCGAGCGCAACGGCTTGCGTAGCTCGTCCGGGGCCGCCTTGATGGTCGCAGCGCGCCACGCGGCATCACCCATCAAGGCCGCAGCGCGCTCATCGTCGCCATCGCCCTGTTCGGCTGCTACCCGCCGGACGTACCCCATCAGAGCGTCATGCTGGGCGTTTCGTGCAGCCAGACCCCAGTTCCAAACAGCGCGAGCAGTACCCGCATGGCGCTCCAGCCCGGTCACCTGCGCGCCGCTCAAGGCTCTGCCGTCCAGGCGCAACCGAACCACCCGGGAGACGGTCGGTTCGGGTGCCCTTGGCATACCAGGCAAAGTACCCCATGCCACTGACAAGGGTTGCCCCACCTGCGCCGCCGCTGGGCCGGATCTCAGCCCCGATCGACCTCGAACCAGACGGCTTTGCGGGCCCGGCGCCCTTCGCCGTCACCGTCGCTGCCGTCACCGGCGTCGTCGGGAAGGTGGCGCACGCCCCAGCGGGCCGAGCGCCGGTCGAGGAACTGGACGCCGCGGCCGCCGGTCTGGTGCGGGGCGGGCGCGAGCAGTCGGGGCGGGGCGGACGAGCCGTCGCTCACCTCGATCCGGACCGTCGCCGGCGTCACCTTGACCTCGACGGCGACGGGTCCGCCCCCATGCCGCACCGCGTTGGTGACGGCCTCGCTGGTGAGCAGCATCGCGGTGCGCCGGTGGCCCGCGTCGACGTCGGCGCTCTCCAGGATGTCGTCCACCCACCGGCGGGCGGGCCCGATCGCGCCGGGCTCGACGGCGACCGGGGTGCGAGCCTCGATCATCTGGTCGCCGGCCGCGCCCGAGTGGGAGTGCCGGACCCGGATGGCGAGGACGGCGACGTCGTCCGGTTGCCCGCCGGTGACCATGCGCCGCACCAGGGCGGCGGGCAGCGTCGCGGTGGCGCTGCCGGCGAGCGTCTTGAGCGCGACCTTGAGCGCGGCCAGCCGCTCGTGATAGCGGCTGTCCCGGCGCTCGATGAGCCCGTCCGTGTACAGCAGCATTGTGTCGCCCGGGGCGAGGACCCGGCGGTGGTCGTGGCGGGCGACGTCGGGCACGACGCCGAGCATCATGTCGACGTTCTCGGCGCATTCGGTGACCTCGCCGTCGGCCCGGATGATGATTGGTGGCGGGTGCCCCGCATTGGACCAGGTCAGCGTGTAGCCGGCGGCGGCCCCGCCGGCCGAGTCCGCGCCGGCCGAGTCCGCTTCGGTACCGCCCCGCCGGTCGAGCCGGGCGACGATCGCGGTGCCGGTGGCGTGCAGGCCGAGGCCGTCGTTGGCGAGATCGAGCAGCCGCAGGAGGGCCGCCGGCGATTCGTCGCGGCTCCAGACGAAGGCGCGCAGCATCGAGCGCAACTGCCCCATCTCGGCGGCGGCGTGCATGTCGTGCCCGGTCACGTCGCCGATGGTCAGGACGACGGAATCCTCGGCGAGGACGACGGCGTCGTACCAGTCGCCACCCACCTGGTCGGTGCGGGCGGCGGGGGAGTAGAGGAAGGCGACCTCGAGGTGACGGATCGCCGGGAGTGGGGACAGCAGCGACGCCTGCAGCGTCGCGGCCGCACGGTTGCGGTCGTCGAGCATCTCGGCTCGTTCGAGGGCGTGGGCGAGGTAGGTGGCGATGGCCGTCTCGGTCTCGATGGCATCGGTGTCGAAGTCGCGTTCCTCCCGCCAGCCCAGCATCATCACGCCGAGCAATCGGGAGCCGCCGATGACCGGCACGAAAGCGCGCGCACCGACCTGCCGGCCGATGCTCTTGGCGATGTCCGGGAACCGGTCGGCCAACTCGCCGTAGTTGCGGAAGAAGATCGGGGTGCGCGTCCGGGCGACGCAGGCGGAGGGCCGCTCGTCGTCGATCCGGGACCCGCGCAGCGCGGGCGAGAGGCCGGGTTCGAGGTGGGCGAGGGAGGTGAATCGCAGCCGCCGGCCCGTCGGATCCAGGAGCGCCAGGCCGGACCATTCGGCGCCGATCCTGGCGCCCACCCGGGCGAGCCGCTCCACGGTCTCGGCCACGGACGTCGCGCCGGCGAAGGCCTCGCTGAGGTCGAGCAGAAGCCGCGTGCGTCGAGTCGCCTGCAGCGCGGTGCCGCGCATCCGGTCGGCGGTCGCGCGCGCAATGCGCAGGCGGAGTTCGGACGAGCAGGCCAGGGCGAGGTCCTCCATGACCGCCAACTCGTCCTCGGTCCAGTCGCGGCGGTGATCGTCGATGGCGCACAGGCTGCCGACGGCGTTGCCGTGGGAGTCGAAGAGCGGGTAGCCGACGTAGGCCACGACCGGACCGAGGAAGCTCTCGCGGCCGGAGAACTGTGAGTGCTCGCGGACATCGGCGAGCACGAGTGGGCGGCCGGTTTCGACGACGAGGCGGCAGAGGGAGGTGTCCAGCGGCGAGCGCCGGGTGCGCTCAATGGTCGACAGTCCGAACAGGCCGGGGTGGACCTGTTCGTCCTCGAGCACCAGCGTCACCATGGCACCCAGGACGCCGAGTTGGCGGTGGACCAAGCGGGCGAATCGGTCGAACGATTCGTCCGCGACGGCGCGATCGAGTCCTGCCTCGCGCAAAGCTCGCAGCGCCTTGGCCCGGACCATGTTGTCAGTATTGCGGCCCGGCCCGATTGGCGCGCCGCGTCCGACCACGCGCGGCCTCGGCGCCGGCGCTCCGGCGGCGTCGGCCAACCGGCACATGTGACCAGGACGTGTGACTGAGGCCACTTTTCGCATTGCCAAGGGGCAGGGGCCGTCGCAGACTGGGGAACGGACCGGAACACCACTTTGGGGGTGACCTCGTGACCGAAAGCTATGACATCCTTCCGATGCTGGGCCGAGGGAGGCACCGCAACCCCAAGCGGGGGGCGTGCTTTATGGAACTGGCGTCCTACCTCGCGGGGGAGCGATGGACCGATCATCCCAAGTGCACGCACCCGCTCCTCGCGATGCTCGCGCGGGCGGTGAACGACCTGACCGTGGACGCCGAACGACCCAAGCTGGCCCCGCTGATTCCCTCTGTGATCGGCCTGACCAGCGATGACCCGCGCTGGGACGTGCGGATCTGTCTGCGGGCCGCGACGACTGCGCTGCCGATCGCGCCGGCGGAGCGGCAGCAGACCCTCGCCGTCGCGATCATCGGGGCGGAAAAGATGCTCGACGTCCTCGATGAACGACCCGAGGGAACCATGAGCCGCACCTCGGCCGAGGCGCTGGCGACCTCGCCGAAGACCGCCCGCTGGGCGATGAAGTTCTGCGAGGGCGCGCGACTGCGGCCCGCTCGGTTCGTCCGGGACGCGGCGCCCAGCATCATCTCCGCCGCGGTCCAGGGCCTGGCGGAAGCGTGCGTGCCGAACCCCGACGAGCGGCTGCGGGTGCTGCTCAGCCAGACGATCGACGACTGCCGGTCCTGGGCCGACGCCGAACCGGTCGTCACGCTCGATCCGCAGTCCTGGGCGGACGTGGTGCGGCCCGCGCCGGTGCTCGCCGGCTGACCGCCGGCCGCCCGGATCTCGGCCCGCCGGCCGCCCGGATCTCGGCCCGCCGGCCGATCGGTGCGATCCCCGCGTAGCCTTGCGCTGTGCAGAATTCGACCGCACCGACCGGCCGGACCGCGGCCGTCCTCGGTGAGCCGCGCCTGGCCGACTTGCGCCGTCGGACGACGGCGAAGTGGCGGGCATATCCGCCGGACGTCCTGCCGCTGTGGGTCGCCGAGATGGACTTCGCGCCCTGCGATCCGGTGGTCGACGCCGTCACGGCCGCGATGCGCAGTGGCGACACCGGCTATGACTACGGCTGCCGGTACGGCTTCGCGTACGCCGGGTTCGCCGAGCGCCGCTGGGGTTGGACCTTCGACCCGACCACCACCCGCACGCTGCCGGACGTCATGTCCGGCATCGCGACGGTGCTGCGTCAGTTCGCCGGTCCGGGCGACGTCGTCGTCGTCAGCCCGCCGGTGTATCCGCCGTTCTACGCCTTTCCGGCGCACGAGGGCCTGCGGGTGGTCGAGGCGCCGCTCGGTGCGGACGGTCGGCTGGACCTGGCCGTGATCGAGGCGACCTTCGCCGCCGGGGCGAGCGTTTACCTGCTCTGCAACCCGCACAACCCGACCGGCGTCGCACCCACCCCGACCGAACTGTCCGCCCTGCTGGCGCTCGCGCGGCGGTACGGGGTCCGGGTGGTCGCGGACGAGATCCACGCCCCCCTCGTGGACCCGGCCCGGCACACGCCGCTCCTGTCGGTCGAGGGGTCCGACGACGCCGTCGTCGTCTTCTCCGCATCGAAGGCCTGGAATGTTGCCGGGCTGCGGGCCGCCGTCGCGATCGCCGGGCCGGGCGCCGAGGCGCAGTTGGCCGCGATTCCCGAGATCATCGACCACGGCGTGGATCACCTCGCGGTCATCGCCCACGAGGCGGCGCTGACGGCCGGCGAGCCGTGGCTCGACGCCGTGAACGAGGCCCTCGCCGTGAACCGGACGCTGCTGGCGAGCTTGATCGCCGAGCGGCTGCCGGCGATCAACTACGTGCCCGCGCCCGCCACCTATCTCGCCTGGCTGGACTGCCGGGGGCTGCCCGGCCCGGCCGGCACCGACCCGGGCCGGTTCTTCCTCGATGAGGCGCGGGTCGCGCTTAATGACGGCCCGACGTTCGGCCGTGGGGGCGCGGGGCATGTGCGGCTCAACCTCGCCACCGGCCGGACGATCCTCACCGAGGCGATCGATCGAATGGCCGCGGCCGTGCGGCGGATCGGGGCCTGAGGCCGCGACGGGTTCAGCGCGTCGCGACGGGTTCAGCGCGTTGCGACGGGTTCAGCGCGCGACGGGTTCAGCGCGCGACGGTCGCCGTCGCGGCGCTGGTCCGGCTGAGTTGGTTGTAGCCGGCCCGCCGGCCCGTCACGGTGACGGTGATCCGCTTGCCCGCGTCGGTCTTGTGCAGGACGTAGGTGCTGCCGGTCGCGCCCCGGATCGCCGCGCCGCCGCGCCGCCACTGGTAGCTGACGGTGGCGGCCGGCTTCCAGGTGCCGGCGCGCGCGGTCAGCCGGTACCCGACCTTGACCCGGCCGCTGATCGCGGGATTCGGCGCGGCGGTGAAATTTGCCGCGGCAACGGTCCGGGCGGCGGAGGTGCGCACGGTGGTCGCGTACCCGGCGGCGCGGGCGGTGACCCGGACCGAGAGCGCCCGGGCGTAGTCGGCGGCGGCGATCGCGTAAGTCGACCGGGTGGCGCCGGGGATCGCGGCCCCCGCCCGCAGCCATTGGTAGCTGAGCGTCGCCGCCGGCTTCCACATACCGGGGCTCGCGGTGACGGTGCGGCCCACCTGGACGGTGCCGGCGACGGTCGGCGTCGGCGCGGCGGTGAACGCACCTGCCGCGACCTTCAGGGTCGGCGCCGCGACCGCCCGCACCGCAGCCGTGCCGGGACGGGTGCCGGTGACCTCGACCCGGATCGCCTTGCCCAACTGGGCCGGGGCCACGACGAAGGAGGCGCCACCGGCGCCGGGGATCGCGACGTCGTCGGCGAACCAGCGGTAACTGAGCGTGACGTCGCCGGGGGACCAGGCCCCGCTGCGGACGGACAGGGTCCGGGCGACCTGCGGCACGCCCGCGACGAAGACCCCGGCGGTCGGTGGGATGACGGGCTCCGGCTGGGGGTCTGGCTCCGGCTGGGGGTCCGGGTCGGGGTCCGGGTCGGGGTCCGGGTCCGGCGCGGTGTCCCCGGGTTCCGGTTCCGGGTTGGGCTCGGGGGTGGGCTCCGGGCCGGGTTCGGGGCTGGGCTCGGGGCTTGGCTCGGGCGTGCGTGTCGTCACGGTCAGCAAGGTCTGGCTACTGATGACGCGTCGGCTGGTGGCCGGCGAGTCGCCATCGCCGACGACGACGGTGGCGTTCAGCCAGGCGTCCGCGGTCCAGCCCGCGGGCGGGTCGGCGGGCAGCGTGAAGGCGAGGTCTGCGCCGTCGGCCAGGATCGTGGGTGCCGCGGGGATGGCGGCCGCGTCGACCGTCCCCGAGCCCCAGTCCAGGTTCACCCAGGGGCGCAGGCCGGTCCAGGTGCCGTCCGGGCCGGCGCTCCACCAGCCGGCGGGGCCGCGCAGGATCACCCGATCGCCCCAGTGCGCCGCGGTGGGCAGGGTCCGGGGCGCGAATTCGTCGACCAGCGGCGATTCGTCGGCGCCCGGCCAGCCCGACGCCTTGGCGCAGTGCAGGGTGATGGACGACGTCGGCTCGGCGGACTTCACCCAGGTAGCCGCGATCGTCGCGCTGAAGCAGGCGCGGGCGGTGGCGTCGGTCGGGTCGCAGTCCGCGGCGGCGCCGAGCACGAGGTACACCGGGGCGCCGGGGACGGCGTTCGCCCGCGCTGCGGCGCTGATCGGATACGACCAACTGGTCGCGCCGGGCTTCGCCGTCGCCGTGACCAGGGAGTTCGCGGTGCCGGACAGGTCGTCGACGACATACTCGGTGATGCCGAGTTTGGTGACCTCCGTGGGCAGGCGCACGGTGACGGACGTGGCCGAGGTGCTGATCTGGTTCGGGTCGCTCCACTGGCCGCGGATCATGTGGTCGGTGTGGGCGGGGTTCACGGGCACGACCGTGGCGGGGGCGGGCGCGGGCGCGGGGGGCGCGGGCGCGGGCGCGGGGGGCGCGGGGGTGGTGGTGGCCGGCGTGGGGGTGGTGGCCGGCGTGGGGGTGGTGGCGCCGGTGACAGGTTCGGGATCGGCGAGGTCAGTGGCGTCGGCCGGCGCCGCCAGGATCGCGCCCGCCGAGAGGGCCAGGACGGTGAGGGGAACCAGGAGTCGCGCCATCGCCCGCCGTCCCATACTCCCCGCCGTCCGCATCCCGCTCCCGTCACTCTGAAGTAGCCGCTCGCGCAATCGGTCGCCCGAACCTCTCGACCCTAGGTAGGCGCCCCGCAGCGACACCAGGCTGAAGTGTCCGGGCGTTTGGGGTATCGGCCGCACTTCGTCGTCGGCGGCGGGTGAATCAAACCGCGCCGGCCGGTGGCAGCGACCGCTCTGGCGGTGGCGGGGACGCGCGGCACGGAGCCGACCGACGCCGAGGTAGATCCGTAGCGCCGCCCGATCGGCGTGTCGGGCGCGCGACGGCTCTACCTCGCGCGGCGCGGCTCTACCTCGCGTTCGTCACGGTCGGCGCCGGCAGGGAAAAGCCGGCGAAGCCATGCCCCGAGCCGCATTTGGAATCACTCATCAAGTAGCCTCGCAGCCGAAGTGCTTCAGAATGTCGGAGCGAAACGCCTAAAATGCCGAACGCGATCATTGCCGAAGGCCGGCAATGCCGATGCGGTGCCGCGGCGCCGGCGACAAGATGGGACGCGATGCGAAAGCCGGGATTGACCGGGCGCCGCGGCGGACTTCGCCCAGCCGCACCCGCGTGGCGCCCTGCCCCGCCTGCGCCCGCCCCCGCGTGGCGTCCTGCCCCGCCCGCGCCCCCGCCCGCGCCCGCACCCGCGCGCCGCCC
>JAVBMU010000122.1:0-4868 GCA_031552185.1 Cellulomonadaceae bacterium | reverse complement strand
CGCGGCCGGCGGCGACGCGGGCGCCGGCGCGGCGGGTTCGAACGCGGCGGCGGCCGATCCGGCCGCCAAGGTCGGCCGGCACTCGGATGGCGCGCCGGCGGAGGACCGGCGCAGCACGTTCGAGATCGCGGTGGAACGGATGTCGAGCCGCGGCCCGAAGGCGCACCGGGTGTGGCTGCCGCCGTTGGAGACGCCGCTGACGCTGGACCAGTTGTTCGGCGATCTCACCGTAGACCCGGCGCTCGGCCTGATCTCCCCGAAGTGGCAGGCTACGGGCGGGTTCACCATCCCGCTGGGTCTGGTCGACGTCCCGCTGGAGCAACGCCGTGAGGCGCTGGTGGTGAGCCTCGGCGGCGCCGGGGGACACATGGCGATCGTCGGCGGGCCGCTGTCGGGCAAGAGCACGCTCGCCCGGACCACCGTCGTGGCCCTATCGCTGACCCATACGCCGTTGGAGGTGCAGTTCTACGTCCTCGACTTCGGCGGCGGCGCGTTTGCCGGCCTGACCGGCCTCCCGCACCTGGCGGGCACGGCGTCCCGCACCGAGCCCGACGCCGTGCGCCGCACCATCGCGGAGATCACCGGGATCCTGAACGCCCGCGAGGTGTACTTCCGGCAGAACGGCATCGACTCGATCGAGACCTACCGCCGCCGCCGCTCGGCGGGCCAGGCCGACGACGGGTACGGCGACGTCTTCCTGGTGGTCGACGGGTGGGCGGTCCTGCGTTCGGAATACGAGGAACTCGAGATCCAGGTGCAGGCGCTGGCCGCCCGCGGCCTGACCTACGGCGTGCACGTAATGATCACGGTGGCCCGGTGGATGGAATTGCGGGCGGCGATCAAGGATCAGATCGGCACCAGGATCGAGTTGCGGCTCGGTGACCCCACGGATTCCGAGGTCGGCCGCAAGCAGGCGGAGAACGTGGCCGCGCTGCCCGGGCGTGGGCTGAGCCCCGCGGGCCTGCAGATGCTGACGGCCTTGCCGCGCGTGGACGGCGAGCCCTCGGGGACGACGCTCGCCGCCGGCGTCGACGACCTGGTCAAGCGGACGACGGCCGCCTGGACCGGGCCTGCCGGCCCGAAGCTCCGGATGCTGCCGAGCCGGATCGCGCTGGACGCGGTCCGCGACATCGCCGGCCCCGACGAGCGCAAGCTCCTGCTCGGGATCGACGAGGTGGCCCTGGCGCCGTACGGCATCGACGTGGCCAACGACCCGCACCTGTACCTGTACGGCGACGCCGATTCCGGCAAGTCGTCCATGCTGCGCGCGTACATCCACGAGATCATGCGGCTGTATCCGCCGAAGAAGGCGCGGATCTTCGTCGTCGACTACCGCCGGGCGCTGCTCGGGGAAGTTCCCGACGACTACGTCGGCGCGTATCTGCCGTCGCACGACGTCGCGACGAGCGGCATCTCGGACTTGGCCCGGTTCTTCTCGAGCCGGATGCCCGGCCCGGACGTGTCGCCCGAGCAATTGCGCAACCGTTCCTGGTGGACGGGGGCCGAGGGCTTTGTGCTGGTGGACGACTACGACCTGGTCGCGACCTCGCAGGGCAATCCGATCACGCCGCTGGTCCCGCTGCTGCCGCAGGCGAGCGACCTCGGGCTGCACGTGGTGGTCACCCGGCGTACGGGCGGGGCGAGCCGGGCCGCCTACGATCCCGTGCTCCAGCGGTTCACCGACCTCGGGGTCACCGGCATCCTGCTCTCCGGAAACCCGGAGGAGGGCCAGTTGATCGGCCGGGTCAAGCCGGCGCCGGCGCCGCCCGGCCGGGCGCAGATCGTCAGCCGCGACCGGGGGCTCATCCGGGCGCAGCTTGCGTGGGTGCCCCCGCGGTACGCGTAGCGGGGGGCCGCGCCTCGGCGCAGGGCTTCGGCCCGCTGCGACGTCAGGTGCGGACGTCAGGTGCGCGGCCGCGGGTGCCGGCGCGGCGCGGTCACCGTCGGGCCGGTGGTTCGCCGCGCGGAGCGGCGACGACGGGCATCGGCCCCGCGTACCGGCCGACGTCGACCCCGGCCGGCGGCGGGGCGGGCACGAGGCCCGACAGGAGGTGGACGATGGCGTCCATGCTGGTTGGCCACGACGGGTCGGGGGCGTCGGCCGTGGCGATCTCCTCGATGACCAGGAAATCGACCGGGCGCCCGGGGAACTCGAAGGCTCCCACGGTCCGCAGGGCGGCCCCGGGCAGGGTGACCACCTCGCCGGCGGCGGGCACCGGCGAGAGCGCCGACACGTCCCGCGCCGTCCGGTTGAGCAGCACGACGACGGTCCGGACCCCGGCCGCGCCGAAGGCGCAGTCCGGGTTGGAGGTGGAGGGCATGACCGCGACGACGGCGCCGGCGGCCGGCGGCGGTGCCTCGCCGGCGCGCAGGGCCCGGAAACTGACCCCGGCGAAGGAGGGCAGTTTGGCCAGCCCGGCGACCAGTGGGTCCGTCACGGCACGACCTCCTCAAGCAGAATGCGCCAACAGTTGGCGACGGAATCCCAGTTCCGGTCCACGACCCGCATGTCGACCCCCGGGCGGAACAGTATTTCACCCTCGCGTGGATACTGGGAGAGCGGCAGGACGTCGACCCCGGAACTGCCCTTGATGGTAAATAGTGTGTTCCCGCCCTCCGGCGCGGACCGCATGCGGAATGCCTCGGCGACGTCCGGATTGAGCGACGAGCTGCGAAAACCGGGGTCGGCCACCGATGCGCCGACCTGGTAACGGTCGAGAATGCTTGCCGGCAGGTCCACGCCGGCGTACGTGGTGCGGCCTGCCGTCGGATCGATCTTGGACATGCCCGACGTGGCGAGGTCGACAGCCTCCTGGATCCGGGCTCGGTCGGCGACCGGGATGCTCTGCGGATCGCGCAGGAACGTGTTCATCTCGTCGTAGTTGGTGGCGAACCCGTCCTTGGGGCTGCTGGTGTACGCGTGGATCGCCTTCACCTCGTCGGGTGTCAGCGTCGGGTGCCGGGCCGCGACGGCTTCCGCCCAGGCGTCGGTGCCCTTCGGGTGCGGGATATCCGAGATATCCGGTAGCGGGTGCCGAGCGGCCGGCACGTCCGGTGCCGGATGGGGGGCGCCCGGCGAGGCGTCGGGAGCCCCCGGAGCGTCGGGCGAGGCGTCCGGTCGCCGCCCGGGAACGTTCCCCGGGACTTCGCCGTCGACGGACGGCCGGCGGGTGGGGACGTGGTCACCGTCGACCGAGGGTCGCCGCCCGGGGACGTTGCCGTCGACGCGCCCGCCGCCGGGCAGCAGCTGGTCGAAGATGCTCTTGAACCGGCGCAGGAGATCGGCGAGCTTGTCGATGAGGCCCTTCAAGTGCTTGCACGAGTCCAGCAGGCGGGTGATGAAGGACGAGACGCGGCCGGCGAGGGCGCTCGCGCGGGTCGTGGCCTGCTCGATGACTAGGGGCGTCGCCAAGCCGGCGGTGCAGACGAGTTCGACGGCGTAGGAGCAGATCGCGCCGACCACCTCGGCGATGGCGTCCCGCACCACGTCGTGCACGATCTGAACCAGCGTGGCGCAGACCCCCAGTCCGGTCGCCATCGCGTCCGCCCAGGTGCCCGCTCCGCCGAGGTGCTTGGCGACGTCGGCCTGGAAGCTGCGGTAGGCGTCGACGGCCTCCCCGCTCATCTCGGCGAGGTCCGCACCGACCATGCGGGGGAGGGTGGTTGCGGCGTCGTGCATCACGCCGGCGACGTTGCGCCAGGTGCCGGCGAAGGCCGCGACCTCCGCCGAACTCCCGGTGAGGTCGTCGAGCCAGTCCTTCAGCGGGCTGATGTGCTCCATCACCCATCCGAGGCCCATCGCGAACAGGGTGCCCAGCGGGTCGGAGACGGCGGCGATCGTGTCCATGGCGCCGGCGAAGAGCGCCATTCCGCCGCTGATCCAGTCCTGGTTCTCGACCGCCCGGACGAAGCTCTCGCCGTCCTCAAGCAGGAACGTTCCCGCCAGCGGCGATCGGGTATCGACGGGGGCGACGACGAGGGGATTGGCGCTCATCGGCGCACCGGGGCGGATTCCAGCGCAGGCACGAGGGCACTGTACGACAATTCCGAATGTACGGACAACGCTGACGTTCGACCCGCCGGGGTGCAGTTCGCGGCGCGCTCAGCCCCCGCCCCTCAGCCCGCGGCCCCTCAGCCCGCGGCCCCCAGCCCGCCGGCGTCAGCCCCGCTGGCGTCAGCCCCGCCGGGCGGCGCCCCGGACCAGGGTCAGCGCGGTCCCGGCCAGCAGCAACAACCCCGCCGCCACGGCGGCCGGCCCGTTCGCGGGACCGGTGCGGGCGAGTTCGCTCCCGGGGTCGGCCTCGCCCGCGGCGGCTCCCGGCGGTGCGAACGACGCCGGCCCGGCGGTCGCCGGCTCCGGGTTCGGCTCCGGCTCGGGCTGCGGCTCGGGCTGCGGCTCCGGCGCCGGCGGCGGTGCGACCGGCGTGACCTCGAAGGTGGTCGACGTCGTGCTCCCGGATTCCGCGCCGGTCAGGGTGAGGGTCGCGGTGCCGGGGTCGGTGTCCGAGGGAACCGTGAAGGTGGCGTCGACCTGGCCGGCGTTGTTCGCGGTCACCGTCGCGACGACGCGGCTGCCCAACCGAATGGTGACCCGTTCGCCGGGCTGGAAGCCCTCGCCGTGGACGGTCTGGGTCCCGCCGGCCTCGACCTGTGGATCGGTCACCGTCTCGACGGGCGGGCAGCCCTGGCCGGTTTCCGGGTCGTAGCTGAGGGTGAGTTCGCCGTTGCCGGCGCGGGCGCCCGTGGCGATCTCGGCGTCGGCCGGGCCGGAGCTCGACCCACCGCCGCCACCGCCGCCCGCCGTGTTCCCCCCGCCGCCGCCACCGCCGCCGCCGGTGACGCCGCCGCCGCCACCGCCGCCGCCGCCG
>JAVBMU010000017.1:0-3872 GCA_031552185.1 Cellulomonadaceae bacterium | reverse complement strand
CGGCGGCGGGGCGGGCGGCGGTAGCGGCGCGGGGGCACCACCCGGCGTCACCCGGGTTCCGACCGCCCGGCCGGCGTCCGGCCGGGTCGGCGAGGCGGGCGTCGCACCCACTCGCGTCGCGCCGGCCGGGTTTGCGGCGGGCGATCCGACCGCGACCCGGGTCGCGGCCCCCGGGGGCGCTGCGACCGAGCCCGCCCCGACCCGCGTCGCCCCTGCTCGGATGGGTGCCGCGGCACCTGCCCGCTCCTACCAGCCCGGCGCGCAGCAGCCCGGCGCGGCCCGGCAACCCGGCTCCTACCAGCCCGGCGGTCAGCCGCGCCGAATCTCCTCCGGGAGCGCCCGGCCGGGTCCGTCAGCCGCCGCCCCCCGTGGCCACAGCGGCGGACCGGCCCGATCGGAACCGCTAGGCTCCGGCCCGGGCGGGCCGAGGGGCGCCGGCCCGGGCGGGCCGCGGGGCTCCGCCCCCCGCACCGGCAGCGCGCGGCCTCGGCTGCGGATCCGCAAGGGGCGCGTCACCGCGCTCGTCCTGGTCCTGGTCCTCGTGCTCGTGCTCGCCTGGCCGATCGGCCTCATCGTCTGGGCGAACGGCAAGATCAATCGGATCGACGCGCTCTCCTCCGCCCCCGGCACGGCGGGCACCACCTACCTCATCGCCGGCTCCGACAAGCGCGGCGAGGGCATCAGCGAGGACGGCACCACCGGCGCCCGGACCGACACGATCATGGTGCTGCAGGTGCCGAGCAGCGGACCGGCCGCGCTGATCAGCCTCCCCCGGGACACGTACGCCGCGATCCCGGGGCACGGGCACTCCAAACTGAATGCCGCCTACGCCTGGGGCGGCGCCCCGCTGCTCGTCCAGTCGGTCGAACAACTGACCGGGCTGACCGTGGACAACTACGTCGAGGTCGGCTTCGGCGGCGTCGAGAACGTCGTGGACTCCCTCGGCTCCGTCAACCTGTGCTACGACCGGACCGTGCACGACGCCCGGAGTGAGTTGAACTGGGAAGCCGGCTGCCACGACGCCGACGGGCACACCGCGCTCGCCTTCTCCCGCATGCGGTACTCCGATCCCAAGGGTGACATCGGCCGCGCCGAGCGGCAGCGCCAACTGATCGCCGCGATCGGAGACAAGGCGCAGAACCCCGCCGTGCTCTTCAAGCCGGCCACGCAGGTCTCGCTGATCAACTCCGGCCTCGGCGCCCTGACCGTCGACAACAGCACCGGCGTCCTCGACCTCGGCCGGCTCGTGCTCGCCTTCAAGAAGGCCAACGGCCCCGAGGGCATTACCGGGACACCGCCCATCGCCAACCCGGACTACCGGCCGGGCGGCGTCGGCTCCAGCGTGCTCCTCGACCCCAAGGCGTCGCCGACCTTCTGGGCCGACATCCGCGACGGCAAGCTCCCGCCGGGCACAGTTGGCGGGCTGAACCGCTGACGGCCGGCCGGCCGTAGCGAGCAAGAGATCGCGCGGATAGGTGGTTCGGGGTGCGAAATAGAGGTATAGCCAGCGAGATAGAGGCTAAACGTCGCGAATCAGCCGTTTAGTCGCGCGGCGCCTCTACTTCGCGCCGGGTACCTCTACTTCGTTCGCGTTACCTCTACCTCGCTGGGCCTACCGCTGCTTTGCAGGCGGCGCCTACCTCGACTCATCCGCGCTCCTCTGGATGGGTGCATCAACCGCGACGGTCGCGGGCGCGCCGCGTGGCGCATCGTCGCGAGCGGCCCACCCGCCGAAGCGCCGTCGGACAATCGCGCCGCCCCCAGGGCCCCGGCGGTGTCAGGCGCCCCACGGCGCGCCCCCGCGCCGGCCCCCCAGGCCTCAGCTCTCCAGATCCACGCGCAGCCGCTCGCCCTTCGCCCGCGCGGCATCGCCCAGCGCGGCCTGGAAGGCGACCATCCGGTCCCGGAGCGCCGCGGCGTCGTCGTCGCTCCCTGCGGCGAGGATCCGAACGCCGAGCAGCCCGGCATTTCGGGCCCCGCCGATGGCGACGGTCGCCACCGGCACACCGGCGGGCATCTGCACGATGGACAGCAGGGAGTCGAGCCCGTCCAGCCGGGCGAGCGGCACCGGGACGCCAATCACCGGCAGCGGCGTGACCGCGGCGAGCATGCCGGGCAGGTGGGCGGCGCCGCCGGCGCCGGCGATGATCACCCGCAGGCCCCGCTCGGCGGCGGTCCGGCCGTAGTCGATCATCTCGACCGGCATCCGGTGGGCGGAGACCACCCGCACCTCGGCGGCGACGCCAAACTCCGCCAGCGCGTCAACGGCGTCGCGCATCACCGGCCAGTCGGAATCCGAGCCCATGACGACGCCGACGCTCGCTCGCCCGGGCGCCGCACCCCCGGCCCCGCCGGGCGCCGCACCCCCGGCCGGCCTGTCCGTCGCGCTCAACTCGCTCATGGCACACTCCTTTCGCCGCGCAGAATCGCGGCCACTCGGGCGGCGTCGCGCCGCGCGACGTCGAGTTCGTCCCCGCTGACGTTGACATGACCGAGTTTGCGGCCCGGCCGGACCTCCTTGCCGTACAGCATGACCCGGGCGTCCGGCGCCGCGGCGAGCGCGATCGGCAGGGCGTCGGTCAGGTCGGGGTGCGTCGAGCCCAGGACATTCACCATCACCGTCCACGGTGCGACCGGCCGGGTGTCCCCGAGCGGAAGGTCCAGCACCGCGCGCAGGTGCTGTTCGAACTGGCTCGTCACGGCGCCCTCGATCGTCCAATGCCCCGAGTTGTGCGGGCGCATGGCCAGTTCGTTCACCAGCACCCGCGCACCGCCCGCCGCGCCGGCCGGCCCACCGGTCGGCCCGCCGGCCCCGCGTGCGCCGTCGCCGGCGCCCCGCCCAGCGTCGACCTCGAAGAGTTCGACGGCGAGGACGCCGGTCACGTCGAGTTCCTCGGCGATTCGCCGGGCCACCTCTTGCGCCTGCTCGGCCACCTCGGGGGCGAGTCCGGGCGCGGGGGCGATCACCTCGGCGCACACCCCGCCGCGCTGAATGGACTCCACCACCGGCCAGGCTCGGAACTCACCGCTCGGGCGACGAGCGACGAGCGCCGCCAGTTCACGCCGGAACTCGATCCGCTCCTCGGCCAACAGCGCCGGGCCACCGGCGGCCGCGGCGTCGAACCACGCCGGGTCGACGTCGGCCGACCCGGCCGCGATCCGAACGCCCCGCCCGTCGTACCCGCCGCGCGCCGTCTTGACCACCACCGGGCCACCGACCTCCGCGACGAATCCGTCCAGCGCCGCCCGGGCCGCGGCGGGCTCCGGGGGCAGCGCGAGCCAGCGGGGGCACGGCACGCCGAGTTCGGTGAGCCGGGTGCGCATCGCGACCTTGTCCTGCGCGTATCGCAGCGCGCCGGGCCCCGGCCGAACCGGGATGCCGCTCGCCTCGACGGCTGCGATGACGTCGCTCGACACGTGCTCGTGTTCGAAGGTCAGCACGGTCGCGTCCGGACCGGGAACGCCGGCGGACCGGCCCTCCCCGGCCCACTCTGCCCCGGCCCGCTCTGCCCCGGCCCACTCTGCCCCGGCCGGCCCGGCCAGGTCGCCCCGCCCGGGCCGGACGAGCGCCCGGATCGCGGCGGGATCGGCGGCGGCGCCCACCGGCGCGTCGACCGTCGTTGCGGCGGCCGCGGCGGCCGGGCTCTCCACCAGGACGCGTAGCCGGATGCCGAGTGCCCCGGCGCCGGGGGCCATCATTCGCGCGAGTTGTCCGCCGCCGACGACGGCCACGACCGGAGGTGTCACCCGAGCACCTTATGCGCTGGGCGGGGGTTTGCGGGTTCCCGCCCGCCGAGCCCACCCGCCCCCGCGGGGTTCCCTCAGCGAGACCCGCCGCCCGCGCCGCCCGCGCCGCCCGCGCCGCCCGCGCC
>JAVBMU010000036.1:0-15065 GCA_031552185.1 Cellulomonadaceae bacterium | reverse complement strand
GTTCCCGCGCGTCGCCGCTCCGTCGCGGAAAGGAAGGATATGGGCGTCGAATGTGACGACTACGTGCTGATCATGGACGGCATCGTGAAGAGCTTTCCCGGCGTCAAGGCCCTGGACGGCATGTCGATAAAGGTCAGGCCGGGAACGGTGCACGCCCTCGTGGGGGAGAACGGGGCGGGCAAGTCGACGCTGATGAAGGTGCTTTCCGGCGTGCACCCGCACGGCACGTATTCGGGCCAGGTCTTCTTCGCCGGCGAAGAATGCCGTTTCTCGGACATCAAGGCCTCCGAGCGGGCCGGGATCGTCATCATCCACCAGGAACTCGCCCAGATTCCCGAACTCTCCGTGGCCGAGAACATCTTCCTCGGCAACGAAGTCGTTCAGCGCGGCTTGATCGACTGGGACGAGGCCCGGCGGCGCACCCTCGAACTGCTTCGCCGGGTCGGGCTGCCGCGTATCGATCCGCGCGCCCCGATCAAGAATCTCGGCGTCGGTCAGCAACAGCTCGTCGAGATCGCGAAGGCGTTGTCGAAGGACGTCCGGGTGCTGATCCTGGACGAGCCGACGTCGGCCCTGAACGAGGAGGACTCGGACCACCTGCTCGAGCTCATGCGGGAACTCAAGGGTCACGGCATCACCTGCATCATGATCTCGCACAAGCTCAACGAGATCGCTCGGATCGCCGATGCCGTCACCGTGATCCGCGATGGTCGCACCGTCGATCACCTGGTGGTCGACGACGGCGAGATCGATGAGGACCACATCATTCGCGCCATGGTCGGCCGGTCGATCGAGAATCGCTACCCCGACCACACCCCGACGATCGGCGAGATCATCTTCGAGGTCCGGGATTGGCGCGTCGAACACCCATCGGTGCCTGGCTGGCTGGTGTGCAAGGACTCGAGTTTCTTCGTCCGCAAGGGCGAGGTGGTCGGCTTCGCGGGGCTCATGGGAGCCGGCCGGACCGAACTGGCCCGCTCGCTCTTCGGGCGCTCCTACGGCGTGTACCACGGCGGGCGGATGTTCATGCACGGCAAGGAGGTCACTGCCCCATCCGTGGCGTCGGCGATCGATCTCGGGCTCGCCTACTTGCCCGAGGACCGCAAGACCCAGGGCCTCAACCTGTTGGACACCGTCAAGAAGACCGTCGTCTCGGCCAATCTCAAGGCGATCCTCCGCCATCGCTTGCTCGACCTGGACGAGGAGACCGTCGTCGCCGAGCGGTTCCGCAAGGCGCTGCGGATCAAGACGCCGACGGTCAACGTGGGCGTCCAGACGCTGTCCGGCGGCAACCAGCAAAAGGCGGTGCTGGCCAAGTGGATGTACCCGGACCCCGACGTCCTCATCCTCGACGAACCGACCCGCGGCATCGATGTCGGCGCGAAGTACGAGATCTACACGCTGATCCACGAACTGGCGGACCGGGGTAAGGCGGTCGTGCTGATCTCCTCGGAACTGCCCGAGTTGCTCGGGATGAGCGACCGCATCTACACGATCTGCGAGGGCCGCGTCACCGCGGTGTTCGACCGCGAGGAGGCCGACCAGGAAAAGCTCATGCGGATGATGACCACCACCACGGCGAAGACCGCCCACTGACGAGCAGGAGAGAGAGCCACCGACGATGAAGATGCTCAAGCAGGTGCTGGGCGGCGACTTCCGCCAGTACACGATGGTGATCGCCCTGGTCGTGCTCCTGGTCATGTTCCAGTTCCTGACCGGAGGCCTGTTCGACGGGAAGATCTTCACTCCGACCAGCTTCCAGAACCTGTTGATCGGGAACACGTACGTGCTGGTCCTCGCGATCGGCATGGTCATGGTCATCGTGGTCGGGCACATCGACCTGTCCGTCGGATCCGTGGCCGGGTTCGTCGCGATGTGCGCCGCGCTGTCCGGGCAGAACCTGAATTTCCCCTGGTGGCTCATGATCCTGACCGGCCTCGCGATCGGTCTGCTGATCGGTTCCTGGCAGGGATTCTGGCTGTCCAGGGTGGGCATTCCCGGGTTCATCACGACCCTCGCAGGCATGATGATCTTCCGCGGCGGCGTGATCTGGATCAGCGGTTCGATCAGCCGGCCCGTGCCCAAGGAACTGACCAACCTCGGCGCCGGCTACCTGCCCGAATGGGGCCCCGCATGGACGGGGATGAACAACTCGACCCTGCTGCTCGGTGCCGTCGCCATCGCCGCCGTCGCCTGGACCCAGATGCGCAAGTTCCGCAAGCGGGTCGCCTACGGCGAGACCGACGCCTCGCTCGAAGCGACGGTCTACCGGATCTTGCTCATCGGCGCGGTGATCGCGTTCGTCACCTACCTCTACGGCAGCGGTGATCCGGGCACGTCGTTCCCGGTGCCGGGCGTGATTCTGGTCGTCCTGGTGCTGATCTACCACACGCTCACCCAGCGCACGACGCTCGGCCGGCACATCTATGCGGTGGGCGGGAACCGGGTCGCCGCGCAGTTGTCCGGGGTCAGCGTCAAGAACACGTACTTCTTCGTCATGGCGAACATGTCCTTCCTCGCCGCGATCGCGGGGATGCTCGCCGCGGGACGATCCACCTCGGCCGGCCCCCAGGACGGGAACATGTGGGAGCTCGACGCCATCGCCGCCGTCTTCATCGGTGGCGCGGCGGTCTCCGGTGGCATCGGCACCGTGGTCGCCTCGATGGTCGGTGGCCTGGTCATGGCGGTGCTCAACCAGGGCCTGCAGCTGTGCGGCGTCGGGCAGGACCAGACCCAGGTCATCAAGGGCCTCGTGCTGTTGGCCGCCGTCGCGTTCGACGTCTGGAACAAGCAGCAGGGAAGGCCGTCGATCACCGGGCGACTGTTCGGCAGCAAGACAGAGGCCGGCACGCCGGAGGCAGGCGGGCCCGCGCGCGCCGACGCGACCACCAACGGACAGGCGCACATCGAGGACGGGCCGGTCCTGGCCGCGGACGGCCCGGCCACGACAGAGCCCCGCCCCGGCGCCGCACTGTGACCGACGCCCCACTGTGGCCGACGCCCCACTGTGGCCGACGCCGTCGGCCCCACCCACCCCACCCCCTCGCGACCGAACCAGTCATCCGAACACCCAAAGACTCTCCCGTTCGCCAGGTCGATCCTCGGCGGCGGTCCCGGGCACTCCTACCTGGCGTGCCGGCCTCACAAGGAGAAAACATGAAGAAGAAGGCAGTTGCCCTCGTCGCGCTGGCGGCGGCCGGGGCGCTCGTGCTCGGCGCCTGTGGCGGCGGGCGCGGCGGCGACGACAAGACCACTGACTCGGCCGGCGGCACGGACAAGGGCTTCGCGGCGGACGCGACAATCGGTGTCGCGTTGCCGTGGCTCGGCACCCAGAACTGGGTCGAGGCGCAGGACGTGTTCGAAGCTCAGCTCAAGGCCGCGGGCTTCAAGTCGATCATTCAGGCGGCGGACAGCAAGGTGCCGACGCAGCAGCAGCAGATCGAGTCGATGGTCGAGCAGGGGGCCAAGGCAATCGTCGTGGCCGCCGTCGACGGCGCGCAACTCGGTTCCGTCCTCTCGGCCGCCAAGGCCAAGGGCGTCAAGATCGTCGCCTACGACCGCCTGCTGCAGAACACCGACGCCGTGGACGCGGTGGTCCAGTTCGGCTCGATCAAGACCGGTGAGATCCAGGGCCAGGCGCTGCTCGACGGCCTCGCCGAGATCAAGGGTGCCGGTCCGTACAACATCGAACTGTTCGCGGGCGGGCCGGCCGACCCGAACGCGAAGGACTTCTTCACGGGCGCGATGAACATCCTCCAGCCGGAGATCGACAAGGGCAACCTCAAGATTGTCTCCGGCCAAAAGACCTTCCAGCAGGTCGCGATCCAGGACTGGGACAACGGCAAGGCCCAGACCCGCATGGACAGCCTGTACGCCTCGGCCGGCGCGACCAAGATCGACGGCGTGCTGTGCCCCAATGACGGCTTCGCCCGGGCCGTGCTGACCTCGGCCTCGCTGGCCAAGAAGGCCCAGCCGGTCGTCGACGGCCTGGACGCCGAGGACGAGTCCGTCAAGCTGGTGTGGTCGGGCGCCCAGTACGAGACGACCTACAAGCCGACCGACAAGCTCGTCGAGCAGACCATCACGCTGATCAAGGCGTGGCAGGCCGGCGAGGACCCCGAGGCCGCGACCTCGGAGATCGACAACGGCACCATCAAGGTTCCGGGCTATGAACTCGTGCCCGTGGCCGTGACCAAGGCCAACGCCAAGGAGGCCTTCAAGAACGACCAGCACCGCCTGGCCCTGCTCAAGTAGCCGGTCCCGTCGGACCCAAGGGCGTGGGGCTCGCCGAGAGGCGGGCCCCACGCCCTTGTTCGGACGCGCGGATAGGTGTGGGCGCCCGTGGCGAACCACCTATCAGCGCGATCTCATATTCGGTTCGCGCTACTCGCCGAACCACTCCTTGACGTGGGCGATGATCGAGGCGTCGAACGCGTCGTCGTCGTGCCGGGCGCGCATCCAGTTGGCGAAATCGCCGCCCGCGGCCGCGTCGAGTTCGCGTCGGCAGGCGGCGGTGTCGGTGACGGCGCGGTAGAGCAGCGACTCCGCCTCGTCGGCAGTGTTGAACAGGAACGGGTAGCCGTCGGGCAGGATCGCCCGCGCCCAGGGCCGGTCCGGGAAGATGCCGATCGCGCCGGCGACGAGGGCTTCGATGTACTCCAGCCCGTAGGACTCCTCGGTGGCGGTGGCGAGGAACGCGGTGGTGTGGCCGAGGGCGTCCCAGTAGTCGTCGCGGCTCGCGGTCAAGGGTCCGACCCACCACCACTTGTGGCGGGACATGCGCATCGCCTGCTCGGAGACCAGGTGCGACTCGACCAGGCGGGATTCGACCCGGATGGGGGTCCGCTTGGCAACCCGCTCCACGACGCTCTGGAACAGCTGCGGCTGCTTGCGGTCGGAGACGTAGATCGCCGGGTACAGCACGACCGGGACCGGCGGCTCGTGCCGCGGGTGCACGTGTTCGAGCCGGATGCCGAGGTTCACCCAGCTGATCCGGGCCTTCTCGGCGATCGGCGGCACCGTCCACTTATTGACGATCTCGGAGACCTCGGTGGCGGTCCGTTCGGAATTGGCGAACGTCGGGAACAACGCGCAGGACAGACCGAGGGAAGCGCGGTCGACCTGATGGGTGAACTGCGAGGTGTTCCACCACACGAAGTTCATGATCTTGGGCTCTTCGGCCGAGCCGCGCAGGGTGCGCCACACGCTCATCGAGTCAACAACGTCCATGGTGATGACCACCGTGCCAGCGCCGTCGACGAACTCCAGCGGCAGGATGTCGAAGCCCTCGCACCGCCGGGGGCCGTCGCCGATCACTTGGGCGCCCGGGAAGACGCGTAACAGGCGCCGGACCAGGGTGGCGCCGGCGTCGTGCCCGGCGACGTGTCCGTCGGCGTCGATCAGAGTGTCCGCGTACCGAATGGCGATCTTCATCGCTTCTCACCTGCCTGTACTTGCAGGCCGTCGTCCACCTTGACGAGCGGCGTCGGCTGGGTCGACGGCGGTGGCTCGTCGATCGAGTCCGCGAGGTCGGTCTTGATTCGCATGCCGTAGAAGGACCGCCACACGAAGTACGCGGATGCTCCGAAGAATACCGCGGCGAGGCCCGCGACCAACCCGCTCTTGCCGTCCGCGGTCAGGGAAACCGCGAGGTCGACGGCGAGCAGACCGAACAACGTTGTGAACTTGATCACGGGGTTGAGCGCGACGGACGAGGTGTCCTTGTACGGGTCGCCGACGGTATCGCCGACGATGGTCGCGTCGTGCAGCGCCGTGCCCTTGGCGTGCAGGTCCACCTCCACGATCTTCTTCGCGTTGTCCCAGGCCCCGCCGGCGTTGGCCATGAAGATCGCCTGGTAGAGCCCGAAGGTAGCGATCGAGACCAGATAGCCGATGAAGAAGTACGGCTCGACGAAGGCGAAGGCGAGGGTCGCGAAGAACACTCCGAGGAACATTGTCAGCATGCCCTGCTGGGCATACTGGGTGCAGATCTCGACCACCCGGCGCGAGTCCTTCTCCGAGGCCTTGGCGGCGCCGTCGAGCTTGATCGTGGTCTTGATGAATTCCACGGCCCGGTTCGCGCCGGTTGTCACGGCCTGGATGGAGGCGCCCGTGAACCAGAAGATCATCGCGCCGCCCGTGACCAGGCCGAGCAGGAACGGCGGGTGCATCAGGGACAGGTTCTCCATGCCGTCGGTCAGGCCGCTGGTCAGACCCATGATGATCGAGAAGATCATGGTGGTGGCGCCGACGACGGCCGTGCCGATCAGCACCGGCTTGGCGGTCGCCTTGAAGGTGTTCCCCGCGCCGTCGTTCTCCTCCAGCATGGTCTTGGCCCGCTCCCAGCTGGGTTCGAAGCCGTAGTCCTTTTCGATCTCGGCGCCGATTCCGGGGATCTCCTCGATCACCGAGAGCTCGTACACGCTCTGCGCGTTGTCCGTGACCGGGCCGTAGGAATCGACGGCGATGGTCACCGGCCCCATGCCGAGGAAGCCGAATGCCACGAGGCCGAAGGAGAAGACCGCCGGCGCGAGCATGAACTCGCTCAGCTCGTTGCTCATCAGGTACGCCCCGCCCATCAGGCCGACGATCACCATGCCGAGCCAGTAGGCGGAGAAGTTCCCGGCCACCAGGCCGGACAGAATGTTCAGCGAGGGACCGCCCTGGCGCGAGCCTTTGACGACCTCGCGCACGTGCTTGGACTTGGTCGACGTGAAGGCCTTGACCAACTCGGGAATGAGGGCGCCGGCCACGGTGCCGCAGGAGATGATCGTGGCCAGCCGCCACCAGACGCCACCCAGGTCGGAGTCCGCAAGCACGACCCACGTGGTGAGGTATGTGGCGAGAATGCAGACGGCGGAGGTCAGCCAGACGAGCGTGGACAGCGGCGTCTCGAAGTTCAGCCGGCCGGCGTCCCGGTACCGGCGCGACGCCCAGGCATCGTTGGCGACGTAGGAGACCGCGGAGGCGACGATCATCAGGGCACGAACCACGAAGATCCACACCAGAAGGCTTGCCTGCACCTTGGTGTCGTGGACGCCGAGCAGAACGAAGGTGACCAGGGCGACGCCGGTCACGCCGTAGGTCTCGAAGCCGTCCGCGCTGGGGCCCACTGAGTCGCCCGCGTTGTCGCCGGTGCAGTCCGCGATCACGCCGGGATTGCGCGCGTCGTCCTCCTTGATCTTGAACGCAATCTTCATCAGGTCGGACCCGATGTCCGCGATCTTGGTGAAGATGCCGCCCGCGATCCGCAGGGCCGAGGCGCCGAGGGACTCGCCGATGGCGAAGCCGATGAAGCATGCGCCGGCGATGTCTCGGGGGAGGAACAAGAGGATGATCAGCATCATCACCAGTTCGATGCTGATCAGCACCATGCCGATCGACATGCCCGACTTGAGCGGGATCCGGTGCAGCGGCAGCGGCTTGCCCCGCAGCGAGACGAAGGCCGTCCGCGAGTTGGCGAGGGTGTTGACCCGGATGCCGAACCAGGCCACCGAATAGGAGCCGGCCATGCCGATGAGGCTGAACGCGATAATGATGATGACGCGGCCCCAGGGGAATCCGATCAGCGCCTTGTAATAGACGACGATCACGGTCGCGATGAACGCCCACAGGATCATCAGGAATCGACCCTGCTGCGTGAGGTAGGCCCGGCAGGTCGAGTAAATGAGTTCGGAGACCTCGCGCATCGAGGGGTGCACCGGCAGCTTGCGCAGCTGCACGTAACTGACCGCACCGAAAAGCAGTCCGAGCACGCAGACGATCAGCCCGAGAAACAACAGCGATCGTCCCGACATGCCGCCGAGAACGGTGACCGAGCCGAGGTCCGGCAGCACCAGGCTCGCCTCGCCGTGGGATTCACCGGGTCCGGCCGACGCCGATGCGGAGCATCCCGTCAAAGGTAACGCAAGGGTCCCGGCGAGCAGCGCGGTCAACGCCACGCGCACCCTTCCGGAACGGGTCTTGCGGGAGATTCGGACGTCGTCGATTCCCGTCGTCGCACGCGCGGGCAGGCCGGCTTTCACGACTCGACCATAGACCGACCAGCCAGGCACAACGCCGGGCCGAAGGTCACCGCTCGGCGGTCGGATCGGGCCACCCCGCCAGGCCGTTGTGCTCGGTTCGGCGCGACCGCGGTCCTTCTCCGTGAGACCACGGAAGAGTACATTGTCGGCCTTGCCCGACGAGTCTGCTCCGCCCGGCTCCCGGCCCGCGCCGGGCGGGGCGGCCGCGGTCGGCGGAGGGTGAACTCTCACGCCGGCGGCCGGAGCGAATTGCGCTAGACGTCCGCCGGGCGGTCCGAACATGCCCGCGACCTGCGGCGAAGCACGGTCACCGGCGAGCCCGGGCGCTCCGACCTTGGCCTTAGGGCTGCTAGCATCTCCATTCTGGGCGTCCGGATTGTCGTGTTCAAGGGAGCCTTATGACAATTGACCGCAACAGGCAGTATCGAAAGGCGGGCATTGCCGTCGCCGGCGCCCTTCTTGGTGTAACGCTGGTGGCTGTCCCGATCATCGGTCAGGGCTATTTGGCCGCCGACTTGGACGCGTCCGCCCGCGAGGCGCTTCGCCGGGGGGAGCCCGCCGATGCCGACGTCGTCTTCTCGGGCCGGGAGGCCGTCGTCAGCGGACCGGACGTCGCCGCTGCGCAGCTTCGGTCCGCCGCTGCGGCCGTGCGTTCGGTCCCGGGCGTGCGCTGGGTGCGGATCCGCTCGAGCGCGGTCGGTGAACCCGGTTCGGCCGGCCCGACGGGTGACCACCAGACCGTCGCCGGGCCGGCCGTATCCCCGACCCATGCGCCCGACAGTTCGACGACCGGGACCGTCCAGCGTTCGGCGATCGATCCGTCGGTGCGCATCGTCGCCCGGCGTGACGGCGTTCTCCTTGAGGGGACGGTGCCCAGCGACGCGGACGCGGACGCCCTCGTTGCACAGTCGGAACGACTCTTCGGCGCTCCGGTGATCAGTAGGCTCGTCATCGACCCCGCCTGCGCGGGGTCGGCGTGGCTCGACCGATTCGTCACCGGCCTGGCCGCCTTCCCGACGATCTCCGGCATCGACCTCACGGCGTCGGGGGCCGGGCTCGCGCTCGACGGCACGGTGGCCGACGACGCCGCCCGGCACTCGCTGCGGCAAACGGTGGGAGGGCTCGGCCTCAAGGTGTCGAATACGGTCACGATTGCCCCGACGTCGCCCGTCTCGGCGGTCGACGCCGCCCGGATCAACGCGACGGTCGTGTACTTCGGGTGGGGCTGCTACGAACTCGATGCCGCCGGGCGCCAGGCGCTCGATGCGATCCTCCCGGCCCTGCGGGCCGGGAAGGTGGCGATCGACATCAACGGCTACGTCTCGCTCCCGCACGCCGGCGACGCCGTCGCGGACTCCCAACGGCGCGCGGATGCCGTTCGGGCCCACCTGATCCGGGGCGGCGTGCGCGCCGACCGCATTGCCGCCGTCGGTCACGGTGCGGCGAATCCCGCGGGGAGCAATGACACGGCGGCCGGCCGGGCGGCGAACCAGCGCGCCACTTTGACTGTGAAGGGAAGCAACTGATGTCGTGGTACACGGCCGGTGAGATCTTTCTCTGGCTGCTGATCGCCGCCATTCTCGGGTTCATTCTGGGTTGGTTGCTCAAGGGCTGGTTCAGCACCTGGCAGGCCGACGAGAGGCGCGCGGCCGACCTCGAGTCGGAACTCAAGCTGGCCCGCGACGCCAACGTTCGGATGGAGGTCGACCTCAACCAGGTCCGCGAGGCCAAGAGCCAGATCGAGGCGGATCTGCGCGGCTGCCGGGAGGCGCGCGCCGCGCTCGACGCCCAACTGCGCGAGCGCGACCTCGCCGACGCGGCCGCGGCCGAGCCCGAGCCGGAACCCGAACCCGAGCCGGAACCCGAGCCGGAACCCGAACCCGAGCCGGAACCCGAACCCGAGCCCGAACCGGTCCCGTCCCCGGCCGTGCAGCGGGTGGCGGAGATCGCCCGTCGCACGGGCGGCGACGACAACCCGCAGGACGACCTGCGCGAGATCTACGGCATCGGCGAGGTCATCTCGAAGCTGCTGTACTCGATGGAGATCACGAGCTTTCGTCAGATCGCCCGCTTCGAGGCGGAGGACATCGAGCACGTCAGCGACGCACTGGAGGTCTTCCCCGATCGCATCCGGCGCGACGACTGGATGTCGTCGGCCCGCAAGCTCCACCTGACCAAGTACGGTTCCGACCCGACCGAGTAACCCCTGGGCGCGGCGGGCTCGCCCGACGGACCCGCGCCCCGCGGGCCCGGCCCGCCTTCGCCGGCATGATGGTCGTGGCGGAGGGAGGCGGCCATGATCGACGCGGAGGACGGCCGGCGGGACGGGCCGAACCACGGCCGCCCCGGGCCGAACCAGCGACCCGACGAGGGTCGAGCCGGCCTGTACGCCGTCGTCCACGGCGATGTACAGGGCGTCGGTTTCCGCTGGCACACCCGACGGCGGATGGCGATCCTCGGGGTGTCGGGCTCCGCCCGGAACATGGACGACGGCACGGTCCATGTCGAGGCCACGGGCGACGCCGACGCGCTGCGCCGGCTCGCGGCGTGGTTGCGCAGCGGCGACCCGCCCGGTCGGGTGACGAGGGTCGACATCGAGCCCGAATGATCCCGTCCCGGGCCGACGGTTTGGACTCCGGGAACCGGTACGTATCGGTATAATCATCGCGTAATACCTCGACGCGGAGGGTGCGCATGAAGCGACTGGTCCTGTGCTGCGACGGCACCTGGGACTCCGGGGTCAACCCGCGGGTGACGAACATCGAGAAGATCGTCCGGGCGGTCGTCTCCGGGATCTGCCCGGACGGCGTCCAGCAAATGGTCTTCAGCGTGGAAGGGGTGGGCGCGCAGGGTTATTTGGCCGACCGCCTGCTCGGCGGCGCGTTCGGCTACGGGCTGGGCCGCAACGTGGTCTCGGGATACCGGCAACTGGCGCTCAATTACGAACCCGGGGACGAGGTCTTTGTCTTCGGGTTCAGCCGAGGCGCCTACACCGCGCGCTCGGTGGTCGGCATGATTGCGCTGGTCGGGCTGCTGACGCCCGAGGCGCTCGTGACCGATCGGCTGAGCGAGGCGGAGCAGCATTATCAGTACTTCGGCCCCGACCGGGCGCAGCGCGCAGCCCGGTTCAAGGCGGCGCACTGCTACCCCGAGGTGCCCATCGCCTTCCTCGGCGTCTTCGATACCGTGGGCGCGCTCGGGGTGCCGGGCTTCAGCCGGCGGCGCACTCGGTTCCACGACCTTGGCCTGTCACCGTCGGTGCGCTGCGCCCGGCAGGCGCTGGCGATCGACGATCGTCGGATCACCTATGAGCCCGCCCTGTGGGACGTTCCCGTGGTGCAGGAGCGGACCGGCTGGGTCGAGCAGGTGTGGTTCCCCGGCGCGCACAGCGACGTCGGCGGCGGCAAGCGGTCCGGTGCCCTGTCCGACCTCGCACTGCGGTGGATGGTGGCCGAGGCGAGCGCCCAAGGACTGGTCTTCCACCCGGATCGGTTGGCACGGCAGTATTCACAGGAGGCCGAGTTGGTCATCGGGCGCGGCCTCGGTCCGTGGTGGCGCCTGCTCAACGCGGTGGAGCGGCTGCGCCCGCGCCGCAAACCGTTGTTCCGCGGCAATCGCCGCGTCCTTGACGTGCCCGCCGCGCCCGGTCGCACCCACGCGCTGCGCCTGTCCGACGTCGCCGATCGCTTGTCCGCCGACCCGACGTCGCCGTACGGCCGCCGGGCCAGGAACATCGGCTGGTGGCGGGCGGAGCTGGGGGAGGACTTCGAATCGGTGGTGGTGCCGGTCCCGGGCGGCGACACGGAGAACCGGCCGGTCGCACTCAGCTGACGGCTCTGCCCGTGGCACGGCGGCCGGGATGTCCGACGCCAGGACATGGCAGGCTGTGGCCGTTGAATGCAGAACGGCGCCGGCCGGGCCGGGGTCGACCGGGAGGGGTGCTGATGGTCGCCAGAGTCGCGGACGGGCCGGCGGTGAGTGTCGCCGCACACCGGGCCGACGTCGTCGCGCTGATCGCCGATCTTGGCCGGGGCGCGGACGGGCGGCCGCGGACGGAACTGCTGGAGCCGTTGGCGGCGCTCGACCGGGTCCTGGCCGTCGACGTCGTCGCCCCGCTCGCGCTGCCGTCGTTCCGGAACTCGCAGATGGATGGCTATGCCGTCCATGCAGGCGACCTCGCGGGCGCCGCGCCCGAGGCGGCGGTCCGACTGCCCGTCGTCGCGGAGATCCCGGCCGCTGCGGGCGTGCCGGCGGCGCTGCCGCCGGGTGCGGCGGCCCGGATCATGACCGGCGCCCCGCTGCCGGCCGGCGCGGACGCCGTTGTCCCGGTGGAGGACACGGATGATCCGGGGTTCGCGCTCGGCAGTCCGCCGCCGTGGGTGGGCATCCGCCGAGCACGTGAGGTCGGTGCGTTCATTCGCGCAACGGGAAGTGACATCGGCGCCGGGGAGATTGTCGTGCCCACCGGGACCACTATTGCGCCGCGGCACGTCGCCGCGATGGCGGCGTGCGGGATCGAGCGGGTGGCGGTGGTCGCCGCGCCCCGGGTTGCGGTGATTTCTACCGGATCCGAACTCGCGGTGGCGGGCAGCGTGCCCGAGCCGGGCGAGGTTTTCGAGTCCAACAGTGTGGCGCTGACCGCAGCGGTCCAGGCGGCCGGCGGCCGGGTGACCTTCCGGACCTGGGTGCCCGACGACCGCGAGCAGGCGCACCGCGTACTCGCGGCGGCGGCCGCCGCGGCCGACCTGATCCTGACGACGGGTGGCGTCAGCAAGGGCGCCTACGAGGTCATTCGGGAGACAGTGGCCGACGACGCGACGTTTCGCACCGTGGCAATGCAGCCGGGCGGACCGCAGGGGTTCGGCCGGGTGGCAGGGGTGCCCCTCCTTGCATTCCCCGGCAATCCGGTCAGCGCGATGGTGTCCTTCGTCGTCTTCGCCCGCGCCGCCCTGGAGCGGGCGGCGGGGCGCCCCGACCGGCCGGTCCCGGCGCCCCGACCGCTCTCCGACGCCGGGGCGTCGCCGGCCGGCAAGGTCCAGTTCCTGCGCGGCGTGCGCACCCCCGACGGCGGGGTGCGGTTGGTCGGCGGGCAGGGCTCGCATCTGGTCGCCTCGATGGCGCGGGCCGATGTTCTGATCGAGATCCCGGCTGACGTCGAGCGCTGGCCGGCCGGACAGCCGTTCGCGCTGCACGAACTGTAGGCGACTCGACGCGACTGCTCGTGCGAGGCGATCAGTGCCGCGACGCGATCAGTGCCGCGAGGCGATCACGTGGTCAGAACTTGGCCTTGATGACCAGCACCGGCGCCGGCGAATCGAGTAGGACGCGCTGCGTCGTCGTCCCGAGCAGGAACTTGCCGACGTGGGAACGTTTGCGCGTGCCGATCACCACGAGTTCCGGACGAAGCAGTTCGGCCTCGTCCAGGATGGCGTCCGCGGGGTCGATATCCGGGTCGCGGTAGGCGAGCGGTGGCGGTGGGAAGCCCGGCGGCAGGCCGTCGATGAGGTGGGCGAGCGCGGCCGGTGTGGGCGCACCCTCGGCACGGGGATTGAGGACGAGAATCCGCAACCCCGTCTCCCGGCGGACGGCCTCGGCGGCCGCCGCGTGAAAGGCGGCCTCCCCCTGCGGCGAGTCGTTGTACACCACCAGTACCGTCATTGGTCCCTCCGGTCATCGCCCCGCTGCACGCCTTTCTCGAACTCTCTCACACAAGTGGCTGCCCTGTCCCCGGTCTGATGGCCCCGATCAGCGCTCGGGCGGCGCGCCGGTTGCGATTCCGTCTCGGAACGGGTAATGCGCCGATACGCTGGCCGGGAGCGAGACGAGGAGGGAGCGTGTCCGGTCAGGCTCAGCGCAGGCCGCTGCCGCGCCGTGCGGTTCCGGCGGCGCCCGCTCTTGCCCACGCCGTCGAGCATGCCCGCCTCCTGCGCGCCGCCGGCGACCCGCGCGGCGCGGCCCAGGTGTTGGACATCGCCTTCGCGGCCGAGGGGGTACGCGCGCCGATCGCCTCTGAGGGAGTGCGATTCCGGGCGCTGATTCTGCGGGCTGATCTCGCCCTGGCGTTGCACGACGACGCCGGGGCGGCGCGGTTCCTCGCCGACGTCCGGTCCCGGACCGACGTCAGTGCCCTGGCCGAACTCGCCGGCGCGCTCGCAACGCTGGACGAGCCCGACGCGGACCTGTTCGACGAGGCGCGCTGAGTCGTCCGGTCCGGAGTCGTCCGGTCTGGCCGGGTTGTCAACAGACGAGCGGTTTGATTGACGTGTCGGTTTGGCTTGTGTAAGCCTTCTTGTCATGGTTCGGGTGGTGGGTGGGCTGGGGTGGTGACGGGTCATCCGTTGGTCGCCGGTGGGGTGGAGACGGCGTCGGCGACGTCGGGGACGTTCTTGATCGATGACGGTGCGCAGTTGGCGGCGGCGATCCGTGATGGTGATTGGGTTTCGGGTGGGTTGGCGGCGTTCGCGGTTGTCGGTGACGGGTTGGCGATGGTCTCGGACCCGTTGGGGTCGTTGTTCGCTATGGGTTTGGGTTGGGTGCTCGATCATGTGGATCCGCTCAGGGGTTGGTTGAACGATCTCAGTGGTGACGCGGGCCAGGTGGGCGGGTTTTGTGCGACGTGGCGCAATATCGCCGGTCAGTTGGAGCGGGCCGGGCAGGACCTGGTGGGCGTGGTGGACCGCGATCTGGTGGGGATGAGCGGGGCGGCGATCGACGCGTATCGGGGGTTCCAGGACCGCACCGGGCGCGCGCTTGGGATCGCGGCCGATTGGGCCGGGGCGTTGGCGAGCCGGGTCGGGCGGTCGGTGGACCGGTTGTTGGCCTCGGGCGGTGCGCTGCGCAAGCTCGTCGCGGAGTTGGGCGAGCGGTTGGACGACTTCGCCGCCCGCGCCCAGGCCCTGTTGCCCGCCGGTGGCCCGGACCTGGCATTGGCCGGTGGTGGGCGCATCTGGGCCGACGGCGCCGTGGCCGGACGCCGAACCCTCGACCCGCCCGCGACGGGCCGCTCACCGGGCTCTGGCATGGACCTTGGCCCCGGGCCGA
>JAVBMU010000096.1:0-13096 GCA_031552185.1 Cellulomonadaceae bacterium | reverse complement strand
CGGCGGTCGCCGCGGCGGCCCGGGCGGCCGGGAGGTCGGTCGCCGCATCCTCGGCAAGGGCCATCACGGCCGGATCGGCGAGCCCTGCCTCGACCGCGGTCCGCTCCGCGGCCGCCGCGTCGACCGCCCCGTGCAGTTCCGCGTACGTGGCCTCATCCAGGACCGCGTCGGCCGCAGCCGAGGCCGACGCGAAACCCTGCGCGACGGCGAGCCGCTCCAACTCCTCCACTCGATCCGCCTCGGTGCGCAGAGCGTGCCGGAGCGCCGCCCGGGCCTCGCGGACCGCCCACAGGGCCGCGATCCGCGTGCGGACCGCCTCGAGGGCGGCGTCGATCCTGGCGACCGCCCCGCCCGCCCCGCCCGGCTCGGCGTCAAGACCGCCCGCCCCGCCCGGCTCACCCGGCCCGTCCGACTCGCCGGACCGTCCGAGCAGGGCGTCGGCCGCCGCGATCTCGCGGTCCAGCTCGCGGCCGCGGGCCGCGAGGTCCTCGTCCTCATCGCGGATCCGCCGCCGCTCGACCTCGATCGATCGCTCGAGTTCCAGCCGACGCTCGGCGCCGCGGGCGGTGGCGTCGTCGAAGTCCGCGAGGTCCGCCTCGGCCTGCGCCCGCGCCGCGGCCAGGGCCCGGGCGGCCGAGACCCGCTCCTCGGCGTCGGCCAGCGCCCGGTCGGCCGCCGCCGGCTCGGCACCCGTCGCCGCGGCCCGGCTCAGGTCGAGCTTCGCCCGGAGTTCGGCGACCCGGGCGTGGGCGTGACGGACGGCCGCGTCGGCCGCGACGCGCGCCGCCTCGACCTTCTTCACGTCGGCGTCGCGAACGGCTCCCGGCTCCGGCGTGGCCGGCCGAGGATGCTCACGCGACCCGCAGACCGGGCACGGCAGGTCCGGCGCGAGGTTCCCCGCGAGTTCGCCCGCCAGGCCCCGGATCCGGGCCTGCCGGATGGTCCGCTCCGCGTCGACCGCCGCCGTCGCGTCCGCAGCGGCGGCGTCCAGCGCCTGCTGGGCGCCCGTCAGGTCCGCCGCGAGGGCATGCGCGGCATGGGCGGCCGCGCAGACCGACCGGCAGCGGTCCGCCTCGGCGAGCAGGGCCGGCAGGCTCGCCGCGGCGTCGAGCGCCGCGGTCAACCGGGCCGCGAGTTCGGCCCGCTCGGCGGGCCGCTCGGCCAGGCCCTGAACCAGCCGACGCCGCTCCTCGTCGTCGCGTTCGACGTCCTTGCGCCGGCCGGCCAGGGCGCTCTCCCGGTCGGCGAGCGAGTGCGCGACGGCGATCCACGCCTCCAGCCGGGCGGCGGCGGCCTCGGCGGCCGCCCGGGCCTCGTCCAGCGCCGCAGCATCCGGTGCGGCCCCCGCCGCACGGGCGCCGTCGTATCCCGTCCCGAGGAGCGTCTTCGCGGTCTCGGCGACCTGCGCTCTCGCCGCCCGGACGTCGGCCCGGACCCGGTCCACCCCGGCCAGCGCGGGCGCGACGACGGCTGCCCGCGCAGCCGCGGCCAGGCGGGTCCGGTCCCGGTCGAGGGCCGCGGCGTCCCGGTCCAGGTGCGCCAGCCGCTCCCGTAGGCTCGCCCGCCGCCGGATCAGGGCGTCGGTGGCCCGGGCGTCGTCGAGGGCCGCCCGGGCGGCGAGCGATTCCCCATCCGCACCGGCCACCCGCCGCTCCAGCCGGTGTGTCTCCGCCTCCAGGCCGCGCACCACGTCGAGAGCCATCTCCACGACCTGCGGCTCCGGCGCGCCGCCAAGTTCCGCCGCGGCGTCGCCGTCGAGCCCCGCCGCCCCGACGAACTGATTCACGCCGTCCGCGACGCGCTGCCCGGCCGCCTCGATCTCCCGACCCGCCTCGCGGGCGTTCTCCGCCAACGCCGCCGCCATGCGGACGTAGACCTCTGTGCCGAAGACGCGCTGCAGCAGCACCGCCCGGTCCTCCGGCTTGGCCCGCAGGAACTGGGCGAATTCGCCCTGCGGCAGGATCACGGTCTGGACGAACTGGGCCCGATCGAGTCCGATCAGGCGACCGAGTTCCGGGCCCGCCTCGTCCAGGCGGTGGCTCAGGAGCTCGCCCGGGGCGTCGGCCACGGCGTCGGCCACCGGCACCTGCGCCAACCGCCACAGCGCGATCGACGCCTTCTGGGTGGTGAACCCCTCGCCGCGCAGCTTGGGCCGCTGGTACTCGGGGGTGCGTCGAACCCGAAAGATGCCGGCCGACGTCTCGAAGACGAGGTCCACGAAGGACTCGGCGGTGCCGGCATGGCTGGACCGCAGCCGCTCATCACTCGCCGCGGCGGAGGCCGGCTTGCCGTACAGGGCGAAGACGACGGCGTCGATGATGGTCGACTTGCCCGCGCCGGTCGGTCCCTCCAAGAGGAACAGGCCCGAGGCGGCGAGCCGGCCGAAGTCGATCGTGTGCTCGCCCGCGAAGGGTCCGATCGCCGCGAACCGCATCGAATGCAGGTGCATCAGGCGCTCCGATCCGCCGCCGTGGCCGTCTCGAGCGCGGCCCGAAGGATGGCGCTCTCGGCGTCGCTGGGCGCCGTCCCGGTGACGTACTCGACAAACTCGCCCGCGACCTCCAAAGGGTCCCGCGCCGGCCCCGCGGCGACGACCGTCCGCCCCGCCCGCGCGGGCGGGCGGTGGGTGACCTGGAGCGCGTGCGGGAAGCGGGCCTTGACTCGGGCGTACAGGTCCGGTGGGCGCACGGCGTCGGTCACGACGACGCGCACCCAGTCCGCGACGTGCGGCTCGCCCGCGGCGCCGAGCACCTCGGCGAGCCCGCCCGTGACCTCCGCCAGACGCCGTGGCACGGGGGCGGGTACGAGTTCGACGCCGCCCGTGTCCAGGTCGACGAGCACGGTCGACTTGGTCTGATGCAGTTCCGAGAACGAGTACGCCAGTGGCGAGCCCGCGTACCGTGCGAGCGCCGGCCCGCCCGGTCCGGGCGGCAGCCGGACCACCTGGGGGCCGTGCAGATGCCCCAGTGCGACATAGTCGAACCCGGGGCCGGCCAGCACCTCCGCCGGCACGCCGTCGACGCCGCCGACCCGGATGTCCCGCTCGGACTCGGACGCGGCCCCGCCGACCACGAAGGCGTGCGCCATCGCGACGGCTCGGACGGCGCCGCCCGCACCACCCGCCGCCCGGCGGGACGCCAGGTCCCGCGCCGCCCGGCGCATGGCCGCGGCCATCACGGCCTCATGGGACCGGGCGAGCGGCGGTGCGGGCGGCGACGCAAGCGCCGTCCGAGCGGCGTCCGGGTCGAGATACGGCAGGGCGTAGACCAGCAGCGTCGCCGATCCCCCCGGCCGGTGGATCTCCACCGGTCGGTCGGCGTCGGCGATCCGGGTCCGCAGGTGGACGCCGGGCCGCATCAGTTGCGCGCCGAACCCGAGCCGGATCGCCGAGTCGTGGTTCCCCGGCGTGAGCACGACGTCCGCGTGTTCCGCCAGGCGGGCAATGGCGTCCGACAGCAGGGCGACGGCCTCCACCGGCGGCACGGCGCGGTCGTAGATGTCCCCGGCCACGAGCACGGCGTCCACCCCGCCCGCGCGCACCACATCGACTAGGTGGTCGAGGAATGCGGCCTGGTGGGTCATCAGGTCGACACCGTGGAGCGTGCGCCCCAGGTGCCAATCCGAGGTATGCAGGATCCGCATGGGCCCGACCGTACCCGCGACCACCCACAACGCCGACGCCGGCACGCGGCGGGGCGCGGATTCACTGGCGCCACGCCCGCGGCGGGGCGCGGATTCACCGGCCCCGCGCCCGTCCGGCGTGAACCGGACGGGCGCCCGCGGCTAGCGTCGCGGTCCCGCCTCGGCGGCCACCGCGGTGCGCTCGACCGGTGTGCGCTCGATTGCGGTGCGTCCCGCCCGGGTGCGCTCGACCGGGATGCGGCTCCCGGCGCCGATCATCTCGAGGAGGTCCCGTAAGGCCGGCCGCGGGTTGCGCAGCACGACCTCCCGGCCATCCTCGACCGCCACCAGGTGCAGTTGCAGGATGAAGGCCACCCCGGTCGAGTCGACGAACGCAAGGTCCGCGACATCGATCACCAGGCGGCCCGGAGTGTCGATAACGAATGCCATGGCCTGACCGGCGACGTCACGCAGGGCAGCATCGATCTCGCCCCACAGTGATACGACGACGGCATCAGCCAGTGCGAAGTATGTGATTCCACCCGTGGCTTCATCGCCCGGGACAGCCGCTTCGCGGCCCGTTTCCATGAGCAGGCTCATCCTTTGATCCGTTCCCCTGGTTCGCTGCGGGTCGCCGATCGAGGCCCCCGGGGGGTGCCTCGAGCGGCGACGTCGCCACGAGGTCCCGACACTCGACGCGGCTTGCGGCGGTAGGACCCATTGGTCACGGCGTGGTGCCGGGAACCTCTTTCTACCAGATCAAGGACCTTCCGTTACATAGTGCTTCACAAAACTTTCACCTAACAAATTGAGCGGGGACGGCCGGCCTCACCGGCCGGCGGGGGACCCCGCCGGCTGACCAGTACTGACACCGCTGCCATCGCCGAGCAGCACGGATGGACCGCCGGACCCGGGCTGCCAAGCAGGGCCAGCGATCGCGGAGGCGTCGGCTGTAGTTTCTCGAAATTGCGCTCCGAAGGCATTTGGGTCCGCTCGCCGGCGCCCGCACCGGCAGGCCGAAAGCACACCGAACAATTGCGCGGAGCGGCCCGCCGGAGTGCCTATTGCGGAGGACTCGGCGCCGCCTCGGTCACGTCCCCCACCGACGCTCCGAGCACCGCGATGAGATCCGGCGCCGCCACGAGCGCCGCCACTCCGTGCGCCCCGGCCCCGATCGAGACCCGCGTGACCGAACCGGCCACCCGAGTGTCGGCGATGACCGGCCAGCCGTGCGTCGACCCGAACGGAGTGATCGTCCCCCGCTCGTAGCCGGTGACGGCCCGCGCGACGTCGCGGTCCGGCATCGACAGCCGGGAGACGCCCAGCAATGCCCGCAGCTTCGGCCACGAGATCTGCCGGTCACCCGGGACCAGGACGAACAGGAAGTCGTCCTCGGCCCGACGCACCACGATCGTCTTCAGCACCGCAGCCGGTGGCAATCCCCGAACCGCGGCCGCCTCCTGAAGCGAGGACACCGGAGCGTGCCGGGTGAGCCGGTACGCCACCCCGGACGCGTCGAGCGCGCTGACCGCTCGCTCCTCGCCCGGTGCCCCGGCTGCTCGCTCCTGCTCCTGGGCCATTCGCCGACGATAGCCCGACCGTTCGGCGCCGGCGTGCGGTGGTGGGTCATGTCGCTACCTGCGCCACGCCCGACCGAAGCTGAAGGTGCTCCCGGTTCGACCATCGCTGGGCTTGGTCACCGAATCGGGCGACTCCTCGACCGGACCCAGGTGCGGCGGTTCCGGCGACGCCGTTTCCCCCTCGTCCGTCGGCGTGGGATCCGGGGCCGGATCCGGCGTCGGGTCCGGCTTCGCCGTGGGGTCGGGCGTCGGGTCCGGCTTCGCCGTGGGGTCGGGGGTTGGGTCCGGGGTGGGGTCCGGGGTGGGGTCCGGCGTGGGATCCGGCGTCGGGGTCGGGGTCGGGGTCGGGGTCGGGGTCGGGGTCGGGGTGGGATCCGGCGTCGGCGTCGGCGTCGGCGTCGGGGTCGGCGTCGGCGTCGGGGTGGGGGTCGGCGTCGGGGTCGGGGTCGGCGTCGGCTTGGGCGTCGGCTTGGGGCTCGGCCCTGGGTCGGTGGGGGTCGGCTTGGGAGTCGGCGTCGGCGTCGGCGTCGGCTTCGGCACGATGCCGGGGACGAACGGTCCGGTGCCCGGATCGGGGTACGTCGGCTCGGCCGGTGTGTAGCGCGCCGGCATCTTGCCGCCGGCGAAGAACTCGAAGTGCCACGGCTCGGGTTTGGAGCCCGAGGGCCGCGCCCAGGCAGGGTTGTCCCAGCCGTAATTGGGGGCGTGGATCCGCATCCACAGGTACTCGGCCGAACCGCCGGACGGGATCGATCCGCCCAGGTCCACGGCCAGGCCCCATCCGTGCTGCGACGTCCCGGGCACGGCGGCGAGCACCGGCTTGATCCGCTTCAGCACCACCTGCGCGTCGTAAGTGCGGTACGCATCGGTCACCGTCAGCGGGTGTCCGAAGACGCCGGCAAACTCCGCCGCGAGCGCGTCGAGGGCCAGCGCGGCATCGCACCGCAGGACCTTGCCGGGGGCGAAGTGCAGCGGACAAAGGGCGGAGGCCGGGATCCGGCCGTTGCTGAAGGCGTCCGTGCTGGTGCCGTACCGGTGGATGAGGTCTGCGAGGAGCGAGCCGGACGTGCCTTGGCCCGCAATCGGGGCGAACGGCACCTGGACCGGCGTCACGTCCACGGCCCGGTGGCCCTTGGCCGGGTCGAGCAGTTCGGCCAGGATCGTCATCGCCATCATGACGTCCTGGACCGTCACGGTGCCGGCGAAAGCGGGATCGCCCGGCTGGACGGCCGGCAAGTGGGGCTGGGCGCCGACTTCGGTCGCGGCGCCCGTTGTCGCGGCAGCGTCCGTTGCAGCGACGTCCGTCGTGGCGGCGTCGATCGTGGCCGACGACGAACCGCCGAGCGAGTTGGCACCGAGTCCACCGAACGTGGCCGACGACCCGAAGAGGTCGATCGACGCCGAGGCGTTCAGTCGCCGTTCGCCGGGCCGGACGCCGTCGGGGGCGGCAACGCCGTCCTCCGGAAGGATTCGCGGGCTACCCGACCTCAGGAACGAGGAGATCCGTGGCGTGGCCGGGACGACGAGGGGCGAAGCCGCACCGGTCGCGGCGGCGGGAGCCGTGGGTTTGGGCGCCGGGTTCGGTTTGGGCGCCGGGTTCGTCGTGCCCGGCGCCGTCGCGTTCGGCTTGCTCGCGTTCGGCGCGGTCGCCGGCGCGCCGGCCCCGAGCGAGGGCGCCGGGCCCAACGGCTTGAGCGGGGTGGGCGTCGGCAAGCCGAAGATACTGCCCGCCGGCGACGAGCCGAGCGAACTGCCCGGCAAAGAAGCCGCCGAACCATCGTCGCCGGCCCCCGCCGCACCGACGCCGTCGGACACCTGCCCGGGGTCTTGCGCCGTGCCCTGCCCGGCGCCCGGCCCGGCCCCGCCGTCGAGGCCGGCCCGCCCGCTCGAGGCGGCGGCGTCGTCGGAATCCTCGGCCGACTGGGCGAGGTAGGCCGCCAACAGGGTGGCGAGCCGGTCCCGGGCTTCCTTGATCTCGTCGGTCATCCGGTCGTCGGCGAGGGCGTCCGCCCGCGCCAACACGGCCATGACGGCATCGACGTCGAGTAACTCGCCGTAGAGGTCGACGGCCGGCGCGGCCGTGGCCACGGCTGCGGGGGCCGGGGCCGGCCGGAGCGTGCCCGCCCCCTCGAAGCCCGGGCCGCTGCCGATCAGCGCGGCGACCAGGCACACGCTCAGGCTGGAACCGGCGACGACCTGGGCGGCCGCCCGGCGCCGATGGGCGCCGGCGCGTGGGGATGGGTCTGTGGTACGCCGGGCGCTACGGGCACCTCGCATCTCCACCGATCCCACGTTGGCTCCCTGTGTGGTCCATGTCCTTGTGTGGTCCATGTCCTTGCGGCCGGGAGGCGCACGTGCGTTCGCGCGCCGTTCCGCCCGCCTTGATAACGTAACACCGGCCTTGCCCAGTTAGTACCCCTTGGGCAGAGAAACTTCGCGGGAGCCAAAGATTTGGCACGGAAGACCCGCTCTTGCCCCTCACGAAGACCTAGAAATTCCCAAGATGGGACCAAGTTCCTTTCGATCTCGGACCTTCGCCCGCCGCAGATTCGGGGGTGAGGAGGTTCGCTAGGTGATGAGCCGCGGGGGCAACACGGCGCAGGAGACAGATCGATCCGGGCCAACCAGACGCTCCTCAGGCTAACGACCGCTCTTTCGCTTGCCACCCGGCACCGCTCGCCACGAACCTCGGCGACGCGGTCCACGATCCCCGGCTCGGCCCGAGCCGGCGGAACGCCGATCCACGTGATCGGCGATTCCCGTTCGATCTCGCCGAACGTCTGAGGCAGCAGACGGCGAGCGCAACGGACGGAAGGGGGCGCGCGGGTCTCACACCCGCCCGCGCGCCCCAACCAAGGGCGGGGGACCCGTGTGCACCGTGGCGCACGGGTCCTCCCCCGCGGTACCGGACAAAAAAATCACCCGACGCACCCGTCGGTTGCCGAGCGGCGGGCTCGCCGCGGGCCCGCGGCCGGCCCCGGTTGTGGGCCGCCGCAGCGCGGTTAGCGTCGGGACATGCCTGACGAGCCCGAGGAACTCCAGCAGCGCACCCGCCGGCGGGTCCTGTCCCGGACGGTGCGGGAGTTCGCCCGCGACCAGTGCACCGACCTCGCGGCCGGGCTGACCTACTACGCCGTGCTGGCCTCCGCCCCGGCGGCGCTGGCTCTGGTCTCGGTCCTCGGGCTGGTCGGCGATCCCGAAGAGACCGCGCAGCGGGTGCTTGATTCCCTGGGCGCATTCGTCCCGGACGATGCGATGCAGGTGCTGGAGCCGATCGTCGACCAGGTGACCAAGAACAGCGGCGGGGCCGGCTGGGCCTTCATCATCGGTCTGGTGCTGGCGGTGTGGTCCGCGTCGGGGTATGTCTCCGCCTTCGGCCGGGCGATGAACCGGATCTACGGCGTCGAAGAGGGGCGGCCGATCTGGAAGCTGCGGCCGCTGCTGGTCGTCCTGACTCTGGCGACGATCATCATCGCCGCGGTCGTCGCCGCCGTCCTGGTGCTGTCCGGGTCGGTGGCCAGGTCAGTCGGCGAAACCGCCGGGGTGTCGGACGGCGCCATCACCGTGTGGAACATCGTGAAGTGGCCGGTCGCCGTCGCGCTCGTCGTCATCCTGGTCGCTCTGCTGTATTACGCGACGCCGAACGTGAAGAAGCGGCGGTTCCGGTGGCTCAGCATGGGGGCGCTGGTCGCGATCGTGGTCTGGGCGCTCGCCTCGGTGGCGTTCGGGTTCTACGTCTCGAACTTCGCGTCCTACGGCAGCACCTACGGTGCCCTCGCCGGCGTCATCGTCTTCCTGTTGTGGATGTGGATCACCAACCTCGCCCTGCTCTTCGGCGCCGAGCTCGACGCCGAACTCGAGCGGGTCCAGCAACTGAACGAGGGCGTCCCCGCGGAGGACCAGCTCACGCTTCCGCTCCGGGACACCCGCGCCGCCGATAAGCGACACGAGAAGCACCAGAAGGCCGTCGAGGACGACCGTGCCCTCCGGGAGGCGGTCGCCGCGCGGACTCCGCCCGCCGAGCGGGCGTCGGACGACGGCGGCGGAGGTGCGGCGGCGGCGGCGGAAGCGGCCAAGCAGGCCGAGGCCCGGGGGTCCGGGGCGACCGGGGGAGACGCGAAGTAGGGGGCGCGGTGGGCACCGCAGCGTCCCGCCGTTCGCGGCGTCCCGCAGTGGCCAAGCCAGTCAACGCAGTTCGGGCCAGTCCCAAGGCATCTGGTGGATAATGATGACGTGCACAGGGCTGTGCTCGGCGCTCTCGAAATAGACTTCGTAGAATTTTCCCCGGTGGACATCCTCGCGTACGCCCAGCGCCGCCACGCTTTCGGACGGCAACGCGCTGAGGCCGATGAGTTCTTGGGTGTGCTCCACCAGCGAGCCGGAAAAACCGATCGCCCGATCGAGGAACCTGTCACCATGGCTGTCGGTCCACTTGGCGATAGCTTCCGGCGCCGCTTCGAAGCGAAGTCGATAACAGTAGTGGTAGGCGTCCAGCCCTTCGACCCGTTCGGCAACAATGTCGTGGGCGTCTTCGGGAAACACCAACCCGACCAGCGCCATGATCTGTACTGGGTCGGTTAACGTCTCGTGCATCGGCGTCGCCTCCTGCGTGGTCGCCATCTTGGAGGGATCGCGGTAAGGCTCGCCGTCACCACACCCGCCTACGGCAGCCAACATGAGCCCACACGCGACGTGCGTGAGGAATCTTGCAGCGCTTCGCGTTGAACTCCCCTTCACTGGAACGATCCTGTTCTGTGCCGCGGGGACGATTCGCCGACGAGGGTGTACTCCTGAGCGAGTCCTGTCACGTGAAGGCGCGCCATCTCCTTATCCGTCGTTACCTTACCATCGATATTGTAATCGAAACTTCCCGACGCCATAAACCAATTCTCGCTTTCTGCCCGTCGAACGGTCGCACCGGACCAGGGTGTATTGACGGAGTAGGTGATCGGAGCGTTCACTCCTCTCGCCCGAGCGTCGTCAACAGCACGGGCCTCGGTACTCTCCGTAACCTTCTCCACCTCCTGCCTGAACGTTGGAGCCTCCCGCAGCAGTCCGTCCACATCGGTCGGCAAATTCTTTCCCTTTGCATCCAGATAGTGTTCCAGATTTCGGCCGGCGTTGTCCCAGCCGCGGGAATAGGCCGCGGCGGCCTTGCTCCGCCAAATGGCGGCGGCCCATTTTTCGCCCCAGGACGGCTCTTCGGTGTTCCAGCGGCTCTCGCCGGTGAATTCCAGTGGGTTGCCGTCGGCGTCGAACGCCTGATCGGAGCCGGGGTCGACCGGACGCCACCGCGGCGCATCGGGCACCTTCGCATTCTGTCCCGGCACTGGTGGCCCGAGGCCGTTCGGGTACGGCTCGGGGCCGTCGATCCGGTAGACGTCGAGCCCTCTTGCGTCGGGGCTGGGAAGATTCGCGCCCGGTTCACGCGAGTCGTCGCCGGCGCTGTTGGTCGCATGCTCGCCAACGAGGCCCGTGCAGCCGATCACCGACCCTGCGCACGGCATCCGCCTCGTCCGCCAGGGCGGCACCGGCGGCCCGGATCGCATCACCCGAGGCGCGCCACGCAGCCACATCACCTCGCCCGGGATCCGACACATCCCACATCGACAGCCATCCTCGCCGCCGGAAATGCAGTTTTCGGCACGGTATCAGCCGCCAATGGCGCGGCGAGAGTTATCCACAGGACGGCGGCGGCGTCCGCGTCCCGACGCCGGCGCCCCCACCCGACTCCACCCCGCGCCGGACTCGATCTGGAAGACTCGAAGGGTGAACGACCCGGAGACTCTGCCCAGCGCCGTCGTAACCCGCGTCCTGGACGCCGTGGTCGCGGTGACGAGTGACCTCGACCTCGACGCAGTCCTGCGGCGAATTGTCGCGAGCGCCATGGACCTCACCGGGGCGCGATACGGCGCGCTCGGCGTCCGCGAGGGCGACCGCCTGGGGAAGTTCGTGCCGCTGGGGATCGACCCGAGGGTGTCGGCGTCGATCGAGCATTGGCCGACCGGCCACGGCCTGCTGGGCGAACTCATCCGCAATCCGCACCCGATCCGGGTGCCGGATATCGGCTCCGACCACCGCGCCACCGGCTTCCCCGCTGGCCACCCGCCCATGCGCACGTTCCTGGGCGTGCCGATCCGCGTGCGCAACACCGTCTTCGGCAATCTGTACCTGACGGACAAGACCGGCGGCGAGCCGTTCAGCCGGACCGATGAGGCGGCCGTTGTCGCGCTGGCGGCCGCGGCGGGCGCGGCGATCGACAATGCGCGGCTCTACGCGCAGGCCAAGCAGGTCGGAGTCCTGGAGGATCGGGACCGGATCGCCCGCGACCTGCACGACGTGGTGATCCAGCGGTTGTTCGCCTCGGCGATGTCGCTGATGAGCGTGCAGAAGTTGGTCGAGGACGGGACGGCCCGGGAACGGATCGAGGAGACGGTCGCGGACCTGGACGAGACGATCCAGCAGATCCGCTCCACGATTTTCGCCCTGCACACGGCCACCGACCCGGACGCGCCGTCCATCGAGGACCGGCTGGTCTCGGCGGCGAACGCGGCGACGACGACGCTCGGCTTCGCCCCCGACGTCGCGGTGAACGTCCAGGCGTCGAGCGGGTCCTCGGGGGTTGTGACGCTGCCGGCGACGGTGGCGAACCAACTCGTCGTCGTGCTCGGGGAGGCGCTGACCAACGTGGCCAGGCACGCGCAGGCGAGCGCGGTCTCGGTCCAGTTGGACGTCTCGGACGCCGCCGCGCGGCTGACGGTAACGGACGACGGCGTCGGCATCGCCAAGGATTCCGGGCGGCGCTCCGGGCTGCGGAACCTGAGCGAACGGGCGCATGCGCTGGGCGGCGACTGCGAGGTGGCGCCCCGCTCGAAGGGCGGCACCCGGCTCACGTGGTGGGCGCCCGTCGGCTGAGATCCACCGCCGCCCGTCGGCTGAGATCCACAGCCACCGCACAGACACCACCTGGCTCGACCCCATCCGCGCGGCGGACGGTTGAGCCATGACGACGACGATGCACCGCCCCAGCCCCGCACCGGTCCGGACCGGGCCGGTCGCCGACCCCAGAGCGACGACGCCGGCTCCGGTGTCGCCCGGCCGCGCCGCGACCGTCGCGCTCGATCTCGTCATCCCCGTGTACAACGAGGCCGCGACGTTGGCGCAGTCGGTCCTCGCGACCCACGCCTACCTCGCCGCGCAGATGCCCGTGCCGGCCCGGATCACGATCGCGGACAACGCCAGCACGGACGCGACGCTCGACGTCGCCCACGAACTGGCGTCGCAGCTGCCGGGGATCCGGGTGCTGCATCTGGACGCGAAGGGCCGCGGGCGGGCGCTGCGCGCCGCGTGGGCGACATCGGACGCGCAGGTCGTGGCGTACATGGACGTCGACCTGTCCACTCATCTCGCCGCGCTGCCGCCGCTCGTGGCGCCGCTGTTGTCGGGGCATTCCGAGGTCGCGATCGGCTCCCGGCTTGCCCGCTCGGCTCGCGTCGTTCGCGGCCCCCGGCGCGAGTTCATTTCCCGCAGCTACAACGTTCTGCTGCGCGGCCTCATGGGGTCGAGGTTCAGCGACGCCCAATGCGGGTTCAAGGCGGTGCGGGCCGACGTCGCGCGCGAACTGTTGCCGTGGATCGGCGACGAGGAGTGGTTTTTCGACACGGAGTTGCTGCTGCTCGCCGAGCGGGCGGGCCTGCGCATCCATGAAGTGCCGGTGGACTGGGTGGACGACCCGGATTCGCGGGTGGACATCCTCGCGACGGCGCTGGCCGACCTGCGGGGGATGGCCCGGGTGCGCCGCACCCTCGCAGGCGGCCGGCTTCCGCTGGACCGGGTCCGGGCCGCGCTGCCGCCCCCGCCGGGGCCGGGGCGCCGGGCGCCGGCCGGCGAGGCCG
>JAVBMU010000137.1:0-3516 GCA_031552185.1 Cellulomonadaceae bacterium | reverse complement strand
GAACGAGAGGTATCGCTCACGACGCATCGCCTCGGACGGCCCGGCCACCCACGCGATCGGCGGCCACCGAAGCGATCGCCGGCGCTCGGCGCCACGGCGTCGGCGCCACGGGTGCCCACACCTATCCGCGCGATCTCCAAGGACGGGGCGGTCACGCGCGGGCATGGCACGATGGGCGATCATGTCCACGCCGGAGGTCCGACCGGAGCCGGCGGGCGGTCCCGCCCCTGCCGGCGAGGACGCGCCCGCCGAGGTGGTCGCGCGCATCGTCGACCGACTCCGGGCGGGCGAGGATCGACTCGGCCCCGTTCGGCTCGTCGTCGTCGACGGCCCCGCGGGCTCGGGCAAGACGACGCTGGCCGCGGCGCTCGGCGCCGCCCTGCCGGCCCAGGTGCTGCACCTGGACGATCTGTATGAGGGATGGCAGGGCCTCGAAGGCTCCTGGGAGCGGTTGGCCGAGTGGGTGCTGCGCCCCCTCGCCGCCGGCCGAGCCGGCCGGTATCGGCGCTACGACTGGGCCCGCGGCGCCTTCGCCGAGTGGCACCAGGTCCCGGTTGCGCCCTACCTGGTGGTGGAGGGCTGCGGCGCCGGGCGGCAGGCCGCGGACGAATTCGCCACCCTGCGGATCTGGGTCGAGGCCGACGACGAGACTCGCCTGCGGCGCGGGCTTGCCCGGGACGGAGAGCCGCTGCGCCCGCAGTGGGAGGAGTGGATGCGGACCGAGCCGGAGCATTTCGCCCGCAACCGGACCCGCGAGCGTGCCGACCTGCATCTGGACGGTTTCGGTCGCCTCGTTCCATCGCCGGCGCCGGCCCGGGCGCCGGCGGCTGCGGCCCGGCCGGCGCCGGTTCCCGCGCCGCCCCGCTCGGCGGTGCCCGCCCGCGACTGGTACGACCGGCCGGTGCTCGGCGTCGCTCGCGACCTGCTCGGCGCCCTCGTCACCACCCGGTCGCCCGAGGGCGAGGTCACCGTGCGGCTGACCGAGGTCGAGGCCTATGACGGCGCGAACGATCCCGGCTCGCACGCCTTCCGGGGCCGGACGGAGCGCAACCGCGCCATGTTCGGCGAGCCCGGTCGGCTGTATGTCTACCGGCACCTGGGCCTGCACCACTGCGTCAACATCGTCTGCGGGCCGCCCGGCCGGGCGGCCGCCGTCCTGATGCGGGCCGGCGAGGTGGTCTCGGGCGCAGACCTGGCCCGACGCCGTCGGCTCGCCGCCGGCGTCGTGCGGGCGGACCGGGACCTCGCCCGGGGGCCGGCCCGGTTGGCGGTCGCCCTGGGTCTCGACCTCGCCGCCTACGGGGCCGACGTGACCGACCCGGCGGGCGACGTCGTCGTCGGTCTCCCGGCACCCGAACCGGATGCCGGCAACCCGACGGGCGTTGCCCTCGGCCCGCCCGCTCCCGGCGGGCGGGCGGTCGGCCTGAACGGCCGGCTCATTGCCGCCGGACCGCGGGTCGGCGTCGCCGGCGACGGCGGCCGAGTGGACCGGTACCCGTGGCGGTTCACGCTCGCAGGCGACCCGACGGTCAGCGCGTACCGCGCGGCGCCGCCCGCGGGAAGTCGCCGTGCATCGAGATGACCGGGCCGCAGCGGGTCCGCGTGACCCCATGACGACTGCTACCGAGTTCGCCCGTGCGCCCCGCCGCCCCGAACGGTGGCGCGCCGCACCGTCGGGGGCAGGCAGACTAGACCCGACGTCTGCCCCTGCCCCCGTCCCGGGATGGCGGGCAGGAAGCGAGGCGGACCGCCGACCGAGAGGAAGAACCGTGGCGAGCAAGGTGCTGGACGAGCTGAAGTGGCGCGGCCTGATCGCGCAGACGACCGACGAGACCGCTCTGCGGGCGGCGCTCGAGGGCGGCTCGGTCACCTACTACTGCGGCTTCGACCCGACGGCGCCGAGCCTGCACCACGGCAACCTGGTTCAGCTCATCCTGCTCCGGCACCTGCAACGGGCGGGCCATCGCCCGATCGCGCTGGTCGGCGGCGCGACCGGATTGATCGGCGACCCCCGACAGTCCGGCGAGCGGGTGCTGAACACCAAGGAGACGGTGGCCGCCTGGACCGAGCGGATCGCGGCCCAGGTGGCCCGCTTCCTCGACTTCGACGGCCCCAACGCCGCGCGGGTGGCGAACAACCTCGACTGGACGGCCGGCCTGTCGGCCATCGACTTCCTGCGGGACATCGGAAAGCACTACCGGCTCGGCACCATGCTGGCCAAGGACACCGTCGCGCGGCGGCTCAACTCGGACGAGGGGATCAGCTTCACCGAGTTCAGCTACCAGATCCTGCAGGGGCTCGACTTCCGCGAGCTGTACCTGCGCTACGGCGTGACCCTGCAGACGGGCGGCAACGATCAGTGGGGCAACCTGCTCTCGGGTGTCGAGCTGATCCGCAAGGCGGAGGGCGTCGGTGTCCACGCCATGACGACGCCGCTCATCACCAAGGCGGACGGAACCAAGTTCGGCAAGACCGAGGGCGGTGCCGTGTGGCTCGACGCCGAGTTGATGAGCCCGTACGCCTTCTACCAGTTCTGGGTCAACGCCGCCGACGCCGACGTCGTGCCCTGGCTCAAGGTCTTCAGCTTCCGGTCGCGGGAGGAGATTGAGGCGCTCGCCGACGCCGTGCGCGAGCGGCCCGGGGCGCGCGCCGCCCAGCGGGCGCTGGCCGAGGATGTCACGACGTTGGTGCACGGCGCGGACGCCACGGCCGCCGTCATCGCGGCGAGCCGGGCGCTCTTCGGCTCGGGGGACCTGGGCTCCCTCGACGCCGCGACGTTGGCCGCCGCCGTGGCCGAACTGCCGCGCGCGGCAGTCGCCCCCGGAGCGAGCGTGGTGGACGCGTTCGTCCAGGCCGGCCTTGTGCCGTCGAGGGGGGCGGCTCGGCGGGCGATCGCCGAGGGCGGTGCGTACGTGAACAACGTCAAGGTCACCTCGGAGGAGGCAACCGTCGAGGCAGCCGACCTGTTGGCCGGCCGGTTCGCGCTGCTGCGCCGGGGCAAGCGCACCCTGGGGGTCGCGGAGTCGGCAGCCGGAGCGTCGGCCGGGGCGTCGGCCTCGGACCCCGGAGTGACGGCCGACTTGGCAACCGGGGGTGCGGTCGTGTAACGTTCTTACCCGGCCACCTGCTGAGAGGAACGGACGATCGAACCCGGAACTGGGATCGATCGGCTGGTCTCGCGGTGGACATCCTCCTTTCAATCGGGTCTTGGGTTCGCTTGCTGCGCGCTGTGAGCGCGTTTGTGAGGATCGAAAAGGTCTGGTAGTTTGTGGGGGTTGCCGGTGCCGGTGGGTTTGTTGGCTGGTGTTGGTGGTGTGGGTTGTTTGGGAACTCAATAGTGTGTTCGTGATGGTTGATGCCGATGTTTGTCCGGCTTTTTTGCTGTGCCTTTCGGGGTGTGGTGGGGGGTCGGGTTGTGCTGCTGTTCCGGGTGTGTTTGTCCGGGGTGGTGGTGTTGGAGAGTTGGTTTTGGATTCTCGTTTTTGTCGGAGAGTTTGATCCTGGCTCAGGACGAAC